>CAUYUB010000212.1:0-3278 GCA_963575685.1 Gammaproteobacteria bacterium | reverse complement strand
GGTCTCTGCCTGCGAGGGAGAGGGGCGTTGGGTGTCGCGGGTTAGGTGGATAGCCAAGTAATATCGGCTGAACGAGGTCTACTCGTAGCGTAACGCCTCGGCAGGACGAGTAGAGGCGGCGCGCCAAGCGGGATAAAGGGTAGCCAGCAGGCTCAGAGCAAAGGCGACCAGACCAATATGAGTCACATCGGCCCAATGTAGATCGGAAGGTAGGCGTGAAATGGGGTAGACGTCTGGAGCCAGGAATTGTATTCCGAAGCGTGATTCGATGGCGGCGACCAGAGATTCTACGTGGAGGGCCAACGCCACCCCTCCAGCAACTCCGGCCAGAGTACCGATCAATCCAATGAGACTACCCTGAACGATGAATACCGTTATCACCCCTGCCGGGGTCATCCCCAGAGTACGCAAGATGGCGATGGCCGCCGCTTTGTCGGTAACGACCATCACCAAGGTACTGACGATATTGAAGGCCGCTACCCCAACGATCAGGCCGAGGATGATAAACATCATTTGGCGCTGTTGGGCCAGCGCAATGAAAAAATTGGCGTTCTGGCGCGTCCAATCGGAGACGGTGGAATATCCGGGCAGCGCCTGGGCCACTTCATGGGCAATCCTTCGGGCCTGATAGAGATCCGCCACTTTTAAGCGCAACCCATTGATGCGTTCTCCAAGCCCGAATAGTTGTGCGGCGTTGCTTAGGTGCAGAAGGACCAGGCCGGTATCGTATTGGCGCATCCCTAGATCAAATATCCCTACCACTGGATGACGACTGAGCTTGGGCAGGGCATCGGCGCCTGGGGTGTCTTCCCGGGCGGTAATTAGGGTCACTTGTCCGCCCATACCGACGCCGAGTCGTTCAGCCAGTACCCGTCCCAAAAGAATGCCCTGCCCATTCGGGACCAAAGCATCCAAACTGCCAGCGACGAGGTGACTGCCGAGGTCGGCGACACGAACCTCGGCCTCCGGTTCGATCCCACGCACCATCACCCCCACTACGGTCCTGCCTTCGGTCACCATCGCACCACCGTTGACAAAGGGAGCGACGGCGGTTACCTCCGGATGGGTCATCACGATGCGGGCGGCTTCCTTCCAATGGTCGAGCGTACCCCCAGGGCCGCTGAGGGTGGCGTGGGCAACCGTCCCCAGAATGCCCTGGCGTACCTCTTTTTCGAACCCATTCATCACCGCCATGACCGTAATAAGGACCGCTACACCTACCGCGATGCCTGCCATCGAGATGAGCGAGATGAAGGAAATGAAGTGATTGCGCCGTCGTGCCCGTGCATAGCGCAGTCCGATCCAGAGCGGATGAGGACGGAACATGGTACGTAAATCCTTTTTTCGGGGGCGGTTATCGGGAAATCAGTAAGTCGCGTGTCGGCGATTTCACCTATTTCCCGAATAACGCATTTCTTAGGCGGATACCGTGCCGGACGAGTCTTTGGCGTACTCGAAAGCATCCGAGTAGTAATACTCCCGCGGCAAGCCGCAGGCAGCGAAGGCGTCCAGGCCAGCGGCGGTCATGGGTGGCGGACCGCAGGCATACACTTCGTGACGGGACAAATCGGGATAATCGGCGGCAATGGCAGCATGGACCAGCCCGGTACGTCCTTCCCAGGCATCCTCCGCAGTCGGCGCGGAGAGTACCGGCGTGTAACGAAAGTTGGAATATTGCTGCATCCAGAGACGCGGCAGCTCATCCAGATACAGGTCGCACCGTGCCCTTGCGCCCCAATACAAATGGAGCGGCCGTTCGATTCCCTCCGCAAAGGCGTATTCCAGGATCGACTTTACCGGGGCAAAACCGGTACCCCCTGCCATCAGAATGGCAGGCCGTTCAGAATCTTCCTGAAAAGTGAAGGAGCCAAGCGGACCTTGTATCCGCAGGAGAGGTTTCTCCGATAGTTCCTGAAACAACCAGGTAGTGAAGCTCCCGCCGGAAACGTGGCGCACATGCAGCTCCAACAATTCGTCATGGTGGGGGGTATTGGCCAGGGAGAAGGCACGACGGCGGTTATTCGGCAATAGAAACTCAATGTATTGCCCAGGTAGGAAGGGAAGACGGTCGCTAGCGGGTAGCCGCAGAAAGAGACGGAGCACATCGGGGGCGAGCAATTCTTTCTTTTCCAGACGGCAGGGCAGAATTCGTACCTGGATATCCTGTGTCTGCTTTACTTCCCGGATTTGAAGGTGCAGGTCACTCCGGGGGATTGCCCGACACAGCAGGGCCATCCCCACTTTTTGTTCCTCCAGGCTCAGCGCTGACGGCGTCGTCGGGCCATAATCCACGTCCCCCATCAGAAGTGTAGCCTTGCATACCCCACACAACCCCCCGCGGCAACTGTAAGGAAGGTGTACCCCTTGGCGCAACGCTGCATCCAGAACCGTCTCTTCCGGTTCTACGGTGATTTCTCGACCACTGGATTCAATATGAACAACGAAACTCATAGGACAATTCCCTTACGTTCAGGAGAGTAAGAATCTTAAAAAACCGCATCACAGGAGCGCACCGCTTCCGCAGCTGGGTTTTCGGCTAGGTGCTAGCTTACTACTACCGCAGGACCTGCCGTGAGCGTTGAACGTTGGGGCATCGCCCCGTTGGACAAGCGCGCTTCGCCGCGTTCCACCGTTGGCGGGCACTGAAAAACCCATTTCCATTTGTGGGATGGGTTGGGATGAAGGGAGGGGAGAAAAGCGAAAAGCGCATCAACCGCCGGATCACGTTGATGGCGAGCCGTGGCCATTCGTGGCCATTGAACGGTATTGGGATTAAGCAGGTCGCCGACGTCCGAGCTTGCTGGACGAGGTATTATCTCAACCGAACAACAGGTTAAAGGATGGCAGAAACGAGAGCCGTAGCGGAACGTAGAAAAGCCTGCTCCAGGAGGGTACCCAGGACGGCCTTGCCGACGATTTGGCCGGCATTGACGGCAAAATCACCCCACGACCATCCCTCCGGAACCGGAAGAGGTTCGTTCATTTCTAGATGACGATCCACATGGCGGTGTTCCTTGAGCCGCATTGGAATAGCGGCTCCGTCAATATGGTGGATATCGTAATTGACCACGATGCTCCCGGTCAGAGAATTCAGCTGCAGAGCCTGGATACCGCTCATCCCCGCCAGACTTTCCTCTACTGACTTAAACTGTCCTGCATTATTTTTTAGAGCCGGATTACGTACCCGCAGCCGGCCGGGGACATGATGGATGTGGTCGCTCACGCCCCTCTGTGCCAATATGCCCGAGACACAAACTACCTAAACAATTAATGAAGGT
>CAUYUB010000211.1:0-3283 GCA_963575685.1 Gammaproteobacteria bacterium | reverse complement strand
CTGCTACAAAACCGGGGTCTTCAATGCGGCACTGCAACGCGTCATGGACAGGCATGATGCGATCCGCAACCTGTTTATCAAAACCATCGCGCCCGACAAACGGGACGCTTGGAGTCCTTTCTTTCCGATCTGTGAGCACTGCGGAAAAATCTACACCACGAGTGTGGTAGAAACCCACCCGGAGACTTACGAGGTTACTTACCGCTGTGACCGTGACGACAAAGCGTATCGTTCTTGCGGCCATCAGGGACGCATCTCGATCCTGGACGGCAAGGTTAAGGTCGGTTGGAAGGTGGATTGGGCAATGCGCTGGTACGCCTTCGGCGTAGATTACGAAATGCACGGCAAGGATCTGCTCGACGCGGCGTCGTTAAGCTCGAAGATCTGTACCCTCCTCGGCGCCGCTCCGCCGCTCACCTATAAGTATGAATTGTTCCTAGACGAGAATGCCGCAAAGATCTCCAAGAAAGTCGGTAATGGGATCTCCATGGAGCAGTGGCAGTCCTTTGCCCCAGTAGGGGCGTTGCTCTATTTCCTGCTGGAGGAACCCAACCGTGCACGAAAGATGGGGCTGCCGATTTTACCGCGCCTGGTGGATAATTATATTACTGCCTTAAAAAAGGAAGATGCGGAAGAGGCCGGCTCGGCACTATGGTTTGTAGATAGCTTACAACACCACCACGATGCTTCAGACATCGGCGCGACGGATATTAGTTATGCGTTGCTGATCAATGTTGCGGAAAATCTCGGCAGTGACGACATGGAGCTATTATATGATTATATGCGACGTTATGACCCAGCGGTGGAGGAAAACGCCGAATTCTTCCGGCAGCTTTGCCGCCATGCGCTGGAATATATCAAAGATGCGGGCGTACAGACCCCAAGCACAACTTTAGGACAACTGCCGCCGGGAGATTATTCTTCGGCCCTGTTGTCCTTATCCGAAGAACTGGAAACGCTGGCCGCCACCAATTCTTTCAATGCTGATACGCTCCAGAACCTGGTTTTTGCAGTGGGCCGGAAATACGATCTGGAAGCGGGGATTTGGTTTCGCTTTTTGTATGAGACCCTGCTCGGTAAGGCCCAAGGTCCACGACTCGGGTCGTTCTTTGCAATGCTCGGCCCGGAAAAGGTCGCAGCATTGTTGCAGAAGGCGATAGCATCCGACCAGCAGCGTAAAATTGCGTAGAACACTTCCATGCCGTGGGCGCATCCTGTTTCCTATTTTTGTTTAGCCATATTAGCTCCGGCTACCCAGGTGAATTTTGCCGCTCACTTGCACATAAGCACCCTCGGTCATGTGCGCCTGGTCTGGTGCTCCGACTCCCACCGCTCCAGCATCGCCTTCCGTTCGGTCCAGTCGGGGAGTGTGCGCGACAGTGCCGCCCAGAACTCCGGCGAGTGGTTCCGGTGGGCAAGGTGGGCGACCTCGTGGGCCACGACGTACTCAAGCGCCGGGGTCGGGGCCTGCACGAGCCGCCAGTGGACCCGGATCACCTAGTCCTGTCCGCAGGAACCCCAACGGCTCCGGGCGTCGGATAGCCGATACCCTGTCGCGTACACCCCGAGCGTCGCCTCGTGGTGATGTCCGAACCGTTCCACCTCATCCAGTGCCCGCTCCCGAAGCCACCGGTCGAAGGCTTTTCGGATTGTTTCTAATTTCTCAACGCCATCCAACCCAACGGGGACGACGACGTGGAACTTCGAGCGACTGGTAATCATCACCTCCGACACGTCCCCGGCCTGTACGTCGAGCATCAACCACCGGCCCCGGTATTGGAGCTTCGCCCCCGAGGCGTACTGCTGGATCAGTAGGGAGTGGTGCTTCCTCTCGACTTCACGAAGCGAATCGAACACCCAGCGACGCTTCCGTTGCACGTAGGAGATCACTCCCTCGGGGCTATCCACGGGCGTCCCTGCGGGAACCACCACCTCAACTCCGGCCGGGGTGACGACGATCTTCTTGCGGGTGGCCTTGTTGGACTCCCGCACCTCGTAGGGGATGACTGTATCGCCGATGGTGAGGTGCATCAGGGCTTGCCGTAGTAGAGCACCGCGTAGTGCTCCACCTCCAACGGGATCTGCTTTTGCCACCCGTCGAGATTGATGCTCTGGATGATGCGGCGGACCTGTCCCCGCAGTTCCTTCTTGAGCTCCGTCTTGTCCTGCCAGTAGGTCGGGGCCGATGATCGCCTCGGCGGTGTCTTTGAGGATGCCGTTGATGCGGACGAGAGCGGCGACGAGCAACGACTTGAACAGCACCTCGTTCTCGCGGGAGCGGAGGATGGGGTGCTCGTCGGGGTGGATGTAGCGGTAGCCGTAGGCACGGAGACGGTCGAGGATGGGTTTTTCGACCAGGGTGTATTCGTTGGCGTGGGTCATGGAGTTTGGATTCATTACAACTCGTAAGGCAACGGAAACACTTCAAACCCCGCCAGCGCAAAATGATAATCAAAAGTAAAAACTTGTCGTATTTGCAAACGCATCATCATCGCAAACGAAATGCAATCAGTAAAACTCACCTTTTGATCTGCGTACTTCTGGAAAAATGCTAACGCCGTTTGCTCATCCCTTTCACTACTGCGCTCAATTAATGCAAGCTGTGACGCATAAATCTGTCCAATTTTACGTGCCGAAAACCCATAATCAGTGCGTCGAGCCAATAACGTTGCTAACTCATCAATCACATGATGAGAAGTCACCACAACACGTTGCTGATTTTGCACCTGCTCCCATGCTTGATAAGCCTGCTGATAACGCTGGTCAGCGGTATGAAAACGGGCTAAATACGCACCGGTATCAACAAAAATCCGTTTATCATTCATCATATAAATAACGGTCATGATTGTCAGCTAAATCCACCGGCGTTAACTCACCATGCCAAACATCGTCATTTAAAAACGCATAATTTAAGTTTTTCGCCACTTCATACTGAATTTGTGCCACTAATTCTGCTTCTGTTTGAAGCTGTCCTTTTTTCGTTAAAGCAATAAATTCAATAAATCCCAACAAATTAGACAATGCTTCCTGCGACATTAAATCCTTGGGAAAACGAATCACAACATTATTTTGCTCTAAAACTAATCGCGCTTGCATTTTTATATCCTCAAAAAATTGAAAAGTCTACCCATACTGAAGTATCAACTAGATACATATTTAATACATATTTACCCCTCACCGCCACGAACTTTTTTATAACCGTAATCGAGGGATAACCCATTACTTCCGTAAAGGTCAATCAGATTTTTGTGTTTGGGGTGGAAATTATCCTTTGATTTTTTAT
>CAUYUB010000210.1:0-28109 GCA_963575685.1 Gammaproteobacteria bacterium | reverse complement strand
GGTCTTTATGAGGGGGTTGTTTGGGGGGGTGGGGCGGGGGGGGGGGGTAGGGGGGGTGGCTGGGGCCGGCCGGGGGCGGGGGGGGTGCCATTCCCACCCGGCCCCCAACCCAACGCGCAGGTTAGTAGTCGGCGATTTTCCGGTTTTTTCGGTTGCACCTTTAAAGTATTTGTTTCAACCATCCGCCGGTGACGCCCCCTGACGGTTCTCCCCAGCAGGACGGCCCGAATCGGGCATCACGGCGTTGCGATTGACCCACCAATGATGCAGGAGAAAGAAAAATGTTGAAGCGTGCGGGGTTGGCGGTTCTTGCCGTATTTGTTATTGGTTCGCTTTTAGATTTCGTACTTCATGGAATATTGCTGAGATCTACCTATGAAGCCACGGCGAACCTGTGGCGCCCGATGAAGGAAATGAATCTTCCTCTCATCTATGTGGTTATGCTGGTATTTGCCGCCTGTTTTGTTGCCATCTATACGTTCTTGGTCGACAAAAAATCACTCTGGTCGGGCATCCGGTTGGGATTCTTTTTCGGTTTGACGACCGGGGTAAGCATGGGCTTCGGCTCTTACAGCTATATGCCGATCCCGATGACGCTTGCCGTAAGCTGGTTTTTGGGGAGCGTCATCGAGATCACGATAGCAGGCGCTATTGTCGGAGCCATCATGCGCGATTGAGAAACGAACGATGCTCAAACTGAAAAATGGGGTTACGGTCCCGGCGCTGACAGTAGCGGTAGCAGTAACACTGGCACTTTTCGCGTGGAGTGGAAAAGCGACGGAAGAGGCGGCGACAGAGGAATGCCGCTGTGCCGGACAGACCCAAGAGCGGTTGAATACCCTCACTACGGAATTGGGACAGATGCGTCAGGAGTTCCAGGCGGCCAAGGAGCGGATCGGCGTGTTGGAAAAAAGCCTGACCACCACCGAACGTCAGGCGGAAGATCTGCAACGCCAAAATCTTAACCTCCAGGAAGGGCGCGATATGGCGCACGAGGATATCGATCTGATGCGTGCCGAGATGCGACGCTGTGCAGGCGACCGAGCACATCTGGATGATGTGGCTACCCGCTATCAGGCAAGTCAGGCCCAACTCTACGACTTGCACCAACGTCTGCAGGATGCCGAATTGTCGGTAGCGACCCTCACCCGCGAACGAGACAATCTCCAGGCCCATTACGACTGGATAAAAACGCGCCTGGATGCAGCGTTACAGGAAAACAGCAGGCTTCGTCTACCATCGTATCCAAAAAACACCCCGAGTGGTCAGAATAGCCGAAGCGATCAGCGGTAATGGCAGCCGTACCAGCAGTACTCCTTAGAACGGTAATTTATTAACTTGTGCAGCGGAAACATAGGAGTGCAAAGCTTGCTTTGCACGTGCAAGGCAAGCCTTGCTCTCCTTACACAAGTTATAAAATTCTCGTTCCCTCCACGCACAGAATTACGAGTCCCATCCCCTGCCCCTGTTCCGCTGAGACCCGGCGATGCAGGGGCTTTTTAATCCAGAATACCTAAATAGCAACGAAGGATTCCAATGCTCGAACTCAACCCAATTTTCAACCGTATCAAAGACCTGGAAGGACGCAGCCGCATCCTGAGGGGGTATCTTTGACTACGATACCAAACATGACCGCCTGATCGAGGTACTGCGGGAATTGGAGGACCCGAAGGTCTGGAATGACCCGGAGCGGGCACAGACCCTGGGCCGTGAACGGGCCCAACTCGAACAGATCGTCGCAACGCTCGGCGATCTGGGTGGACGTTTGGACGAGGCGCGGGAATTGTTGGACCTCGCCGGAGAAGAAGGCGACGAGGCCGCGGTCAACGTGATTACCACCGACCTTGATCGCGTCGAGGAACGGGTCGCCGCCCTGGAACTACAACGCATGTTTTCCGGCCCCATGGATGCCCATAACTCTTTCCTGGACATTCAATCCGGTTCCGGTGGCACCGAAGCCCAAGACTGGGCCGAGATGTTGCTGCGCATGTACCTGCGCTGGGGGGAACGGCGCAGTTTCGGCGTTGAGGTTATGGAGGTCTCCGCAGGTGATGTGGCAGGCATCAAAGGGGCTACCCTACGCTTTGAGGGCTCCTACGCCTATGGTTGGTTACGTACCGAGACCGGCATCCATCGCCTGGTACGGAAGTCTCCCTTTGATTCCGGCAACCGTCGCCACACCTCGTTTGCCTCCGTATTTGCTTATCCCGAGGTTGACGAAGATGTCAATATCGATATCAACCCTGCCGACCTTAAAGTAGATACTTATCGCTCCAGCGGAGCCGGTGGCCAACACGTCAACAAGACAGAATCCGCCATCCGTATTACCCATGTCCCCTCGGGTATCGTGGTCCAGTGCCAAAGTGAGCGTTCGCAGCACAAGAACCGTTCCAAAGCGATGTCACAACTGAAGGCCAAGCTCTACGAGCGGGAAATACACAAACAGCAGGCGGAAAAACAGACCATGGAAGATTCCAAGGCCGATATCGGTTGGGGCCATCAGATCCGTTCCTATGTCTTGGACCAATCCCGGATTAAGGACCTGCGGACCAATATCGAACGCGGAGACCCGGATAAGGTCTTGGACGGAGACCTCGATGAATTTATCGAGGCGAGCCTGAAGAGCGGTCTATAACAACACCAGAGGAAGCAACCATATGCTGTTTTTCCTCTGACGCCCGCAAGTAAGCCAGAGGAAAAACAGCGAGATCAGCACGCAACAGTTATTTCAGGTTCCAAGCATCGCTTGAGTATCGTGGATTTCCGTCGCGGCCTCTTTGAGTATCGCGATCCCCATCGCCGGAGTAATCCCCAATTTGGCGAAAGCCGGTACCGTGCTCCAATCGACTGCGGTATGGCGATGATCCGTACCTACGTAATTTAATAGGTTGGCTACCTGGATCACATCCACCAAATCCTTTACCGGACCGCTATCCCGGGTCAAATCATCGTGCTCGGCAGCGGCGGCAGCGAGTTCCGGCGGAAAGTGCCAGGATTCGAGGATAGTACTGCCCACATCACCGTGAAGGTCAGCAATTACGTCCGCTAGGATCTTAGGATTGTTGAACAAGGCAGGGTAACCTTCCGCCCGACTGAGGATAGGGAGGGTCCCTACGTCATGAATAAGACCGCCGAGCATCGCCTGCTCCGGGGAAATCCTTGTATAACGACGAGCGAGGACCATGGCGATAGCAGCAACCCGCGTACTATGCGCCCACAGGCGTGCCAGGTGAGGACGTAGCGCCTTGAGGGAGGCCATCTGATAAAGCTGCTCCATGACCAACGCATTGACGATATTGTGTACCTGTGACATACCCAGGCGAGAGATCGCCTCCTGCACGTTCTTGACGGGACCCCGACCACGATAGAAAGCGCTGTTGGCGACGCGTAGCAACCGCGTACAAAGGGCGGCATCGCTGCCTACCATCCGGGCAATCTGTGCAGGAGTACTACGCTCATCCTCCACCACCTTTTTCACCCGAAGCGCCACCTCGGGCAGCGTCGGCAGCATCACCCGGTTATTGACCAAGTCCTCCGTGAGCTGAAGCATGAATTGTTCTTGGATATCGGCCATGGCATAGCCCCCTCCTGACGAGTAAACCGCTTGGGTTCCTTCTATCGAAAAACCGCTACCGAGACGTATCTCCCTGGTGCGTCCCAAATTTTTCTTGTTTTCTCGATAGGTACCGGGAGTCTAGCAGGCACTAGACGCTTTGGACATCATTGTGAATTGTGGCGTTGCCCCTCACCCTTGCGAGTACGGCCTTCAGGGCGGGCGGTGGAGGGAGGAACCGGACCAGTATCGCCAGTAGCCAGTTCTACCCGCATTCCCTCGCGCAGTTTATCCAAACCATCCACCACCACCCGATCGCCGGGACGGATCCCTTCCTCCACCGCCACCCGACCACCTTCACTAGGACCAAGACGTACCGGGCGTACCGTGACGCTCTGATCCTCGCGAAGAAGATAGACGAAGGTTCCCTGGGTCCCGCGCTGGATTGCCGTGGTAGGAAGTGTCGTCGCCCCGCGGAGGGTGTCCAACCGCAGCCGGACCGTAATGAACTGGTTGGGGAACAGTGCCTCATCCTGGTTGGAAAACTGCGCCTTGAGCTTGACCGTACCGGTGCTAAGGTCGATTTGATTATCCACGGTGAGCAATGTTCCCTCCGCCAAGCGGGTGCTGCCGTCACGGCTCCAGGCCTCCACCGGTAACGCAACGCCTGCACGCAGAGGCTTCATCAGCATCGGTAGACGGTCTTCGGGGAGGGGAAAAACAACAGCAATGGGTTGGAGTTGGGTAATGACCACCAACCCATTCTGATCGCCGGCATGGACAAGGTTGCCGGAGTCCACTTGGCGCAGACCGACCCGCCCGCTAATCGGGGCGGTGATGTGGCAATAGAAAAGCTGGAGGCGCGCACTGTCGATCTGGGATTGGTCTACCTTGAGCGTCGCCTGATATTGGCGCACCAAGGCCGCCTGCGTATCGAGCTGTTGCTTGGCGATGGAATCTTCTTTGTACAACCCCCGGTAGCGCGTGAGGTCGACCTCAGCGTTTTGCAGCAGCGCCTCATCACGGGCGAGTTGGGCCTCGGCTTGGTTCAATTGGACTTGGAAAGGACGCGCGTCGATCTCCGCCAAGGCATCGCCGGCCTTAATCATTTGTCCTTCCCGGAACAAGACCTTGATCAGCTGCCCATCGACGCGGGTACGCACCGCCACGGTATTGAGCGCAGTAACCGTACCCAGGCCATCAAGATAGAGAACAATATCCGCCGTAGTCGCTGCCGCCACAGTTACGGGGGGAATCCGCGATCGACCACCGCCCATCATCTGTTTTGATTTAACGGCAGAGGGTACATTCGCAGAGGAGGAAAGAACGTAATAAAAATAATAGTAGTAATAACCTCCCCCACCCACCAAAAAGAACAACAACCACCAAAGTAACGTACGACGTTTCCGCTGGGGGGATAAACCTTGAGGTGGGATAATCGTCGAGCAGTCTGACGGGGCTGGATCGGAAATTGAGGTTTCGTTCATCATGAAGAGGGATAAATGAGCAGCAGTTGAAGGGCACGATTCCAGAGTAAGTCCACTGAATCAATTCAGATCGGGGTATCTGGGTCTAATCCCAAAGCCCGTAAGCGCTGAGCCAAACGCTCCGCACGTTCCCGCTCCTGATCTGCCCGCGCCTGCTCCTGGTTTGCCCGTTCCCGTTCTTGCCTTGCCAGTTCCCGCTCCTGGTTTGCCCATTGCAGTGTCTGGTCTACCCGTCGCAACGCCTGTTCCGTCCGCTTCTGCTGTTCCCGTGCCCGCTCTTCCTCATTGGGTATCCAATGCCCCTGCCGATCGAACCAACGCAGCCACGTCCCTTGCCATTTTTTGTATTGCCCATTCCATAAGCCAATACCTAGACCAATCTCACGTAACCAGCAACGCCCCCCTTTTACCGGTATCGATTTATAGCCGGCAGCCGTCCAGCGGAAGATCTCAAGATGCTTGGTGCGGTGGCTATAAACCACATAGAGGGGCACCTGTAAAAGTCGTTCATAGACTTCCCATTTCGACGGTGGCTTTTGTTCAGAATTTTTGGACAGCCGCCACCCCATATCCTCATCCTCTGTCCCAGGCGACAACATCTCCAATATCAGTGTAGGCGCCATCTCTTCCTGCCAGACCACATAACTTAAATGTAGATCTTTCTTATTTTTATGAAAATGCGGCCCCTTGAGTACGACAAACCAATCCGGACGTTTATACCATCGCGGATGATGGGGGTCGTAGTAAAGATTCATGTCCATGGCAAAGAAGATTTGATGGGGCAGAAGTCCGGGAGGTTGGAAGGTTTCCTCCAACAACGGAGGCTGTCGTATATGAAATTCGTCAGGCATCCCAGGCTCTCCCGGTTCTTCGCTGGGCAGGTCGTACATGGTGGGCAACATCTCCCGAGGCGGAAGGGAGGGATCCGCCCAAGGAGGGAGCAGGGGAAGACGTTCGGCAAGATTGGCAGCCATCGTTATATTACCCATCAGAAATAGGGTGCAGTGTGATACGGGATGCCACTGAACGAGTGTTGCCTAACTAACCAACACGCAGATTAATAGTTGGCATAATCTTATCCCCCTCTCGGACGTTACAGGTTACAGCAACGTTTCCAGACGGAGTCGTGCTACCGGGCCACGGATGGCGGGCAATGCCTCAATGGCAGCAATGGCTTGGTCCATGGCCGATTCCTGAACCCGTTGTGTGAGCAGAATAACCGGAACATGGGTCTCACCTTCAGCCAATTCTTTTTGGAGGACGGCTTCAATACTGATCCCGAGGTCGCCAAGAATGCGCGTCACATCGGCCAGTACCCCAGGACGGTCTTCCGCGTGCAGACGCAGGTAATAGGCGGTCTCGGTCTGTCCCATGGGGAGGATGGGCACATCCGCGAGCGCACTGGGCTGGAAGGCCAGATGGGGAACCCGATTCTCGGGGTCGGCAGTAAGCGCCCGCACCACGTCCACAATGTCGGCGACGACCGCAGAACCAGTGGGCTCAGCCCCGGCCCCAGCGCCGTAGTAGAGGGTGGGACCCACCGCATCGCCCTTGACCAACACCGCGTTCATCACCCCATCGACGTTGGCAATAAGACGACGCATCGGGATCAGGGTGGGGTGGACGCGCAATTCGATCCCGGTAACGGTACGCCGCGCAATGCCCAGATGCTTGATGCGATAGCCGAGCTGTTCGGCGAAGGTAATATCCTGCGGGGTGAGCCGGGTGATCCCTTCGGTATGGACACGCTCGTACTGGAGCGGAATACCAAAGGCGATGGCCGCCAGGATGGTGAGCTTATGGGCAGCATCAATACCTTCCACGTCGAAGGTTGGATCGGCCTCGGCATAGCCCCGGGCCTGGGCCTCCTGTAGGACATCTGCGAAAGAGCGGCCCTTATCCCGCATCTCGGTGAGAATGAAATTGGAGGTACCGTTGATAATGCCGGCGAGCCAATGGATACGGTTACCGGCGAGGCCCTCGCGGATCGCCTTGATGATGGGAATACCACCGGCGACCGCCGCCTCGAAACCCACCATTACCTTCTGCTTTTCGGCAGCAGCGAAGACCTCGTTGCCGTAACGGGCGATCAGGGCCTTGTTGGCGGTAACCACATGTTTGCCGCGACGAATAGCAGCGAGCACCAGTTCTCGGGCCAAGGTGGTACCGCCAATTAACTCGACAACGATACTGATCGCCGGGTCGTCAACCACCTCATAAGGATTGGTGGTGAGATGGATCTCCGCCGTGTTGCAAATGCGCGCACGGGTGAGGTCTTGCACCGCGGCGCGCGTAACCCGAATGGGGCGACCGGCCCGACGTGCGATCTCGTCGGCATTGCGGGTAAGTACGTTGACCGTGCCGCCCCCTACCGTACCCAGACCGAGGATACCTACCTTGATGGAATTCACCACGTTCTCCATTGTCGTTGTTGGGTCTGCCCCCCTTCGCGGGGAAAAGATCGCGTCAGGAGGCGGAAGTCGTCAGACCGCCCTTGTCGAGATTTGGAAAGGGCGGAGGATGGGAACAAGACCGGCGCTACTACCCCTTCGCCGATTTCTTGGAAGCTGTCGGGCGGGGACGCTCGCCGTTCTCGTCACGGCGAAGCATATCGCGGATGCCGCGCACTGCCTGACGGGTACGATGCTCGTTCTCAATAAGACTGAAGCGAACATGATCATCGCCATATTCACCAAAACCAATGCCGGGAGATACCGCCACCTTGGCCTCTTCCAGGAGCTTTTTGGCAAACTCTAAAGAACCAAGGCTACGATATTGTGACGGGATCGGCGCCCACACAAACATGGTAGCCCGCGGTGATTCCACCGCCCAGCCGGCAGCGTTGAGACCGTCCACCAACACATCACGACGGTTTTGGTAATTACTGGTAATCTCGCGCACACATTCCTGGGGGCCGTCGAGTGCAGCAATCGCCGCCACCTGAATGGGGGTGAAGGTACCGTAATCCAGATAGGATTTCATGCGCGCCAAAGCCGCGACCAGAACCGGATTGCCCACCATGAAACCCACCCGCCAGCCCGGCATGTTATAACTCTTGGAGAGGGTGAAAAACTCCACGGCCAAATCCTTAGCCCCCGGTACCTGCATAATGGAGGGCGCCTGATAGCCATCGAAGACGATATCGGCGTAAGCGATATCGTGGATGACCCAGATGGAATGCTCCCGCGCAATAGCTACTACCTTCTCGAAGAAATCCATTTCCACACACTGAGTAGTAGGGTTGCCCGGAAAATTCAGGACCAGCATTTTGGGCGTGGGCCAAGAGGTGCGAATCGCCTTTTCCAATTCGGCGAAAAAATCAACCCCAGGCACCAACGGCACGTGGCGAATGTCCGCCCCAGCAATGACGAAACCATAAGGATGAATGGGATAGGCGGGATTGGGTACCAGCACGGCATCACCCGGCCCCACGGTGGCGAGTGCCAGATGGGCCAGCCCTTCCTTGGAGCCGATGGTGACGATAGCCTCGCGTTCCGGGTCCAGGTCCACATCGAAACGACGCTTGTACCAGTCACAGATTGCCTTACGTAGGCGGGGGATACCCTTGGACATCGAGTAGCGATGGGTATCGTTGCGGCGTACGGTCTCGACGAGCTTATTGACGATGTGGGGGGGCGTAGGACGATCCGGATTGCCCATGCCGAGGTCCACGATGTCCTCGCCGCGAGCGCGGGCCTTTGCCTTCAACTCATTGACGATATTGAAGACGTAGGGGGGAAGGCGCTTAATGCGCGGAAAATCTTCGATCAAGGTGGCGAATCCAAAACGGGAAGAGGGCTGGCAACAGTGCCAGAGGGGCGCCAAACAGGGTAACGTTAAAGATTACAAGCCTACCCTGTCAACGGATGAATACTTCTCCATTATACCAAAACCAACAACTTAGAAGCCTACCTACACCAAATCCAAGTTATTTGTCATTTGGTTGATGTGATGACTCGCTGCTCCACAAATCGCTCATCTTGGTCGCAATATCATCCACTGGTGCTGGGCAACCGATAATGATTGGCAAAGACAACAGAAGTATTTATTATTCATTCCATGAATTCGAACCAATTAAAACGCTGCGTGGAGCAACCAGGAGCGACTTTCACGTCAGGGAAGGGCGGCCATCTGCATGTTGAATTGAATGGGAATCGCTCGGTACTGCCGATGGATCGCACGAATTGGGCACCGGGTTGTCGAATACCATCCCCACCATCCATTTTGTATTTCGCAAAGAGGACCGGCTGCCGTGAAATTTACCTTGGATAGCCTCGCTGCTGCGTATGTCATTCGGTCCTACGCACCGGGACAGGTGATAGTGAACCATCAGACCTACACCTCCAGCCTGGTGGTAATGCCCGAATCGCTCATCACCGATTGGCCTCCTCAACACTTTGAGGACCTCTCAGCACCCCATTTTGAAGACTTGGCCCAATATCCCCTGGATGTAGTGCTACTCGGGACCGGCGGGAGGCTGCGCTTCCCTACCCCTGCCGTACTTGCTCCCTTGAAGGAGCGTGGTATTGGGGTAGAGGTCATGGGCACCGGCGCCGCCTGCCGTACCTATAACCTGCTTGTCGCCGAGAGACGCCAGGTAGCAGCGATGTTGTTGATGATCTGATTCAGGGAAATCCTTAGCGCAACGATTAATTACCTTTGGGGCCGTACTTGCCAGCCACCCATTTCCCCCTGCTTCTCCAGAAGTTCCTCTGCGCTCCACGCAACGGCACCGGGAGAATTATTTTTTCATGTATTTCTAATTATCAGTATGAGAACATTCCGTTTATTCAATAATTTGACAAGCACAACATCCTCTTCTTGTAGGAAAATTCCTACACTATGTCATCCTTTTCCTACAAGCGGTTTCCTCTCGCCCTACAAAAAATTCGGAATTATCTGATACCGTATCTCTCACCCCTTGCGCATACTGGATGTATGCGATGTCAGTATGCCAACTGATTATGGCATTGGCTGGTCCTTTTTCTGGTGACACTAAAATGAGAAATCTGATTTTAACTGGATTATTGTCTTACGAAGATATGATGCATGATGACGATGAGAAATCGTTCGCCGTATTCCGTGATTGCGTTCTCTTCAACGAAGAAGAGCCCCCCATATTGCACTCAAATGCTTTTGGAGACGAGATAGGCACCATTCGTGTGTTGAGCATCAATGAACCTGACCGCTTCATGACACGCCTGACGACAGCCCGAACCGCTGCATCCGCGACGGTAGGTCGATTTATTACCATCGAAGGGATTGAGGGGTGTGGCAAAACGACCCTGCTTGAACACCTCCAGCGTTTATTCATAATAGCGGGATGTCCGGTCGTTGCCACCCAAGAACCAGGCGGTACTATGCCGAGGAAAGAGGTAGGCGGCTTGGTCTCGGGCCATCGGAAAGAAGACAAGGGCGCGGATGCCAAACTGCTGCGGCTATTCGCTGCCCGTGCCGAGCATCTTGAAAAGGTAATTCGCCCAGCCCTGGCAGCAGGAAAGTGGGTCCTCTGTGACCGTTACATTGACACCATCCATGCCTATCAAAGGGGCGGGTGGGGTATCGCGGAGGAACGGATTACCGCTTTGGAATCATGGATTCAGAATACCCCATCTCCTGATCTCACAATCCTACTGGACATTCCGGTCGAAATGGGACTCATCAGGGCGGGACGGGATGCGGTGATGGACCGTTTTGCCTGCGAAGAGGTCATCTTCCTTGAGCGGGTAAGGACAGCTTATCTGGCATTGGCGGCCGCACAACCAAAGCGCTTTCGGATAGTGGATGCTTCTCGCCCCCTACCCGAGATAAAAATCGCCGTAAGCCGCATATTGGAGGAGTGGTTTTATGGGGAGAGCCTTACCTGCTTGCCGTTCGATCAGACGTGAGGTAGCTTTCAACCCCAATTATGCGCATGTTTATTAACGCTGGCAGTGGGCGCAGTAAAAGGTATTCCGTTGCCCCAGGCGCTCACTACGAATGGGACGACTACAACGGGAACAGGGTGCGCCATCGCGACCATAGACGTGCAGGGCAAACTGGAAGTAACCAGGGTGACCATCGGAGCCATGAAAATCACGCAGGGTAGTACCTCCCTGTGCGATGGCTGCAGTCAGAACTTCCCTCACCGCCTTTGCCAATCGGACGTAACGGGCGCGACTTATGGTTCCGGCGGGATGGGCCGGGTGGATGCCGGCCAAGAACAAAGACTCAGAGGCATAGATATTGCCCACACCGACCACGATATGCTGATCCATCAGAAATGCCTTAACCGCTACGATACGTCCCTGGGAACGGTGGTAGAGATAATCTCCATCGAATTCCGCTTCGAGAGGCTCTGGACCGAGGTTGCAAAGAGAAGGGTGTTCAAAAGGATTGCCACGAACCCACAAGGCGAGCCCGAAACGTCGGGGATCGTTGAAACGTAGCGTGGGTCCGTCCCGGAAGAGGATATCAAGGTGGTCGTGAGTTCCGGGAGGAATTGGCTCGGTGAGTAGACGCAAGCTCCCAGACATCCCCAAATGCAGGATCACGGTTCCGGCAACGGTACGCAACAATAGGTACTTGGCGCGCCGTTCCACTGCGTTCACTATTTTCCCCGGCAACTCGGTGATCAGCTCTTCGGATATCGGCAGACGCAATCGAGGGGTTCGCACCACCACCCCCGCTACTTCCCGCCCCACAATGTGAGCCGCAATGCCGGTACGGGTGGTTTCTACTTCAGGTAGTTCCGGCATCTATGATACTTCCCATATTTTAGAACGACATTTAAACCAAAATAGCAAGCTGGCGATAGAGCGATAGATCCTCCCTTTGTTTACTTTGTAATACCGGATTGCTTGAGCAAAGCGATGAGCTGTTCCACCTGCCTTTCAGCGGCTTCCCTAGCAAGCCGCTCTTGTGCGGCCTGGTTTTCGGCGGTTTCCCTGGCGAGCCGTTCCTGTGCGGCCTGGTTTTCAGCGGCCTCCTTGGCGAGCAGTTCCTTTGCGGCCTGGCTTTCAGCGGCCTCCTTGGCGAGCCGTTCCTTTGCGGCCTGGCTTTCAGCGGCCTCCTTGGCGAGCCGTTCTTGCTCAGCCTTTAGTACTTCCTTTCCTTGATAATATACTCGAATCTTTCTCTCTTCACTCCATTCCGTTGATTTAAGAACCTCAATTTCCAACCCCGGAATTGCTTCACTACGATAACGTCGATCATCAGAGAGCATTACCTCTTGATATGACTTGGTTTCCGAGTGATATCGATACCAAACTACTGAACGGTCGTCATCCGGGTCCGGATAAATTAATACGAACTCTGGAACACGGTTCCAGGCATTATATTCACGCATCCTTACACTATCCTTTTTCTCCTTTTCAATCCTTAAGGTAGAGACTACTTCCAGGCTCAACAATAATTCATTGGCGGTAATTTCTTTTAGGTTTTTACTCGCGGTTAGCGCGTAATCCGGATAAAGTACTTTTCGCTTTCCTTCCTTATCCATATACCAGACAGGATTATCACTCAGACGTTGCAAGCCGGCCCTGGTTACTACTTGACCAAAGAGTTCCAGCAATAGATGAATGGTATTGGTATGGTTAAGCAAATGCGGCATCTCGAATTCCTCGTCGTAATACGGGATCCCATCCGATAACTCCTGATCGTGGAGCAACGGAGTTAATCGCTTGAGCATCGCCTCATGCTCAAAACGGGCTTGGGGATCAACGCGCAAACGTGCAATCGCGGCCGTCAGTTGCTCTGCTTCCTTGTCGTAATACGGCTTACTCTTCGTCAATGCCAGCCCATGAGGATGCAGAGTAATTTGTGCTGGAATATTTTCTCGATGTTTGTTTTTACGAATAGCAATTGCGGACATAAGTTATGCTCCGAAACAAACCAAATAATAAAAATGGTAAAATCGAGGACAGGCCTCGGTTGTCATAATGAAGGTGCTATCACAGACTCAACAGAAACGGGGAGATGCAACAAGCGTGCAGCAGTATCGCGCGGGAGGACATAACGCAGCCCCAGATCAGGGCGGCGTAATACCGCCTCGGGAGACGTTGCCAGTACCTCGAAACGTAGCGGGGTTGCCGTGCCTTCCAGGGTAAGGAGCACGGTCCCAAGCACTTCCCCCGGCGCGTCGCGACGGACCTCTATGGCGCGAATTCGTCGCCATTCATCCACCAATGTTGGTAGCACGTCTGCCGACAGATCCGGGCGGGGCGGTATAAGACGCCAGTGTCCTTCGATAAGGGTAGCCTCTACCGCATTGCTCCCCGCTAAAGCAGGCAGAGACAATGCTGTGACTCGTACCTCTTCGGGCAATAAAGCAGGATCGATAAAACCCGTCGCATCGTCTCCAATCGGATAGAGGGTATCCGTAACCAGATGCACGGTATCTTTAAACAACACATAACGCTGCCCCTCTACCGATTCGATACCGCCTAGGCGCAGCTCCACACCATCAAAACGGACCACCGTACCCGACGGCGACAGCCCCAACCGGGCGAGATCCACCGACGCCACGGGATAACGAGAATGGCTCGACGCTTGGCATAGGTCCAGCAAGGTGCGTATCCGATAGGCGTTGGCCGGGGCCGCGATGGGAGTATCCAACCGCCAAGTGCTACCAATACGGGTGAGGGTCACGGCGGCATGGCCGGTATGCTCGATAACTACCTGTTTCACCGCATCCGGCACACATGCGGCTAGTGATGGTGGGGTCTCGGGCGACTGAATCCCCGGTTTCCACAGCACTACCCCCACGAGACCGGCAACCATCGCAAGCAAAACGAGATTTAATTGATTGCGTGACGATATTCGCATGAGTGCTCCCACCTGTAGTGCGCAGATCCTAGACAGAACTTCATATTTCTAGGCCTTACGCCGCCGCCACCACACCGCCACCCCAGTACCTACCAAAACCAACGGCATCAAAATCAAAAAACCACCCGCAAGCACCAGCAGCAGCGTAGGAGAGAAGTTCAGAGAAGTATCCGGGGCGACGCGGGCGGGGATATTGATCAGGTTTTCGTCGTGAACCAACCAGTTGACGAGATTTAATCCCAGGTCCAGATTGCCACCGTTGCCGACGAAGGCATCCGACAGAAAATCACCGTCACCGAAAACTATTACCCGTTGCTCAGGACCTAATGGTGGCGCTCCTGCGGATGATTCCGGTTCGGTATGGATGCTGGGTAAGGCAGCGGCAGCGGGAGTCGGACGAGTAATGGCCACGGCAAGCAACAGGGGACCACGGATATCGGTACCAGGATTAAAAGCCACCGTCCCGGAGAGTTGACCACTCTCCAGCCAACTATCCTCACTACTCTCCACCAATGGCTCGGCGTGCCAACCCTCGGAAGGGTGCATCCGTAGCGCCGCCGCAATGGGGAAGAGGGTAACCATATCGAAGTCTCGGGTTACCGGATGAGGGTAATATCGGGCACCTAAAGCATAGGCCGCGCCAAAGAGTCGCACTGCGGAGGGATCGACTACCGTCCCCGGCGGCAGCTCCACTCCCAAGGTCTGCGCCAGCGGCTCCAAACCATGGAGGGGACCGGGTTCCACCAACCACAACAGATTGCCGCCCCGGCCCAGATAGTCCCGGATCACGGTCACCTCCCCCGGCAACCAGTCCACCCGTGGTTCGGCGATCACCAGCAAGCCGGTGTTGTCGGGGACTTGGTGGGCCGAGGTCAGATTCAGGCTCGTCACCCGCAGGCCCTTGCTTTGGAGTGCCCGGGCGAAGCTGCTGAGATCGGCATTGGCCTTACCGTGGGCATCACGCTCGCCGTGGCCCTGGAGAAAGACCACGAAGCGTTCGCCACCGCGGGCCAACCGCTCCAAGGCATTGGTCATGGCCTGCTCGTTCAATGTCGTCAGACGCTCGGTACGCCCCTGATACTCCACGACAATCTCGCCACCGGTACGGATCCCCAACGCCCTGGTGCGATCCGGGGCGGTCTCGGGATTGACGAACGCCAAGCGCAGATCAGGTTTATAACGGCGATAACGCTCCACGAATTCCGTGATGGGACGGCGCAGGGGTTCGAGATCCTTGGCAAAGGCAGTTACCTCTACCATCCCTGATAGGCGCGCCAACAGCGTCACGCTCGCTGGATTCAGGGTGTGACGTCCAGTCGCGGTCCAATCCGCCTGGAAGGTATAGCGGGTAGACAAGCCGGCCAGCAGCCCGACCACCGTCAGGAACAAAACAACAAAAGCAGTATTCTGCAACCTCAACTGGAGGCGCGTCCGGGAAGTGACCTGCATGACTCGGATCTCGATGGTGCCGTTCAGTTGTGCCGTTCGGCGTAGAGTTGGCGTGCCTGGAGCGAGTCTGGGAATTTCACCCGGAGCCGTTGGCTATAGTCGGCGACCATTTTTTCATCCCCCTGGGCGCGTTCCAGCAAAACCCCCAGCCATAATCCTTCGGGAGTGTCGTGGGCGATTTCTTGGTAGCGCTGGAAGTAGGTTCGGGCCAAGGGCAAATGGCCCGCATTCAAGGAGAGTTGGGCCAATTCCAATAAGGTGCGCGGCTGGTATGGGGCAATGCCCAGCGCCTGTCCGAAATAGCTCTCCGCCTTGGTGGAGTTATTGGCCTTGAGGGCGATCAGACCTAGGGCTTCGTAGGCTTGGGCACGGTTGTCCGCTTTGGGATTGGCAACCACAATCTGGAGCTGGGCCTCCGCCTCGGGATAATGGCCCTGGTTATAGAGTAAGGTTGCGTAATTGTAGAGGGTCGTCGGATCGTTGGGGACAAGCTTTAATGCAAGGAGGTATTCCTTGTCGGCAGCCTCGATATTCCCCCATTTGGTGTAGACCACGGCCAGATCGTGGTGGGCTGCGGGGAGGTCTGGGTTCAGTGTGATGGCATGTTGCAGCCGCGCCTCGGCGAGGTCGAGACTGTCCCGGAGCAGATATTGACGCCCCAAATTGGCATAGGCTTCCGCGGCGTTACGGGGCGCCGCATCATAGACATCCGCAACGGCGGGCGTACGACCGGCACAACCCGTGAGTAAGACCAACAATCCCGCCGCCACCAGAATGCGCCTACCTAGCCCGTATAGCGATATTGCATATAGAGAGCCGGTGATGGTCACGAGAGTTACTCCGTAACGGTTTGGAGGGAACGCGAGCGTAAGGTGGATTCACTCCACTCAGAAAATCGAGGCAAATGGCGTTCGGAAAATCCCGGTCGCTTTGCCACCTGACCCACGAGTTGACCGCAAGCGGCATCAATGTCTCCCCCGCGGGTCTTGCGGGTGATGGTGATGAGTCCTGCCGCGAGTAGGATATCTCGGAAGCGGTCAATATTCTCCTGGGGAGAGCGCCGATAGGGTGTGCCCGGAAAAGGATTGAACGGGATGAGATTAACCTTGCTGGGCAATCCCCGGAGCCGTCGCACCAGGGCGCGGGCGTGGTCTGGAGAGTCGTTGACTCCCTCCAGCATCACGTACTCGAAGGTGATATAGCGGTGGGAAGAACCAACGGGATGGTGTCGGCTATCGACCGCCACGTAGCGCCGACAGGCCGCAAACAATTCATCAAGGGGATATTTGCGATTGAGGGGCACCAATTGGTCGCGCAGGGCATCGTCCGTCGCATGTAAGGAGAGAGCGAGATTGACCGGCGAGACCTCGCGCAACCGATCCAGAGCTGGAACCACCCCCGCGGTACTCAGGGTCACATGGCGCCACGACAAGCCATAGGCCAGGTCGTCCAACATCAGGTCCATGGCGGCAACCACGTTGTCAAAGTTGAGCAACGGTTCGCCCATCCCCATCACTACTACGTTACTGACTGCCCGTACCCCCCCACCGCGCAGGTCATGGCCGAGCCAGCGGTGGGCGATCCAGACCTGGCCGATGATCTCGGCCACACTCAGATTGCGGTTGAAACCTTGGTGTCCGGTCGAGCAGAAGGCGCATTTCAGGGGACAACCTACCTGAGAGGAAACGCACAAGGTGGTGCGCTCGCCGTCCGGGATATAGACCGTTTCAATCGCCTGACCGTCACTAAGCCGTATCAACCACTTGTGGGTTCCGTCCACAGCCTCCTGGTGGAGTAGGACTTCAGACGGCGTGATATGGGCGACCTCACCGAGACGTGCCCGCAACGCCTTGCCGAGATTGGTCATGGCGTTGAAATCGGTAACGCCGAAACGGTGGATCCAGGGCAGAACCTGAGTAGCCCGGAACGGCTTCTCTCCCAGACTGACGAAAAATGCCTCCATGCCGCGCCGATCCAGGTCCAAGAGATTGACCGTGGCGGTGTTCGTAGTTGGGCCGAGCGAAAGGTCCGATTCACTCGGGGGCGCGGCACCGACCACCGCCGCCCCTACAGAGGGGGCGGCGGCGATGGGTGCGGAGGGGTCGATCTGGGTCACCGGGTACGGGGACAAAGGGCTTTTGGATCGAAGAAATAGGCGATCTCGACCGCTGCGGTCTCGGGACCGTCGGAGCCATGAACCGCATTTTCTTCCACATTGGCGGCAAAATCGGCCCGGATGGTCCCAGGCGCTGCGTTTTTCGGATTGGTAGCGCCCATCAATTCCCGATTGCGGGTGATGGCATTTTCCCCTTCCAGGACTTGGACCAAGACCGGGCCGGAGGTCATGAACCGGACCAGATCTTGATAGAAAGGCCGTTCCCGATGGACGGCATAGAAGCCCTCGGCCTGTTCCCGGCTAAGGTGTTCCATGCGAGCCGCGATAACACGCAGCCCCCCCTGCTCCAGACGGGCAATAATGGCACCGATGGCATTTTTGGCCACGGCGTCGGGTTTGATGATGGAAAGGGTACGTTCAATAGCCATCGTATACTCCATAAATGAATTTACTGCCCCGCACTTGGCGGAGTGGTTTTGTTTGCACCCAAGAGGGCATTGACGCCGTAACGACTGACGAGGTCAGCGTAAAAGTGGCGATAGTAGAGTACCGCACTGCTGCCATCAGCCACTACGTCAAAGACTTTCCAACCTTGATCGTTCCGATAGAAACGGAAGTCCATCAGGATCGGGATCCCCTGAGGCTGGGTGACGCGAGCGCTCACCGTCATCTCATTGGCGGAGGTACCCGGCCGGGGTGGGTAGAACTGGATCTGCGGATTGCCTAGATTGGAGACTTGGCGCGCCAACGATTGAAAAAAGTTGTACCGAAAGTAGTCTTCAAAGGTATGCCGCTGTTCCTCATTAAGGTTGTTCCAATAATAACCGGCAGATAGCCGGGCCATGTAGCCAAAATCAAAATGGCGGGCAATTTCCCGATCCAGAAAGGCCAGCATCTCCTCCTGCTTACCGCCCCGTTTGAATTGCTCGGTCAGGGCAGTAATCCCATTCCGAAGAATCGCTTCGGGAGAAGGTGCGACTGCCTCCCGAGGTGCGCTAGTCTCTTCATGCGTAGCAGGGGGCGGAAGGGTTGATTTCGACTCCTCGGCAAGGAGGGTCGTCGAAACCGAAAAACTCATCATAAAACAAAGGACAAACGGACGTAACGTCATTTAGGATAACTCCTCTAAAAATAAAAGATTCAAATACCAATATTAAGCGGCGCGACTCTTGAGAAGAGACTCAGGAGTAAAATCAGTCAATCCGATATCGTTCTTAGTAATCCCGAGGATATCACATTGACTGATAATCGTCGATAGCGCCTCATAATATCCAAGCAATCTTCCTTCTTCAAAGGAAGAACGCAGATGGATGGATTCAGCCGATTCACGCAAACTTGCAGCCGTCTCCTCAAGCACTACCATTGCCTCTCGATCTTTCACGCTGCACCCCCTTAAGAATCTCAATTTGTTGACGGAAGTTCAGAATCTCTTTGGGCCAGCCCACCGGATTTAGTGACTTCGTAGGCAGATGGACTCACGGCATAACATCTTCGGAGATAGCATTTCCTTGAACACGCCGCAAAGCGGCCTGGGTAATTTTGAGTTCGGTGATGTCGGTAAGCGTCCCAACAAGACCAGCCGCCCCCTCGGCATCACTGTATTGGGAGATGGCAGTGCCGATGACCCACCGCTCCGTCCCATTGAGATGGCGGAAACGGTACTCGTCTCGAAACGGAACTTGGCTGATCCGGACAGCTTCCCAGCCCTGCCATACCCGCTCTCGATCCTCGGGATGGAGATGGGCGGCCCAACCCATGCCTAGACAATCACCAACGGCCAAACCACAGATGGCTGCCGCCTGCTCATTGACGTAGATACAATTGCCGAAAGCATCGGCGCACAGAATACCCATCGGTGCCGAGACCGCCAGGGCATGAAACAACGCCTCGTTCTCGCGCAGGGCGCGCGCTACCTCCAAGTTTTCGAGGACGCGACCGACGATACAAGCGGAGGTCGCCAACAGGTTTACATCCTCCTTCGGCCAGTCCCACTCCCGTCCGATGACCTCATAACCCACTAAGCCCTGATGTTTCCCTCTCCAGGTCAGGGCCACGACTACCGCTGACGTCGAGACCAAGGGAACGCCGGCAATCATGGTCCCCGCCTCCATGAGCGCACGAAACGGAGCGATGGCTTCCCTCAAATCAGCAGCAGCACCTCCTTGCCGTGAAATCACCGCGGGGGCACAGTATTCGTGGATGGTAATACCCCCCCTCTCCGCCCCCCACCACGCGAGATAACAGTGATCGGCCTCTGTAATCTGCCCCAGCCGTTCCAACACCCACGAGAGGTCTTTTGCCAAAGATTCCTCGCAGGTGCCGGCAAAACGGGTGGAAATCTCCGCCAGCACCTGTTCCAGCGCGAGGTGGCGTCTTCGTTCGACGGTACCCCTCCGTTCCTCGGTGTGCGCCGCCACCCGCGCCTCCAGCGCACGGTTGAGGTCTTGCAGGGCGCGCCGATTAGTCCAGCCCTGGGCGAGGGTACGCGCGAGTTGATAGACCTCATCCCGCCCGAAAGGCTTGCGCAGCAACACCGCGTCCCGACTCAGGGCGGCTTGGATCTGGTCCGCCGTATAGTCAGCATACGCGGAGGCAACCACGATATAGAGGTTGGGATCGAGGGCGCGCAGGGCCTGGGCGGTACGCAGCCCATCCCAACCCGGAGGCATACGCATGTCTACGAAGGCCACACTGAAGGGCGCATTTTGGGAAAGCGCCTCACGTACCCGTTCCACCCCTACTTGCCCCTGGGTTGCGGTGACGATTTCAAAGCATTCCTTCACTCCCTGTGGATTTTCTCCGAGTAGCGCCAATAGCGACTCGGCACCGGTCGCACGGGGCTGAAGGATGCTGCGATAGGTGGTAAGAATGGCCTCATCGTCGTCAATGACCAGAATTCTGCGATTTACCGGGACGTCCAGCGTAGTCTCCGATCCAGCAGTCTGTTCCGATGATCCAAAAGTAGCTTGGGGTTCGGTTGTCATGTTGCGGTTACGTATAAAAGCATAAAAGAAATGCCCAACCAGACTTCGGGCCTCAATAGCTCACCCACGTTCCCGTACGGCGGGCGCGCGGAGTGTAACCCGAAACCGCTACCGTAAACCCTCTTAGGATAACCGAGATCCTAAACAGATACCCCTGTCCACCATTGCCTATCATTGATTAACCGCTTTCTAAGCCGGGGTATTTTATTTGCGACAGATATTCATCGCTATGAATGACTTTATTACCGTCCTCCACTACAACGATTTCAGCAAACCGCGAATACGGTTTGCCTCCAGGGTCGGGAGTACCTTCATTTTCTCACGCAGCAATAAATCCACTTCACTGGTGGAAATACCCAAAGCCTTGGCAACATCTTTTGGTTTTTTGGCGGTGCGCGTCATCCAGTTTTTTATTGTCCGTACAATGGCCGCCAGTTCCTCTCCGGTGGTTTGCTCTAAAATAGAAGGTTCCAAATTATCCGGTAGTTCTAACAACGGTGCCGAGGTCGGTGCAAGATTAGCCTCGTCGTCCTCCTTTTCAGCCAGGTCGCTCTCTGCAAACTGGGTGATGGAAACATTCCCCAGCAATAACTGGACATCCTCCGCAGACAACCCTTTCAACGCCGCCGCATCATCCGTAATGACGGCATCGGCCAAGGCCTGTTTTCTGATTTTGAGTTCAATAATTTTCTCTTCGACGGTCCCCGCAGCCACCAGACGATAAATCGTCACCGGCTTGGTTTGACCGATACGGTGCGCACGATCGGTTGCCTGGGCCTCCACGGCCGGATTCCACCAGGGATCACAATGAATGACGGTATCCGCCGCGGTCAGATTCAAACCGGTCCCCCCCGCCTTGAGGGAAATCAGGAAGAGCGGTGCATCCCCGGTTTGGAAGGCGGTCACGGCGGCATCCCGATCTTTCGTCGAACCATCCAGATATTCGTAGGCGATCCCGTCGTGATCCAGATCTTGCTTCCACAGTTGGAGCAGCTCGACAAACTGAGAAAAAACCAACGCACGACGCCCCTCACTGACCAACTCACGGACCAGATGGAGAAACTCATTGCGTTTGACGCTGTGATGGGCGGGCAGCATCCGATCGACCAACCGCGGCTCGCAGGCCATTTGGCGTAGCCGCAAGAGCGCTGTCAGCAATTGGATTTGATGACTCGCCAAACCCTCCTGCTGAATTTTTGCGCCCAACTCTCCACGGATTAATCCCGCCAGCGCATCGTAGCGTTGCTGTTGTTCGGCGCCCAAGACACAACTATATTCGATTTCCTGTTTGGGGGGTAAATCTTTGAGTACCTGATACTTGGTCCGGCGCAATACAAAGGGACGAATGATGGCACGCAGCCGCCGCGCCGCCGCGCCGCGACTATCAGAAAGAATAGGATATTCATAACGTTTAGAGAAGGAGGTACGGGTCCCCAACATGCCGGGATTACAAAAATCCAGGATCGAATACAATTCGGTGAGACGATTTTCGACGGGGGTTCCCGATAAGGCAATTCTGGCCTCGGCCTGCAACTGACGAGCAGCCCGAGCGGTCGCGGTACTATGGTTCTTGATATTCTGGGCCTCGTCCAAGACAATATAACGACAATGGATACGTTGAAGCATCGCGATATCGCGCCGCAACAAACCGTAGGTGCTGACGATAATATCGACATCCTGCAATGCTGGGGGGAGGGGAACAGCACCATCGGCAGAAGAAGCGCGGGAGTGAGCCTCAACGGTGGCGCGTAACAGTTCTCTGATTTTTCCGGTGAGCAGGACGGCACGTAAACCAGGGGCGAATTTCCCCGCTTCCTTTATCCAATTAGTCATTACCGAGGTGGGACAGATAATTAAACTGGGCTGAGTGCCGTCCTTTTCTTTGCGCCCGATAAGCAAGGCCAGGGTCATCAGCGTTTTACCCAGACCCATATCGTCCGCAAGAATACCGCCGGCAGCGATTTCGTGCAGAAAACGAAGCCAAGCCAGACCTTGGTACTGATAGGGACGAAGTTGTGCCTGCAGGCCGGCGGGAATCTCGAATTCCTCAACCGCTACCTGCGCTCCCTTATCGGCAAGTGCCGGTTGCGACAGGTTGGCCATAAAGGCGGCGCGATCATGCAACACCTTTGCCTTCTCATCCGTCTCGACGGCAACTTCGGTAGATTGGAGCCAGTGGTCGATGCGGCCAAGCTGATGAAGGGGAAGGCGCGCCGCTCCCGTGGCCGAGAGAGTATCCCGACTCTCTTGTAGCAATTCCCGGAGTTCCTCCGTCAATTCGGTAAGGGAACCATCGTTGAGGATCACCCAACGCTTTTTCCCATCCAGCGCCTCCTGCAACTGGGCCAGATCGACCGAGATATCTTCCGAACGTAATTGGACTTCGGTCTCAAACCAACCGGAGGCCAGCGCAACCTTCAGCCGTGCCTGGAGTTTGCGACGGACCTTGGTGGCCCGTAACCGCGCCGGAATCAATAAGGTAAATTTTGGGTCTTCCGCACGCCGTAACTGTTCGACGCCTTCCAACCAAAACCAAGCGGCGCTATCTTCCGAATCCGACACAAAATTCTTATCTAAGGAATTTTCCCGGAAGTTCAGGCGTGTCACCAGTTCCAACGCCTCGGCTTCCCGCTCCAGATTGCGCGTACTCACCACTTCGTCAATACTGGGTCCGGGGAAGAGCGGACAAATGCCGAAACTATAATGGGCCTCCAGAAAGAGCTTTACCGCCAACGGGCTACCGTCAATTCGCAGCACAAACTCCGGCGCCTCCGCCGGTGCCAACCCCATCTCGGTGGGTCCCGGCAAGGCAATCATGGTCCCTTGCAGCGCCCCGCGAAAGGCACGATAAAGCATTGGACCATGGCCTTCCACCAATTCTACGGAAGGCTGCAAAAACAATCGCCACGCTGCATTCTGGTCAACGGAGGGGGTGACCGGATAAAAGGTACGCTGTTCTTTACTCCAAAGATAGCTGTGAAGGCCGGGAATATAAATCGCATCAGCACTGGCGATGTCCAGAGAACCATCACGAGTATACCAACGAGCCTCAAGGGCATTTACCTCGATATCGAGGGTAGAATCGTTGTGATCATGCGTTGAGCGATGAAGATAAGTGTTGTGCTGGGTCGGGTCTTCGCTGCTCAAGGTATTGCGCTTTCCGATCTTGCGCCGGGTCATCCGCGTCGTCACCATTTTCAGAAAGACCGGATGGTTGGCGAAGGTTACCGGCAGCATCTCCTCTTCGGTGAACACGGTACGATTTTCCAGCAAATGCAGAACCAGCCCCGCCTCGGTCCCCTTGACGTGAAATCCTTTACGATTTTGCGCATTCTCACGACAGATATGTAAAATTTGGCCATCGATCGGCGGGAAGCGTAACTCCTCCTTTTCCGCTTTGGTCAAAATCGCACGCTTTCCGATTAAGCGTGGCCTCAACTCCAAGGTAGGATTATTTCTATAGCTACTGCGATAGCTAAGATAATGACTTTCGGGTTCGACCGTATCATACAGTTGGATAAAATATTCCGGTGACGGCGCGACCTGCGCTTCCTTCGGGGCCCAGGCTTTTAACGCCTGGTGGGCAATATAGTCGCGATAGGCCTTTTCCCGAATCGCCGGCAGGGCTTCCAACAGCGGTGCAACCGGTTTACCTTGGGCGAGGGCTTCGCGTAACGCCGGATACAACGCCAAATCCACCAACAGGGCCTTGGCCGGCTCCGCCCATACCTCGTTTTTTGGTGAGTTGCATGTCGCCACAATCCCCAACAATGCACCATAGCGGCTGGAAGATGACGCTTCACACAAGCTCACCGCTACGGGTTGGGTTGGGTCAACCGCTTCCGTAGGATTCGGATAGGCATTCTCATCCGCCGGTGTGGGAATCCCCAAAGAGCTGGAGAGCGTCGCCGCAACACCAATTTCCTTCCCACGCACCACCAACCCCGGCGGCTGCTGATAGATATACTGATGGCGCAAAATCTCCGCTACCTTGCAGCTCGCTTCATTATCGATGATGCGCTGTAAATTCAGCGAGGAAAGCCAATAAGGGGCAACTAGCGGTACGGTTTCCTTATTTTTTGGGTAAGTCGACGTAGCCATAAACAATTTTTACAGAACCTGAAGAGTATTTATCTTTATCATTATACGCTGCCCTGTCGCACACAATTGCGTCCACTGTTTTTTGCATTGTATAGCGCCATATCCGCAATCTCCAACAATCCTTTAGCATTACAGGTGGCCCCAGACAAATAGCTGGCGACACCAATGCTAATCGTCACATGGTTTTCAATTTTTGACTTCTCATGCGGAATATTTAGTTCGACAACCGCAAGGCGCAGCTTTTCCGCAACCAATTTAGCACCTTCCACCGAACAATCCGGGAGGATAACGACAAATTCCTCACCACCATAGCGCACCACGACGTCGCTAGAGCGGTTGAGTTGTGTTTTTAGGGAGTTTGCAATAATAATCAATACATTATCGCCAGCCGGATGGCCATAAGTGTCGTTATAGGCCTTAAAGAAATCGACATCAATCATTGCCAAGGATATCGGCTTGTGCTGTCGCTGGGCACGCTCAAACTCGGATTTGTAGCGTTTATCAAAAAAGCGACGGTTAAATACCCCAGTTAGACCATCGGTGACAGTTTCAATCGAAAGTTTTTCAGAGGTTGACTTCAACATGGATTCACGTTTAACGGACACGCTGGCATCCGTAACCTGAATCAGACAGAAACCGTGCTGCGCATCAGCAGCAATCGGGGTAATCGTAATCGATTGTTGGATACGTTCTTGTCGACGATGGCTGGTATTCAATGGATAAAGCGGTAACGGTGAATGGTGCAAGGCGTTGGAGAGCATCGCCGGCAATTTACGAGATAATACATTCCTGACCGCAACCTTAAATGAAGCGGACACCCCATCAGGAAACACCGATTCAATACTATGACCCATAGCGGCCTCAACTGGAATACCGCTATGCTTTGCCATCCAGGTGTTCCAGAGCACCACGCGCGCATTTGCATCAATCAAAATTAAACCCAAATTAATAGCATCCCAGATCTTCCTCTCCAATCCTGGCAGTATCGTTTCTTCAATAGAAGAAGATAAGGTGTTCATGTTATAGGCTAGCCGATTCCAGAGAGAAAACCATCGATATGCGCCACCAATTCAGACAACGATGAGGAACTGAGCAAAAATACCAGGTAGCCATGTGAATGACGACTCTCAATATTTAGATCAATATGAAGCGCTAATATCAGAGAGCGGTCACCTTCGTCAATAATTTGCCGGGTAATGGCTAACGATGAGTCTACGAAATAGTCAGGCAATGAACTCGTTAAAGTAAGACCAAGCATGTCCGCCATCACCGAAAGACAGGCATTCAAAATAATATTACCTAATTCACACATCGCTTCCTGTTCAAATTCAGCGAGTTCTTCTATGCTTAATTGCGACCCCACCATGTCGCGCACAATTTCCAGGGCACGGTCTTCCGTGAAGAGCAACATCGCCGTCGCATCAAATGGGCCATTGAACTGCTGTTTGACTGCGCCGAGCATCGAATTATCAAAAAAAAGAGAATTCGCATCAATCTCAGAGGATTGATAAAACTGAATACGCGGCACTGACAGCTTGACCTCATCCGCAACAATTTCACTCAAACTTGATGCGGCACGTCCCGCACCGACATTAAATACCTCGGTCAGTGCATCTAGGTGTAATTCAGAGAGCGACCTCATGCGACACTCTCGAAAAATTCGAGAGCCTGGGCAATTGCCTTTTCCGTAACCGGCTTAGAAACGAACCGCGCCCCCAACTCCGTGGCACGATTTTGGTTTACCCCTTGAATGTTGGCCGTTAAAATGACGACCCGAACCTTTGGCTGTTTCTCTAAAATCAGTGCCGCTGCATCAATACCATTTAGTCCAGGCATGTTGATATCCATAGTACAGAAATCCGGCGGATTGTGCGCAACCAGCTCCACCGCCTCGTTACCACTGGCCGCTTCAATGATGGCCCAGTGCGGCTGCTTGGCAAGCACAAACGCACGGATCATCATCCGTGACACCCGGCTGTCGTCCACAACCAGCAAGGTTTTAACGTTGTTATTATCCGACACAATACCCCCTCATGAACGCTGCACTCTGGGCAACTTTACGCTGGTAACCGATTATTGTATACCGGAAATAAAGCCATCAATCCGCGAGATTAGCTCAGTTAGCGATGAATAGCTAAGCAAAAATATCAGATAACCTTGCGAACGATGTTTTTCGATTTCCAAATTAATATGCAACAGCAACACAAACGGCTGATCTTCTTCGCAGATAATTTGATAAACGATCGCCTCCGACGAATCCACGGAATAGGTCGGCAGCGAACTGTCCAAAGTAATATTAAGGATATCCGCCATTGCGGAAAGGCAGGCATTTAAAACAATATTACCCAACTCGCACATCGCCTCCTGTTCGAATTCGGCCAAGTCCTCAATACTTAGTTCTGATTTCATCATATCACGCACGATCTCCAAGGCGCGTTCCTCGGCAAATAACAACATGGCCGTGGATTCAAATAATCCATTAAACTTCTGTCGTACCGTTCCCAGGTGCAGATTATCAATCAGAAGAGCCGCGGCAGTAACCTCAGAGGATTGGCAAAACTGAATACTTGGGACTGACAGCTTAATCTCATCTCCGACAATTTCGCTCAAACTGGACGCGGCCCGCCCCGCCCCAATATTAAATATCTCGGTAAGCGCATCCGTGTGTAAATCGGAAAGTGGATTCATGTCATTATGACTGCCTGGGTTAGATATAATATTTCACATCATGCTTGTTGAAGATGGATAAGAGTTCTCTGAAGTCTTGATACATAAAAGGCAGGATCTTTCAGCTGATAAGCTTCAGTGGTGATTTCCGAAACGGCCGCGATTCGTTCATGGTCGGGGCGCTGCTGCCAATATTTATACTCATCAAATTTCATGGCGGACAGAGTTTCATAACTATTGATGGAAAAATCGGATAGTCTACGCATAGGTCACCCATTTATTTTGCCGCATAACCGCTTGGCCCCTGCTCCAGCCCGCCTGCATCAGGAGAAAAGAGGTGGGCACGCCTCCTCTCCACCCAGGAGAGACCAAACGGTCATTTTGCAGATTCTAGCGCAGGGTAAACAGTTTATGGAAGTTGGCCACCTCCAGGATCTGTCGCACCGCACCGCGGCTATTCACCAGACTGAGTTTGGCATTGGTCGGTTCCGTCTTTTCCCGAAGCAATAAGAGCATCCCCAAGGCCGAGCTATCCAGATAACTCACACTAGAAAGATCTATCTCAATAGACTCTAACTCACGCTGGCCCAAAATGGATTCATAGCTGCTCCGAAAATCGCGGCTGGCACTGAAATCAAAACGACCGTCCAGTTTTATGGTCGCTTTCCGATCAGTAGTGTTGGTGGTGATCTGCATGGGGGAGAGGGTCATGGTTCGATATCCTTTTAATGGTTGGCGGCAAGTGACTGAATCTGAGCAAGATCTTCTACCGACAGCACCTTTTTTACCTCCAGCAGGATGACGAAACGGTCACCCACTCGGCCCATACCGCGGATGAAATCGGCCCGCACCCCGGCCCCGAAGGCCGGTGCCGGCTCCAGATTTTCCGGGGCAATATCGAGCACCTCATTGACCGCATCCACCATTACCCCGATATCGTGGCGCAC
>CAUYUB010000209.1:0-3300 GCA_963575685.1 Gammaproteobacteria bacterium | reverse complement strand
TAAAGTACCCACGCTGCTGTTTTTCAGCATTGCCTAATCGTCGCCCCAACCCCCAGCGGCGATACATGCTCCCCCCTGTCCCTGCAAAAACCGCTGAGTAGGTTATAGATCCCTCAGTCTCTCCAACTCTACCGCTCGGCCTGTAGTCGAACCGTGATCCGTAGCACTAATTCCGACGTCGGAGGTTGAAGTGAGCGACCGTCCGTACAATCTCCGAATAGGGCAGAGATTCCAGATCACCATATTGCGCGAAAGCATCCCATACCAGCTGCCGAACGTTGACAACCTCTTTCATGCCACGTAAAGCCTGCTGTAACCCCTGGAGGCCGCCACACTGGGCCTTGATTTCCTTGCCGTGAGGAACCGGGTCATCATCGCGCCTGGTAAGTTTTAGGCTGAAAGCAGAGTGGTCACGTAGGGCCTTACGTAGTTCAGCGCAAGTCTTTTGCGCTTCCGGATCGGAGCAGTTGATGGTTTCTCGTTCGGCTAACAGGTGTTTTTCCGCCAATTCGCAGGCCACACAACAAGCCAGAACCGCCTTTTCAAAGGCACATGGGGCGGGGTTGATGTTTCTATAGGCATCACGATAGGCATCTTCGTCGTACATGGCGGCAGATCAGTTAAGTTTCGTGTTTCTTGTATCTTTTTTTATGGCCCTTAGAAATTAGTTTAATCCAGCCATCGTGCCAAATAATAGACCCGCACCCCTTCCGACGAACGTGAGGGGCCAATCACGATAGCGGGATACAGATGCTTTCCCGGATCGGCTTGCGCTCGGGCCTCGGCTTCGCTGGCCATGGGGATAACTACCCCCTCCGGGTAGCGTTTGCGCTTGGTCGAAGGACTGTTGATAAGTGCTGGAATTTCACTGACCTGGTTGGGATCGAGATAAAATTTCATAATTTCATATTCATTTCATTGGTTATTTGGTTGGACACCAAGCCGTGGCATGGTTTAGTTGATTAGGTTAACATCTGCACCATGTTGGCACCGCTACCATGGCAACGATGTACCACACGATTGACTCCTCTAGGGTAACCGAAAACCGACTCATTTCGTATTACCCCTAAAGGATTTTCCACGATTCTATTCTAACCGAACTTCTTTAGGAACGGTAAGTTATTAACTTGTGCAGTGGAAATATAGGAGTGCAAAGCTTGCTTTGCACGTGCAAGGCAAGCCTTGCACTCCTCGCACAAGTTATAAAATTCTCGTTCCTTAGGCCCCTCTACCAGAAATGTCTAATGAAGAACTAATAGGAATAATCGACGCCTGGGTTGCGCGTGGCTGGCTACGGGAATTAGACCGGGCCTTTCTGCGATTTCTGTGGAAACTTGATCCGAACGTCGATTCCTTATTTCTTCTGGCCGCCACCCTGGCCAGTCATCAATTGGGACGCGGCCATATCTGTCTCGATCTGGAGGCTACTTTAGAGGCGCCGGATGAGATCCTTTCCTTACCTCCAGAGGGGGAGGTCGCTGGTTTTTGGGGAGGACCATTATCAACCTCTTCTTCTATGGTGGTGCAGCCCTCCAGCGTATTGATCGGGATTTCCCTGACCGCTTGGCGACAGTCGATAAAAAACTCGCGCCTGGTGGCTGCGGGGGCAGGCAATAGCCCATTGGTACTGGTCGATAGCCGGCTCTATCTGCGTCGCTACTGGGAATATGAGCAGCGGATAGCCACTGCCCTTCGTGACCGACTCAATCATCCCGTACCCGTGCCGGAGGATTTACGAACCCGTTTGGAGGCCCGTTTCTCCAGTCAATCAGCAGAGGGACCTAATTGGCAGAAGATCGCCTGTGGATTGGCGGTGCGAGGTTTGTTTTCAGTCATCACCGGTGGACCCGGTACCGGTAAGACTACTACCGTCGTTGAACTATTGGCGCTGCTCCAAGAGGTGGCTCGGCAGCAGGGTAAAAAACTCCGTATCCGTTTGGCCGCCCCTACTGGAAAGGCGGCCGCACGTCTGACCGAGGCCATCGGTAAGGCCCGCTCCCGATTTTCTGGGGCCACTCAGGAAGCGATTCCCACCGAGGCGTCCACACTGCACCGATTGTTAGGCGTTCGACCGGGGAGTCGCCTTTTCCATCACCATGCCGACAATCCCCTCCATGCCGATTTGGTGATCATCGACGAAGCCTCGATGATCGACCTGGAAATGATGGCAGCCCTCTTGGCAGCATTACGCCCCGAGACCCGTTTGGTTTTGTTGGGAGATAAGGACCAACTCGCCTCGGTCGAGGCCGGTTCGGTACTGGGCGATCTCTGTCGGAAGACCGAACAAAACAGCTACCGTTCAGACACGGCAAACTGGATTAATGCGACAATTGGCGAAGACGTGAGCGCTTGGGTAGGAGAAGGAGGCGCGTTGGCGCAACAGATCGTGATGCTACGGGTCAGTCATCGTTTTACGGCTGGGAGTGGTATCGGCCGACTCGCAGCGGCGGTGAACTCCGGCCAAGCCGATGCGGTTCGCAAGGTCTGGGAATACACTCCGCCCTATCCCGATCTTACCCGTATTCTGCTTCGGGACGAAACAGACGGTAACCTGGAAAGATTAGTGGTGGAGGGTCATATCGGCCCTTCCGGCATGACGGAAATCGGCGGCTACCGCCACTATCTGCAAGTATTGCACGAGCAGCGTCCCCCCGTAGCAACCGAAGCCATCGACTATGAAAACTGGGCGCGGGACGTTTTGGACGCCTTCGACCGGTTCCAATTGCTGTGCGCGCTACGCCGTGGTCCCTGGGGGCTGGAAGGGCTTAACCAACGCATTGCCGAAGCCCTGCATCGCGCTGAATTGATCGATCAAACCTACGGTTGGTATGAAGGTCGCCCGGTATTGGTAACTCGCAATGATTACAGTTTAGGCCTCATGAACGGTGATATCGGTATTGCTCTACGCTTTCCTGAAACATCTGCCGTGATCCGATTTACGGACGGAAGTAGCACGCCGACCCGACTACGGGTAGTATTTCGCTTACCTGACGGAGGAATAAAACAGGTCCTCCCCAGCCGCCTGACCGATATCGAAACCGTCTATGCCATGACCGTTCATAAATCTCAAGGTTCAGAATTCGACCACGTTACCTTGGTATTGCCGGACAAGAACAATCCGATTCTGACCCGTGAACTAATCTACACCGGTATTACTCGCGCCCGCCATCACTTTACCCTGCTCTTACCCGAGCCAATGGTGTTGGAGCAGTCCATTGTTCGGCAGGTGCGTCGCTCTGGTGGGCTTTCGCAGTTGCTGCCATGAATGATAGTGTTGACCATTCTTTCCTAAAACGATAA
>CAUYUB010000208.1:0-3328 GCA_963575685.1 Gammaproteobacteria bacterium | reverse complement strand
GTCCCACGATGGCCAGCACTTCCACCACCCGCTTGCGTAACGCTCCGGTTAGCGGTCGCCACATCCCCAGCCGATGCCACAGCCCAAGAAGAGCCACCTCTTCGACAGTGATGGGGAAATCACGTTCCAATTCCGCCTGCTGCGGTAAATAGGCGGCCTGACGGGAATTGGCCCCATGCCACACGACTCGTCCGGCAAGAGGCCGCAACAGCCCCATCAGTCCTTTCAGCAGCGTGGACTTCCCCGCCCCATTGGGTCCCACCACTGCGGTGAGGCTCCCAACCGGGAAGCTTCCCGACAGATGATGTACCGCCGGGTGGCGCTCGTAACCGAGGGTAAGGTCATGGAGGGTGAGCGCACCGGTAAAATCGTCCCGTCGATCCATCATTTCAACGCCCACCCCACGACCGCCCACAGGAGTGCTAGGACTATGACAGATACCCCTAACCGGGTTGCCACAGAGGAACCCAACAGCAAAGGTGGATGTATCGGTGACGTAGGAATGGAATGTGAATGGCGGTAGTCGGGGGCCATGGGCTGCTTTACCGGCGGATACTGTGTAGACATGCGAGAACCTTAATAACGAATTGCGGGTTGCCGTACTACTTTGCGGCCGGGATGTTAATCAATGGGGCGGCATTCATAGAAGAGGGGATGACTACCGTTGAGGTACCGCCTTTCTTGGCGAATTCCATTAGTGCTTGATTTGCCTCATGCTGAAGATAGGCGGGCGTTAGGGTGTTGTTGATGGCCTCATTGGATTTAGCGATGCCTTGCGCTTCACGCAGGCGTACCTGGGCTTCCTGTTCGGCAATTTTGACTTGAAGTTCCATCGCTTCCAGCCGTTTCTGATTAGCCACCGCCTGTTGGATGGATGCTTCAATTGCCGGATCGGTAATCACGGTACGGATCACCACCCGAGTGATGGCGAAGGTCTTCGGATCATTGGCATCGAGTTCATGCTGCAACAATATCTGAATATGTTCGGCGATCTGCTCACGCTGTTGATGTACGACCAAAGAGGGGAGTTTCGATACTTCCTGATAAGCGGCATTACGTGCCAATGTCTCTACCAGGGTATAGGCGGGCGCCCACACCTCGCCATCCGGCAGCAGTACGCTCTGGCTCGCATATTTAGTCTCGATCGTAGGAATCTGGGCAGCGACGACGCGATAATATACCGTCAGGTCAAGTTCTCGGATGAATAGGTTGTCGGAGGCTTTTGGCGTCAGACCATCGATCTTGACCGCAATCTCTTTGGCCGAGAATTCTTTTACCGATGCCAACGGTACCATATACAATCCCGGCGTCAGCACCTGCATCGAGACCACGCCGAAGCGTTTTTCAACTCCGACATTGCCGGTCTCAATGGAACCAATACCGACAATGCTGGCTAATCCTACGAGTGCAAAAAATCCGAGCGCCCCCAACAATTCAAACGACATAGCGGGTTCCTCTTCTGGTGGGTAGACCGGAAAAAAACAGATGGAAAACCATCAGTCTACTGGTTATAATACGGCAATGCGACTTTATGTTCCACAACGGTAACCTCCTGACAACTCTACACACAGAGATGGCGAGGGAGGCCATAAGTTTGAGGTAATGTCCATCGGCGCGTGCGATGACCAGTTCCTCGAACAGACGCGGCAGACATTGGCCAGGGCGCAGGTGGGATAGGAACGCCATGGGAGCATGCCATCCCCCTAGACAAACAACTTGTTTTCATGTGCTAATTTTTATGCTAGCTTTACCCGATATAGGTTTGTCGTTGTCACCATCAATACCGCACATCCATCAAAGTTTTCAGTAAGTTGTTATTTGCAATGGGTAATGAGCCAGTAACCATATAAAAAAACAGAACAATACTCGGTCGGGGTGGGTACGTTATGCATTCAGCGTGGGTGAGAGCAGAATGAGCATGAAGGAGTTCAGGAATGAATGATCCCAAATTAAAGGGGCGACGGGCGGTATTGGTCATTCCTCCCTCGCCATTTCTCCTCGACGAACGCGTTTTTGTAAGTCTGGGGGTGTTACGCGTTGCCAGTGCCTTGGAGCTGCTCGGGGTCGAGGTAGGCGTCCTAGACTTGTCTGGTGTCGGCAATTACCTTGAAGTCGTGGGGGCGTATCTGGCAGAGGCCTCTCCGGAATGGATAGGGATTACTAGCACTACCCCACAACTGCCATCTGCCGTGAAGATTGCGGAACTCATCCGGAAAGTGGCTCCGGGTCTGCGTATTGTACTGGGTGGACCGCATGTGACGTTAACCTATTCGGCACTCAAGGTCGAGCGGACGAAGCTAGGCGTTACCAATGGCCGGGCCGCTAAGGCAGCAGCGGTGCTGGAACACCTGTTCGACGTGATGGTATCTGGTGACGGCGAATTGGCGGTGAGGAAACTTTTCGATACCGACTGTCCGCGGGTTATCGATGCCGACGATAATAAGGGGCCACTATTCCTATCCGATGCTCAATACGAGGCCCTGCCGATGCCGGCGAGACACCTCGTCGACCTATCCAGCTACAATTACACCATTGAGGGATTCCCAGCGACGAGCCTGATCGCCCAATTGGGTTGCCCGTTTCATTGCGGCTTCTGCGGCGGACGAAATTCCAAGAGCCTGCGTGTGGTGCGCACCCGGAGCGTGCTGTCGATTGTTTCTGAAATACGCTGGCTACACGAAAATTATGGCTATACCGGTTTCATGTTTTATGACGATGAGTTGAATGTCAGCAAATCACTGGTAGAACTGATGAACGCCATCCATTCCCTGCAACGGGAGGTAGGGGTCGAGTTTCGACTACGAGGATTCGTCAAGTCCGAGCTGTTAACTGAAGAGCAGGCGAAGCGATGGACGTGCTGGCTTCGGTGGGGTACTGTGCGGCACGGGCGGCTAACCCGTATCGCGAATTATCAAGCGCGCTACCATTGAGGACAACACGCGGGCAGGCAGATTGCAAAAAAACATGGCCTGCGCGTTTTTAGGCCATCAGTCGGACATCCGGGCGAAAGCGAGCGCTCAATCCTCGATATCCGCGACTGGCTGATCGCAATGCAGGTTGACGATTTTGATTGCACCGTCATTACCACGTATCCCGGAACTCCTTATTATGACCTCGCAGAAGGCAATCCAAATTACCCTGACGTCTGGACCTATACCCATAAAAAATCGGGAGACCAGCTGCACGCCTACGCCCTCGATTACACAAAAACCCCCGACTATTACAAGGGTGACCCGAACGGCGGCTATAAGTCCTATGTCTTTACCAACCATTTGCCTGCGGTGGGTCAAGATCCAGCAGTGGTGCAAACGGCGCATTATAGGAAAAA
>CAUYUB010000207.1:0-3338 GCA_963575685.1 Gammaproteobacteria bacterium | reverse complement strand
CCTTGGGGCGGGGCGGTTTGGCTGCGTCTTGGGGCCAGTGCCCCTCCTGTGCCAACCACTCGCGCAGGCTGGGAACGCCTCGATAGCGCAATACTTCGGCCACTTGGGGCTTATCCTGCCAGAGCCAGTTCTCCAATTCCGGGTCGATGGCGATTACGCGCACCGCTTCGGCCGACCATCCGGTGCTGGTAAGGTTGGTGGTGATGTATTTAACGATAGCTTTTCGACCCGGGGACCCGCTCCATTCGCAATCGAGTACCACAAGGGCATGCTGGTGGGTGCATTGGTAGGGGCGTAGCAGTTCATGGGCACGGGTATAAAGGCCGGGGTCGTTGCAGCTCTCATCCACCAGCAAGTCGCATCCGTCGGCAGGGTCAAAGTCAAAAGAGGCGCAGCCCATGCTGCGATGCCATTGGTCGCGACCGAAGAAGCCACTGAAAATGGCGGCCATCTTGCCATCCGCCACCAAGATAACACAGGGGCGTTTTCCAGTGTTCATCCCAACACCCCCGCGGCGAATAGGCTCCCGAGGTCAATCTCTCCGCGCCACTCCTGGAGACGTGGATGATCGATACCGGCCACCAGGATGACGCCTCTATTTTTTTCCTGGCGGGCACAGAGGATTTGATCGAGTCGAGATTTGGCCAATACCACGGGAGAATGGGATGAAATCAAGACTTGGCTGTCATATAGGGATGATAGGGATTGCAACACTGCCTCAATGGCGCGGGGATGGATTCCGTCTTCTGGTTCCTCCGTCATCAGAATGCTGGGCGGCCTGCGCAGAGAGGGCAATAGCGTCAAAGTGAGAATACGCAGGGTGCCATCCGACAAACCAGACAAGGGCACCTTATAGCCGCCGAGATAAGTCACGATAAAATAGGCGTGGTGATCATCCTCCCGCACCCTAATATCGATATCAGTTATTTGCGGCAGAGCTGTTTTGACGTGGGCGACCCAATCGGCGTAATTCTCGCTACGGTAATCAGCACGCGCATCTTCCGGCGCGTCCTGCTGTTTGAGATCCAGGGCCAACCAAGGAATGTTGCGTCCACTGGGGATAAGGGTCTTAGGCTGGCCCGGCGGACTGGCGCAGCGCATTAAGTTCCAATTGGGGTCAAGAAAGATGGTCTGTTCCGTGAGGTGCTCGTAGAGCCAACTGGCGGCCGGATAAACGTCGGGCCGGTATTTCATGGCCGATAAGGCAAGGAGGTTCGATTTAATCCGTATCGTTTCCTTTTTCGTAGCTGACCCTTGGATAGGGTCCGCCTCGGTGGTGAACTCGACTAGTCCGTCGTATTCCCGCAGCAGGATGAAGTGCCAGTGTGCCTGCCCACGATGCTGTTCTCCATGCAAACCGCCGCTGGCCCGATCCGGGGCATATTTTTCGGGAAAGACATAGAGATATTCGTTTTTGACGTTGATTTCCCGCTCGTTGAAGACCTCTAGCCGCAACTCGTAACGAATGTGTGTGGGCCAAGCAGCATCAATAAGGGCAAGCAGCCTTCCCGCCTTCGATTTCTGTTTGGCGTGTGTGGCGCGTGCGACCAAGGACCCAGCCAATTTTTCCCGCACGATTTCCGGTAGCTGAGCCTCAAGGGCCAACGAAAAATCATTCCCACGGCCGGCAAAGATCAGATCTTGCGGATTGCCTGCCCGTGGCGGGTTCTCACCGCGCTGCACTGTGAATACCGTGGCTAGATGGTCGGCCTTCAGTAGCTCACCCAAAAGTACCGGAATATCCAGCAGGGTGCTCTTGCCCGCACCATTGGCCCCGACCACAATCTGAAACTGCCCAAGATTGATCCCTAATCGCTCGAAACAGCGATAGCGGATGGCCTCCAGCCGGGTGATCATCGGCCCGGCTCCGGATGTTGGACACGGAATTCGCGGTAGGCGGCGGCGATAGCAGGTAAATCATCGTCGAGGATGCGATCCTTGCGGTGTAGGGTACGCACTTCCAGTTTGCCGCCGATGCGCACCTTCTCCTGGTAGGTCTTGTCCACCAGAATCTCTTCGCCATCGGGATGACGCTTGTAGAGGGTATTGCCACGCCGGTCAAAACCAACCTTTTCGGCTACCGCCATGAAGACCGGGTAGTCCTGTTTCTGTCCTAGGTCGGCGGCCTGGATCTCCTGCTGGGGCTTCTTTTTCAAGAACAGCAGGCTGGTGAGGATATTGACGTTAGCCTCGACGATGAAACATTCCACCGGCAGGTCGATGCTGGCCAGCACCCAGCAATGACGCAGGATCCAGTAGCGGATGTATTCGTCACCGGGGTTGCCGAGGATGCCGTCGGGCAAAACGATTCCCATCCGCCCGCCAGGCTTGAGCCACTGGACACAACGCTCAATGAAGAGCACTTCGGGGGCGACGGCGGGCTTGAGGGTCGGTTCCATGATGAAACCATCACCATGCGGCTTCCAGCGGCGGGCGAGTTCGTATTGTTCCAGGATGGTCCGCTCGGTCACCGGGATGTCGGAGCCGAACGGCGGATTGGTCATTACGATGTCCGCTGTCCCCAGGTCAATGACCTCCTTGGCGGGTTTTTGCCCTGGGAGGTGGCCGAGGGGGAATTCCAGGGAATTCATATGAAAGAGCTGGCCCAGAGCGGTACCAGCCATCATCACGTTCATCTGCGCCGCACGTACCAGAAAAGGATCGAAATCAGCGCCAAAAAGATTTTTAGTGGCAAAGCTAGCGAGACGGTCACGCCGGGAATTGAATTCCACGGTGTTCTCTTCGTCCGCTTGCTTCTGTTCTTCGGCCAGGAATTGTTTGTTCAGGTGGTTCAGAGTCTCGACCAAAAAGCCCCCGGTCCCACAAGCGGGATCGAGCACTCGTTGATTCTCCTGGGGAGACAATATCTGTACCGCCAAGCGGATGGCGCCACGGGGAGTGAAATACTGACCTCGGTCACCACGCAGGTTGGTGCCGACAATTTCCTGATAGGCTGCGCCTTTGGCATCCACATCGGTGCGGCCGAAGTCGTAGCGGGAAAGTTCAGAAACGATAAAGGCCAATGCTCGATCCGAGAGGGTGATCTCCTCGTTGCCTTTAAATAGCTCGCGGTATTTGGCCTTTACCGCCGTGAAAAGCGGATCAATACGTTGGCGAATGACCTTTTGCCCTTTGGGGGCGAAGGGCTCATAGGGACCCGCCCAGAATTCCCGTTGCTCGCCAGAGCGCTGCTCGTCGTACATCTTGCAGAAGATAAGGTAAAGGAACTGCCAGAAGGCGGCATCCTTGGGCATCCCCTCGTTTCCGTGGATGTTGTTGTGACAGCGGCGGACAGCGATGCGTAGCGTCACCGGATCGGCCTGTCGCTTCCGGGCCAG
>CAUYUB010000206.1:0-3353 GCA_963575685.1 Gammaproteobacteria bacterium | reverse complement strand
GGCGCCGCCATTGCCTATGTCGCCGGAGGCATAGCCAATGTCGCCGGAGGCATAGCCAAAATACACGTCCCAGGCGTAGCCCAAATTACTGGCAGCGGCCGAAGCCGACCAAAAGTACGACATAGGTGCATTAGGAAAGACGGTTGTATCGATAGGAGGATCGAAAATTGTTCTATCGACGATGGTTTGAAGTTCGCGGATGTTGGGTAGCCGCCAGTCATCGTAGCCCGCGAAGGGGACATTGCTGGTTAGGGCATTAGCCTGATCCCAGGTGTAACTGGCGGCGTCGCCAGTGCAGGTCGTGCCGGTCCAGGTTTGGCCCATCGCACAGCGCATCCAGGTGAGACCGGTTACGATATCGGTGACGGTACCGTCACCGTTGTCCGCATAGGGGGTAGCGTTGGCCGGGAGTGAAAAGAGAAATAGGGCTAGCAGAAACCCTATCAGATTAATGGCTGAAAAGAGTATAATACGTGAGGCTTGGAGGCTTGGAGGCTTGGAGGCTTGGAGGCTTGGAGGCTTGGAGGCTTGGAGGCGGTTCATGGTGAATATCGTCCCAGGATTAGTTTTTGATCAAAATGTTAGGATAGGGCTTGCCCATCATCATGCAATGATACCTATCATGAATAATCCTAACATTATCACGCAAATCGTCGCAATGTGAATAATTGGGCGGCGCTGGTATTGGTTCATCATCGGTACCGGTTGAGGCGGCCACCCGAGTTCGCCGGCATGAGCATCCTTGACCTCAAGGCTTGGTTCCGCGCGGGAAAGTATGTCCGCGAAACTTTAAAATGGCTTCCGCAAATCCCTGAGCCAATTTCCATTGACGCCATCGTCAGGCAAGTAGCCTCGCTTGGCCGCGTTAACTTGCCAAGCCCGTGGTTTAATGGCGAAGGTATTGTCATATAAAGAAAAACCTTTTATGAATTCTTTCTTTATATGCATAAACCAATCAGTTGATTCCTTTCTTCCTTCTCAATAAGGAAAAGGAACGAATGGAAACACAAAAAGAAAAGATGATTTAATTATAGTTCTTTTATTTGTTCTCCAAGCCCGCTATGCTGCCGTCCTGGTTCTGCGACCTAACCATCCGGGTAGGATTCGGCCTCTTTCATCAATAGGCTACTAATATGCTCGGATTAAGCGTGTCTTGCGAATCAATCCTGCAAACCAAAAAATCGCGCGGGAAACTCGTTTCACATACCCAACTGCCTGCCCGCCCGGTAGTTTCCTGGCTACCATCAGCGGCGCGGGTACCCGGTGCCGGCGCTTCGGCCCCGGCGTATCCTGAAGGCTGACGCCGAGTCCGGGGCCGAGTTCGAAATACCATCCCTGCGACTCAACTTTTATTATTTGTCATTCAACGCCGTATTGTGAGGAGACCCTATGACGGCTGTTATCGCAACCAACCAGACCATCCTGGTCGTGGGTGGCGGCAGTAGTGGCATGACCGCGGCATGGGAGGCCGCCGAAGGTGGTAAGCAGGTAGTGCTGATAGAGAAGGGTCCGACCCTTGGGGGCCGGGTAAGCCAACTCTACAAGTACTTCCCCAAACTCTGCTTTCCCACCTGTGGCCTGGAAATCAATCTGCGCCGGATCAAGGCCAATCGTAACATCCACCTGTTGACCATGGCCGAAGTGGAGCAGGTAAGCGGCACCCCCGGCGACTTCAGCGTAACGGTACGCCACCATCCGCGCTACGTAACCGAAGCCTGTACCGCCTGCGGCGACTGCGCCAAGGCCGTGTCGGCTGAATTCGACGACGAATTCAATTATGGGATGAACCGCCGCAAGGGTGCCTATCTGCCCTACAACCTGGCCTATCCCCAGCAGTATGTCCTGGATGGGCGCGTGATCGGCTCGCCCGACGCCGACGCCGCCAAGGCCGCCTGTAAGGCCAATGCCATCGACCTCGACATGAAGGAAGAGGTCATCACCCTCAAGGTCGGCGCCATCGTTTGGGCCACCGGCTGGAAGCCCTACGACGCTGCTGACCAGTTCGGCTACGATCGCTTCAAGAACGTCATTACCACTGGAATTCGAGCGTATGCTCGACCCCTGGCCCGACCGGCGGTGATCCGCCCTCGGACGGTGCGTTCCCAAGAATTGCTTCATCCGGCTCCGGTTCGCGTGATCGCAATCACCTCAAGCACTGCTCGCGGATCTGCTGCATGGCCACCCTCAAGCAGACCACCTATGTCCGCGAACAGTTCGGTGATGCCGCCAAGTCGAGCGTTTACTACATCGACATCCGTGCCATCGACCGTATCGACGACTTCCATCGTCGGGTGAAGGAAGACCCCAACGTCACCTTCATCAAGTCCAAGGTCGCCTCGATCACCCAAGATGCGGCGACGGGTGATGTCTTCCTGCACGGCAATGATCTGGAAAAGCCGGGCATGGGCAGCGACATGCGCTACAAGAACCGCCACGACCTGGTGGTGCTTGCGGTCGGCATGGCGCCGAGTGTCCCGGCGGACCAGATCCCGGCCAAGATCCGTTCAAATCCTCACGGCTTTATTGAACTGGAGCCGGGCATGGGGATCTTTGGGGCGGGCGTCTCCTCCGAGGCGCTGGATGTGAACCGCGCGGTGCAGAACGCTACCGCTGCGGCACTGCGGGCGATCCAGGTGGTCAACCGTGTGGCAGGAGTCGAGGGCTAACCAATGGCAGAAATCATCAAAATCGGCGCGTATCTCTGCAAGGGTTGCGGTCTCGGCGAGCGGCTCAATATCGCCAAACTGGAAAATGCCGCCAAGCGCGCGGGCAAGGCCAATGTGGTCCGTTCCCATGACTTGCTGTGTGGCCAGGAAGGCGTGGACATGATCCAGGCTGACATCGAAAAGGAAGGTGTCAACCGGGTCATGATTGCCGCCTGTTCGCGGCGCGCCAAGACCGAGGCCTTTAATTTCAGCGGGGTCGCGATCTCGCGCGCCAATCTGCGCGAAGGGGTGATCTGGGTGCGCCCGGATACCAAGGAGGCGAAAGAGACCACCCAGGAAATGGCCGAAGACTACGTGCGCATGGGTTGCGCCGAAGTACGGCGGATGACGCTACCAAGCGGCAATCCCCAGGCCGTCCTCAACCGCAATATCCTGGTGGTTGGTGGTGGTGTCAGCGGCATGACCGCGGCCCTCGAAGCCTCGCGGACCGGTTATAAGGTCACCATCGTCGAGAAGACCGACCGCCTCGGCGGTTGGGCAGGCAAACTCTACAAGCGCGTCGCCGACCGCTACCCGTTTGCCGATCCGGCAGACACGGGTGTGGCCGACATGGTTGCGGCGATTCAGGCCGATGCCAGTAATTTGGGCTACGCCTGGGACGTGTATTTTGGCTATGCCTCCGGCGAC
>CAUYUB010000205.1:0-3353 GCA_963575685.1 Gammaproteobacteria bacterium | reverse complement strand
TTGACCACGAGGTAGTCGGCCAACCGTGCCACCTCATCGGGTGAGTGACTGACGTACAGGATAGGGATTTCCAGATCGTCGTGGAGTCGTTGCAGGTAAGGCAGGATTTCCTGCTTGCGGGCTAGGTCCAACGCGGCGAGTGGTTCGTCCATGAGCAGTAGTTTAGGGCTTACGGCTAGTGCGCGGGCGATAGCGACCCGCTGTCGTTCACCGCCGGAAAGGTGGTCCGGCCGCCGATTAAGTAGGTGGCCGATGCCCAACAATTCGATAGCGTTATCCAACGACACTCGCCGCGACCCAACCGGAACCCGACGCATACCGTATTCCAGGTTGCGACGGATGGAGAGGTGGGGGAACAGATTGGCTTCCTGGAATACATAGCCGAGGGGACGCTGGTAGGTAGGCAGGAAGTAGTTTCCATCCTGCCAAACTTCTCCTGCTACCGCCAGGTAGCCGCCGGGAGCTAATTCCAATCCGGCCACACAACGCAACAGGGTGGTTTTCCCGGAACCGGAATGGCCGAATAGTGCGGTTACGCCCCGGCCCGGCAGAGACAGATCGACCATTAAGGTGAAATTACCCCACTTCACCCGGAAACGGGTTTCGATGCGATCCCTATCCTGATGTGATGACGGGGAGGTCACAAGCTATCAATCCTTTTTCTGGCCCGGTTGAGCACATTCACGATGAGCAGGACCAAAAAGGAAAAGATCAACATGCCACCGGCCAACCAATGGGCCTCGGTGTATTCCAGTGCTTCAACATGGTTGTAGATCTGCACCGAAACAACCCTGGTCTGGTTGGCGATGTTGCCGCCGATCATGAGCACCACCCCAAACTCGCCCACGGTGTGCGCGAAACTGAGGATGGACGCGGTGATAAAACCGGGCTGCGCCAAAGGTACCACTACGCTGAAAAAGGTATCCAGGGGCGAGGCTCGCAAAGTGGCCGCTACTTCGAGAGGGCGGTTGCCGATGACCTCGAAGGCATTTTGCAAAGGCTGGATTACGAAGGGCATGGAATAGAGAACCGAGCCCAACACCAGCCCCGGAAAGGTGAAAGCGAGGGTGCCTAGGCCCAGCGATTGGGTCAGATGGCCCAGAAAGCCGTTGGGGCCCATGGCCACCAGCAGGTAAAAGCCCAATACCGTGGGCGGCAGTACCAGCGGTAGGGTGACCACCGTGCCTACCAACGATTTCATCCAAGAGCGGGTACGGGAAAGCCACCAAGCGATAGGGGTACCGACCAGGAGCAACAGGAGCGTGGTCACGCTGGCCAATTCAAGGGTCAGACGAAGGGCGGAGGAATCGGCATCGGTCAACATCGGACGCAATCGGTCACTGTCCGCCTTTGTGGGCGGGTCGAAAATAAGGCGTTGGGCGTTGGATTACGCTACCTGGTAGCCGCCCGAGAGAAAGCCCTTGCCGGCTTTGGCTCGGCTCTGCCGACAAGGGGTTGAAGAGGGGAGGGTGGTCAACCGCTGAATACGGAAGCCATGCGTCCCAGGGCCGTTTCGAGGTTGGCCATGCTGGTGGCAAACGAGAGCCGGACATAGCCAGGAGCGCCGAACGCGGTCCCCGGTACCACGGCGACTCCCGCATTTTCAATGAGATACTCGGAGAGCCCGAGGTCATCTTCGACGCCGGGAAGGGCAGCGATGGCTTCCCGCATGTCGGGGAAGGCATAGAAGGTACCGTCACTGGGCAGACAGCGTACACCGTGCATGCGGTTGAGTGCGGCAACCATGTAGTCGTGACGCTCGCGGAAGGCCACCAGCATGGGTTTGATGCAGTCCAGCCCCCCTTCAAGGGCCGCTTGGGCCGCTACTTGGGCAATGGAGGTGGGATTGGAGGTGCTCTGTGACTGAAGGTTGGCCATGGCCGTCACTAAAGGCGCGGGACCCGCACAGTAACCAATGCGCCACCCGGTCATGGCGTAGGTCTTGGAAACGCCATTAAGAACGACTGTACGATCGTAGAGGTCTGGACAGGCATTGAGGATGTTGCAGAACGGCTCGCTGCTCCAACGGATATGTTCATACATGTCATCGGTGGCGATGAGCACATGGGGAGCATGGCGCAGTACTTCGCCCAACGCTGCCAGTTCCGCCTTTGTGTAACCAACCCCCGTGGGGTTGGAAGGGCTGTTGATGACAAACAGACGGGTCCGGGCAGTGATGGCCGCTTCGAGTTGGGCGGGGGTGATTTTGAAGCCTTGCTCGATGCTGGTGGGAACAGTAACCGGCACCCCATCGGCAAGCAGCACCATATCGGGGTAGGAAACCCAATAAGGTGCGGGAATGATGACCTCATCGCCGGAGTCCAAAAGGGACTGCGCGAGGTTGTAGAAGCTCTGCTTTCCCCCTACGGACACGATGACCTGGGCAGGGGTATAGCTCAGATGGTTCTCTCGGGAAAACTTGTCGATAATGGCCCGCTTGAGGGAAGGGGTGCCGTCCACCGCGGTGTACTTGGTAAAACCACGGCGAATGGCTTCGATGGCCGCTTCTTTGATGTGATCGGGAGTGTCGAAGTCCGGCTCACCTGCCCCCAGTCCAACGATGTCGCGGCCCGCAGCCTTGAGCGCGGCGGCGCGAGCGGTCATGGTCAAGGTCGGGGAAGGTTTGATGCGCTGTATACGCTGGGAAAGTCTCACGTCCACGCTTTGGGTTCTCAGTGTCGAATTAGGAAGCAATCGTAGCGGTGGCAATGACCATTATTCACATACGGTGTAATTATATCTACGATTGCGCCAACATACCAAAAAAGCATACCGGAAAATCTCCGGTACGGCTACCATTGATTGCCGGTTTTTAAAGACATATTCTATTTTTCCCTCTCCCTGTTAACACTACTCGAATCCCCGTTCATGAGCGATCTCTTCGTTATCTCCGCCGCTTCGGGCGCAGGCAAGACCAGTTTGGTGAAGGCGCTGTTGGAATCAGTACCGAACTTGGCCGTATCCGTATCCCATACTACCCGCGCTCCTCGCCCCGGAGAAGTAGATGGCGTCCATTACCATTTTACGGATCATGCCCGTTTCGAGGCCCTTTTGGAACAGCGGGCATTCCTTGAACACGCCCACGTTTTCAACAACCGCTATGGCACCTCCCAAGAAGAGGTGGCGAAACGTTTTGCAGCGGGGGATGACGTAGTATTGGAAATCGATTGGCAGGGCGCACGTCAAGTGCGTACCTCCTTTCCCGAGGCGGTGACCATCTTCATCTTACCGCCCTCCCGAGAGGCCCTACGCCAGCGTTTGCAGGGTCGTGGCCAAGATCGTGCAGAGGTCATCGAAACTCGCTTGGCGGGGGCCTGTATCGAGATGTCCCATTGGGACGAATTCGACTACAC
>CAUYUB010000204.1:0-3363 GCA_963575685.1 Gammaproteobacteria bacterium | reverse complement strand
GGTGGCCTCCCAACGTAATTGGTCAAAATTGTAGGCTATGACCGCGTTCAGTATAAACATTTGGCCACAGTCGATGCGCCATCAAACTTTTACCCTTTCCCCGTTTACGCTTTCGGTGCAGCAGCATGACTCTTAGGCGGCGACGGACAAATTGGTCCACGGCCTTTAGCTCCCAATGCACGGCATGCTTGAAATACTCAAACCATTCCCGCAATATCGGATTCAGCTCATGGATGATCACATAAAAATTTAATGCGGAAACTATACCTTCCGCCGCGTCTTCCCGGAGTTGGATTTCTTTCACGGCCTGGAAGGGGCAGCGGCCCTGACCTCCGCTCTGGACCTGGTCATCGCCGTCGGCAATGCCGCCGGTGAGATCGCCGCCGCGTTGGGTGTCCCGGTGTGGTGTCTGGAATCTCACGGTCGACCCTGGACCTCGTTGGAGATCATTGAGTTAGTTACTTCATCCGCCTGCGTCTCCCATTTATACCCATCCGTGATAAGCGATTTACGCAGGTTATATCAGGCTCCATATTCATCACTTTTTCCTCGCTGTTCTATCCTCTTAACCCATTGAATACTCTTGGCAGCGATGGTACCTTCAAGTTCGTACTTGCCAACCTGTGGTTGGATTCCTATCCATCGGGAGTACGAATTATGGATTTCAATCACTATTGCAACCTTCACCGCAGCGACAAGGGCGACCTCAAGCCCAATGGCAACTGCTATGCGCATTGGTACGACATGTGGTTTTCTCCGATCAGGAGCCAGGTGCGCCGCGTCTGCGAGATAGGAGTCTATGACGGCGCCTCCTTGCGCGCATTTCGCGACTATTTCGAGCAAGCCCAGATACTGGGCCTGGACATTCGGGACAGGTCGGTACACGACGGGGAACGTATCAAGACGCGCGTCCTGAACCAGGGCGACCCGGGGCAGGTGGACCAGTTTGTTCAGGAATGCAGGAGCCAGTCCATCGGGTTCGACATCATTCTCGATGACGGATCGCACGACATTGCCCACCAGCAGCTTTGCTTTGGCAAGTTGTTTAGTCTGGTCAACCCCGGCGGTTATTATGTGATCGAGGACTTGGGGAGCAGCTATCTCACCCTAGGTTTCAAGCTCTATGGGCAAGTGCATTCCCAGGTCAAGATCAACAACAATACGGTCCAGTTTCTGCACCAGCGGCCTTTCGCCAGCCCGTGGATATCCGACAGCGACAGTGATTACATCAACGGAAATGTCGATTTCGTGTCGATCTTTGACAAATTGAACGAGTCGCTCACCTATGCTCCCATGATGCCGTGTGTCAATAATTATCCAATCAGATCGATCACCGCTGTCATTCGCAAGCGCGCCGCATGATCGCTTACGGGCTAAACGATCTCTATGCTCGACGACAATGACGCGCACTTTCGGATCAAGCGATAGTTTCATGGAAAGAAGCATACATGAACATTAATGTTCATAAAAGTCCATTTTCACGACATCAGTCGATCACCCAGCGCACCTCGGCAATGCTCGACCAGAAGGCGACATGCTCGCCCGATGTAGCCCTTGCCTTCCTCTCCGGGTGTCCCGAGGAGATTGAGTGGATTCAAATTCGCCGCACGCCGCAGCCAATACCATGGGACCTATCGGCCTAGCCATGAACAGCCGCCTTGATGCCCTTGACTTCGTGAACGAATTGGAAGAGCGGTTTCGAGTGGAACGTTGGCGTACCGAGGGGTTTCACGTCTGGCCCCTGATCAGGAACGAGGTCCTTGAAGTCGTCGACACCGCGTGGTCTGGACGATCTTTTCGCCCCTTGCTGGCTAGACTCGTTCAAGACGAAGCGCACCGACTTGTGAGAGAACGGTCACGCTCCTCATTGGGGACTCCGGTCAAGGGTGCGCGACCGGTAAGCCGGGCGGACGTCCTCTTCCTCTGCTCGGTACGGGATCGTGTGCTGCTGGAGGGGCGATGGTTTCATCGCTACGTAGATCCTTACCTGAGTTATCTGGTCGAGAAAGGGGTTTCCTCCCAGGTCCTCCAGGCCGGGACACTTTATCGTGACAGGGAGCCGATCTATTACCCGGAGCATTGGATCGACATCGGACACCATGTTCATACGTATTTCTGTATCCATCGAAATAGCGTAACGGTCAGCTTAATCAAGCCGGATGAAGCGGAATATCGCTCGTTCCTCGAGCATATCGCCGACCGCACCGGTGCCCGCCAAGCGACGTTCGCCTTGCTCGGCTTGGAGCGCATGAGAGACCGGCTCTCGGAGCTGCAGGTCTACGTCGACTGTTTTCGTGACCTCATCAGTGCGTCGCACAGTCGGTTCTGTTTTCTCGTTGGCTGCGGCAGCCCTCAAGGACGGGCGATTTGTATCGCCTGTGCACAGTTGGGTGTCGTCTCTATCGACCTTCAGCATGGCGTGCTGGGCGACACGAACCCGGCCTATGGCCACTGGAACCGGTTGCCTGAGCGGGGCTACGAAATGATACCAGCCCAGTTCTGGTGCTGGAGTGACGAAGAAAAAATGATCATCGACACCTGGGCCGGACGTAGCGGCAATGTCCATCAGGCGGTGGTTGTCGGATATCCCTGGCTGGCGATGTGGTTGGAACGCGAGGGGCCGGTGCGTAACGTGTCCGTGGCTGCGGAGAGGCGATTGGCAGGTATGCGCGGAGAGGTCAACATCCTGTATACCTTTCAGCCGATCGAAGGTTTCGGTTATCGGGTTCCCGAGGCGGTCGTACAGGCCATCGACGAGTCGCCGCCGGGTTGGAAGTGGTGGATACGGCTGCATCCCGACATGTTGCACGACATGGATAATTGCCGCCAATTCCTCGGCGGTCGATGCGCGAACGGCCGTTTCGAGGTGGAACACGCCACCATCCTTCCCCTTCCGTTGCTCCTCGGGTACATGCAGGCGCATGTCACCCAGTGGTCCAGCGTGGTGCTGGAGGCGATGACCTTCGGCGTGCCCTCGATACTCCTGCACCCGCAAGGGCGAGATCTCTTTCGGCAACCGATCCGATTGGGTTGTGCGACCATCTGGGAGCCCGAACAGGGTTCACTAACGCAGTGTATCGCCGGCGTGTTTTCTCGGAAATGCCACCCGGTAACAACGGGAGAAGACTGGCGGACGGTGGTGGACCAGTGGCTCACCCAGGTGCAGTGATATCCGGTTGTGGCCCGACGTGCCGGCACTGGTCTATTTTATTCTTGCTGTAACTTATTGAAAATATTACATTGTTCCCTCCCTATCATATAAATCATCCCAGACGGGCCGCTGACGTAAAATTGCGCACCCATACCTTTATAGTGGTTGAATGCGCCTGAAGTTAGAGGTAGGAACCAGCAATATTTTCGGCA
>CAUYUB010000203.1:0-3371 GCA_963575685.1 Gammaproteobacteria bacterium | reverse complement strand
GTCTCGGTGAGACGGCTGGACGACCGCGTCCCGCACTCACCCTTCGGGCGGGCAATGGTCCGACCCTGGAAACCGATCTCCCTGCCGATCAAGACGGGGGCCACTGCGTCGCCCTCTATTTGTCCGCCCCTCGACGCGGACATCTGCCTTTGGGACGAGTGCGTATCGAGACTCTATATCCTTTGGGGCTGTTCCGTGCTTGGTCAGTGGTCCATTTAGATATCAGCTGCCTGGTCTATCCCACGCCCACCCATTCTCTTTGGGCGCTGCCTCCGGCCCAGGAGGATAATGGTAGCGAAGGGCAGATTCGGGCCGGGCGTGGAGTGGATGACTTTGCCGGCTTTCGTAGCTATCAAGCCGGCGATCCGTTGCGTCGCCTCCATTGGCGTGCCTTTGCTCGGGAGCGGGGATTGCACACTGCGATCTTTGCCGGTCTGACCAATCAGGAATTGTGGCTGGATTGGGATATCCTCAATGGTTTGGACGAGGAGGATCGCCTGCGTCAACTTTGTCGCTGGGTCTTGGAGGCCGATACTACTGGGCTGCGCTATGGTTTACGTCTACCCGGTAATGAGATTCCCCCCAACCATGGTGACGATCAACGTCGCCGTTGTTTAGAGGCCCTGGCTTTGTATCCCGCATAAGTGGTAAACTCAAGTTGCCATCTATCCAAGATTAGTCTCCTTGCTTTTCTTGTCTGAACCTTGATTCGCCTGATTGATTGATTCTCTTGATTAAATCGGTTTAGACTTTATCAAGAAAATCCCGTAATCAGGTGAATCAAGGTTCAGACATCATAAATAGCAACTTGAGTTATCATAAAACCTGAAACTGAGATTTCATTGACCTGAGATCAATTCCATGCCCAACCTCTTTCGTCTCTCGTTAAACCTCCTTTTCCTCTGTCTTCTCGCCTTGTCAGGAGTTGCCGCTGCGACGGGCACCTTCCGTTACACGGACAATAATGATGGCACCGTCACCGACACTACCACCGGGCTTACCTGGATGCGTTGCGCGATGGGCCAGACCTGGACCGGTTCCATCTGTGACGGCGCTCCCGCCACCTACCCCTGGGACCAAGCCAATGCCATTACCAACACCTTCGCGGGCCACAACGATTGGCGGCTGCCCACCATTCGTGAACTAACTACCATCACCGAACTGACTCGCTCCTCGCCAGCTATTGATACTTCCGTCTTTCCGGGCGCGCCATCGTCGGTTTTCTGGTCCGGTTCTCCGGTCGCCGGTGGTTCAGGCCTCGCGTGGGACGTCGGCTTTGACGGTGGGTACGGCAGCTGGGGCGCTCGGGGCAGCGGCTTCGCGGTCCGGTTGGTGCGCGCGGGACAGATGAATTTGCCATTTGCGTCCCTGTTGAACAACGCGCGTCCTACGACTGATTACGTCGATAACGGAGACGGTACGGTTACCCACGCGCCCACTTGTCTGATATGGAAGCGTTGTGCCGAGGGGCAAGGCTGGAATGGCGCTACTTGCACGGGAACCGCGGGATCCTACACATGGGATCAAGCAAATTCGCTCAGTAATTTCTGGCGTCTCCCCACGGAGGAGGAACTGCGTTCCTTGGTGGATTACACCATTGCTTCTCCGGGTCCCACCATCAACACCACGTGGTTCCTAAACGCACCATCGTCGGATTTCTGGTCCGGTTCTCCGGTCGCCGGTTATTCGGACTACGCGTGGAGCGTCTCCTTTGACGGTGGGTACGACGACTGGGACTACCGGCTCAGCTACTTCGCGGTCCGGTTGGTGCGCGCGGGACAGTGCATTTGGAATTTGCACATCGAAAGGACGGGAACGGGAGGAGGGGCGGTGACCAGCTCTCCCGCCGGAATAAATTGCGGATCGGATTGTACCGAGGACTACAATCCCGGAACGAGCGTAATCCTGACCGCGAGCGTAGCGAGCGGCTCGACCTTCACGGGCTGGAGCGGTGGCGGTTGTTCAGGGACCGGAACCTGCGCGGTGACCATGAACACCGCCCAAACCGTGACGGCGTCTTTCACGCGGATTACCTACGCCTTGACGGTCAACAAATCCGGTGCGGGGAGCGGCACGGTGACCAGCAGCCCCTCCGGGATCAATTGTGGTACGGGATGCGCCACGACTGTTCGGAGCTACAACGGTGGCACGAGTGTAGTCCTGACCGCGAGCGCAGCGAGCGGTTCGACCTTTGCCGGTTGGAACGGCGGCGGTTGTTCGGGAACGGGAACCTGCGCGGTGACCCTGAACGCCGCCAAGACGGTCACGGCTGCTTTCAAAGCCAATCAAACCATCGGTGCTCTCTCTTTCTCGCCCGCTACCCTCCTCGTGAACGGCACGACCACGACCAGCGCCACGGCGACTTCCGGCCTCGGGGTGACCTTCAGCTCCAGCACACCACGCGTCTGCACGGTGAATGGACGCACCGTGACCGGCATAGCTGCGGGGACCTGCACGATTGCCGCCAACCAGGCCGGCAATGCCAATTACAACGCCGCCCCTCGGGTAACCCGAAACCTAACGGTAATCACACCCAGCCCGGATTTTGTGGTGACGGGGGTTACCTTTACCCCTGCCTCCCCGATGGCGAATAGTACTTTCAGCGTCAATGTGACGGTCAGAAATCAGGGAACGGCAGCCGGGGATGGCGGGCAATTGACGCTTTGGACCAACCAAGCCAATGACCAAAATTGCGCTACCCCTGGGGATCGAAGTCTCGCTATTGGCACCCTCGCGGCGGGTGCGAGTAGGGTCCTGACGGTCAGTAATCTTGCCGCCGGAAGTGCGGGAACCAAGACACTCCGCACTTTCGTGGATAGCGAGTGCGTCATGCTGGAATCCAACCCAGATAATAATCAGAGCACACGGACTTACACCGTGGTTTCGCCTCCCGCGCCTGATTTGGTGGTAACGGGGATTACCCTTACCCCCACCTCACCAACCACCAATACCACCTTTAACGTCAGGGTGACGGTCAGGAATCAAGGAACCACGGCTGCCGCCAGCGGTGCGAAACTGGCAATATGGACCCATCAACCCACGGATCAGAACTGCGGTGCTAATGGAAATAATTCCGCTATCCTTGGCGCGCTGTTGAATGGGTCGGAAAGAACGGTGAATTTCACCGGACTCTCCGCTGGAAGCGTGGGCAGTAAAACCCTACGTGTTTTCGTGGACAGCAATTGCTTGATTAACGAATCTACCGAAACTAACAATCAGCGAACCCTGATCTACACTGTCCGTTGAAAATCCGGCCACCAGCGTAAAGCGTAAAGTTGCGCAGAGCACAAAGCGTGCGATTAAGGAACGAGGAATTTGGCCTTAGTCATCGTTTCGTCAGTTTATTACCCTGAAAGGGTTGCGTCATTCAG
>CAUYUB010000202.1:0-3382 GCA_963575685.1 Gammaproteobacteria bacterium | reverse complement strand
AAAATAGAATAGCCGTTGAAAGCTGGCCACCTGGAAACCTTTTCAGACAGCCTCTGAGGAAGTAATAAGTGGTTCACCAGGAAGTAAACCAGTTCGTTAAATTATCTCCCAGCACGCCAACCATGACCCCCGTATATCCATGTACTAGACCCATGGTGACCCCCTCGATACCACCCGCATCGAAGGACTGCTGAGCTTTCATAAATTGCTTTTGCGCATATACGGTATTGTCCTCCTTGCCGCCGGCGACAGCCTCCAATTGCATATCAGAAAGCTCGCCATTGGCCTTGGCCTCGATTTGCCGTTTAATCCACGAGTCGGCCTCGTCACGTGAGAATTGAAAACCAGTTTCCGCGCCCATGCTGACCGCCTTGTCGATGAACTCGTCGGGGGTTTGTGTGTTGAGAAGCAATTTTCCGAGAATCGCCTGATCATTGACCGCGCGACCGTAAAATTGCTCGATTTGCGCTTGAGACATACCAATCTCCTCCAGTAGTTGAATGTTGAATTTTGCTTAAATTTTGTTCTCAGTTCTCACCAAGAATTAAGCCAATTCACTACCTTATCCCCCTCATCGGAATAATGTACCTTTCCCACTCCACCAGCAACACTTTCTAGTTGCAGATCGGAAAGCTCGCCATTGGCCTTGGCCTCGATTTGACTCTTGATCCAAGCGTCGGCTTCATCACGCGTAAAGCTGAAACCAGTTTCAGCACCAATGCGCATTGCCTGATCGATGAATTCGTCGGGGGTTTGCGTGCCGGGAAGCAATTTTCCAAGAATCGCCTGATCATTGACCGCGCGACCATAGAATTGCTCGATTTGTGCTTGAGACATGACAATCTCCTCTACTGGTTGAATTGTTTATCGCATCGCTTGGATTTTTAATCGCAAGCCTTGTGCGATCTGAGTAACAGAACGAATTTCTTGGTTGCAGATTTCTCAATAAATAATTCGCATCCATGGCCATAGCGAATTGGGATATCACTCCATATCAACCGGCGACTTGCATCGGACCACCGGACGATTCACCCAACAGTGCGGGTCTTGTTCATCAATCCGGCCGGTATTGGCCAAGGTAATCGCGCGGCAGCCACGGCAAAAATCGTGATACAAACAGCGTGAACATGCCGCTCCCGTGGTGCTCCCCATGGTTTCCTTCGCGAGGAACACCGTTCGTTCCCCCAGGGTGAAATACCACTTGGACACCGCCTCGAGCAGGCCGCAGCTCTTGAGGTAACCACGAAAATCGACGGTGGCCATGTCTCCAGCAAGGTCGCAGCCGAGGCGAATACCGTTCCCCCGGAATGGCTCCAGATCGAGCAGACCCTCCTCGACCAGCAGCGGCACCCAGAGCTTGTCCCGAAACGCGAGGGTGAAGCCTTGCCGCCAGTGGCGATGGTGGAAATGGAGGAGATCCAGTAGAAAGTCCCGCCATTCCTGATACGTGATATCCGTGAAGGTTGCGTCTTTCGCCAGACGACCTAGTTTGCCGACACGACCTTCGGTGATCGCGTTCAAGTTCATGGCGTGGAGGAAAGGTGGCAAGCGACGCAGTGAATCCAGGTTTTCCTTGCTCACGGACAGATGCCAGATGACGGCCAAACCAAGCGCCCGCGCCAAGCGCGAACGGGTCACCAGCAAGTTGAAGGTATCGAACCCCCGATGGGCGTCATGGACTTCCGCCTCCCCGTAGCAGGTCAGCTTCACTCCCATGCAGCCGGTTTCCTTGAGACGTTCCAAACGCTTCCGCGATAGCGTCGAGGCATTTCCCTTGACGCCGTAACGGATGCCGTTCGCGGCCAGGAATCCGAGCAGCTCATCGAAGCGGCCATGGAGAACGGGATCACCTCCCACCAGAATGACGCGGAGGTCCGATCCCTTTTCCTTCGCATAGGCGGCATAGGCACGCAAATGACGGCTCAGGAGATCGAGATCCACTTCCCCCTTTTCTTCCCGGATGTCGGCGCCGCAATACGAGCAATTGTTGAGGCAGCGCGTTGTCAATTCGCATTCCAGCAACACCGATTTCGGATAGGCCGCGATTCGTTGCGCGAAGAGGTGTTGGATATGAGCCTGGTAAGCCTGGTCGTAGGGCAAGGGTTGTCTCGATGGATGAAAGGAAGGTCAGGCGCGCCGGAGTACCTCCAGATGGCCCGCGTCGATAATCGCGCGTAATTGGCGGCGCGCCCGGCTGACGCGGCTCTTGACGCCGCCGACCGATATGCCGAGCAGCGCCGCGGCTTCCGCGTTCGACCAATTCCCGGAAGGCTCCCGCGTCGCCGGCGGCCGCGGCGCGCGCCAGTGTGACATCGTCGCTGGGCGGGGGGCGGGTTGAGGCAATCGCGGGCATGGGAAAATCCTCAGACGATCTGCCGCCGCGCCAATTCGGCGAAGAGTCCCGGTTGGGACAGTAGCTCATCGTAGCGACCCCACTGCACGAGGCGCCCGTCCCGCAACACCAGGATGCGGTCGGCCTTGATGACGGTGGACAGTCGGTGGGCGATGACGACGCGCGTCGCCTTGAGTCGTTCCAGGCTTGTCGAGACCAGTCCTTGTGTTCGATTGTCGAGGGCGCTGGTGGCCTCGTCGAAGAATAGGATGCGCGGCTTACCAACGATAGCGCGGGCGATGAGGATGCGTTGGCGCTGCCCCCCCGAGAGCGTGCTCGATCCCTCGCTGATCACGGTGTGCATGCCCATCGGCATGTTGTTGATGTCGTCCTCCAGGCCGCAGAGTCGTACCGCGTCCCAGACCTCGGCCAGCGTCGCGGCGCTCGCGCCGGCGATGTTGGTGAAGATATCGCCCGCCATCAGTTGGCCCGATTGCAGGACAACGCCCAACTGGCGGCGGAGCGCGTTGACATCAAGGTCAAGCAGGTTGTGGCTGTCGTAACAGACCGATCCGGCGCGGGGACGCTCGAACCCCATCAACAGACGCAACAGGGTGGATTTCCCCGAGCCCGAGGGACCAACAATCGCGACAAACTCACCAGGGCGCAGGTGAAAGGAGATGTCGGACAACACCGGCGGCCCATCGCCGTAGGCGAAACTCAACTTCGACACCTCAATCGCGCCGGTCAGCTCATCGGGTACGGTCTTGCCGGTGCCCACCTCTGGTGGCGTTTCGAGAATGGGCCGCGTCCGCTCATAGATCGGGATCAGGTTGAGTAGGCCGAGCACGGTCCGCGACAGTTCGAGCATGGCGGAAAAGACGGTACCGAACGCCGCGGTGAAGGCGATGAAGTCACCCGTACTGAGGATCGCCTGGGCATCCTTGAATAGCACCATGCCAATCATGGCGAAAATCACGGCACTGACCAGTACGCCAAAACCGGCGTAGAAGCTCTGTTCGATGTTGCTCAGTCGAGTTGTCCGCACCG
>CAUYUB010000201.1:0-3394 GCA_963575685.1 Gammaproteobacteria bacterium | reverse complement strand
GATGGCATCCCGGTGTCATCCGGCGTAAAAAACATGAGTTGCCATCCCCAGCTTGCCAGCCTGCCCAAAAACCAGGGCAGATCATGGGGTCGGTTGGGTTGTGCCACGGCTGGGACGGTACGCAGATAAGCCCATAAAGCGCGCATATCCTCGCGGCTCATATGCGTATAAGAGGGATAGGGAAAGACCGGGAAATAGGACTTTCCACTCGGGCTGACACCTTTGCTTAGTGCGCGGATAAAATCATCCTCGGTCCATTTTCCCAGACCTACCTTAGGGTCGGAGGTGAGGTTTGGGGGATAGAAGGTACCAAAGGGGGTAGCTAAGGCGCGTCCACCCGCCAGCACGGCGCCTTTATGTTCCGTATCGGTATGGCAACCTTGGCATCCGGCCAGCCTAAAAATATATTGTCCCTGTTGTACCAGATCCACGGCTGATGCGTTTGGAATCCACATCAGTCCAAACCAAGCCCACAGACCAACACGAAAGCAAGAGCAGAGCACAGAAAACAGCGTAGTATGTTTCACGGATTCGATTTTCCTGGTACAGCCGGTTGGTTATTTCTCAGTGCGGTAGTCTTTGTGGCAGCTCTTGCAGACATCACCTAACTCCTTATAGGCCGACTGGATGGCAGCGGAATCGCCGCCGGCGACGATTTTAGGTAAAGCAGCCCCTTTAGTGGCGGCAGATTGGGCAATCTTTTCGAACTCAGCCCAATTTTGCCAAATATTCGGTTTGGCTTGACTATCGCCATGGTCTGAGCCAACCGGAAACAATGTTTTCAGATCGGTGGAAAGGGTGTTGGTCAGCGTTGCCATCTGATTGGCGTGTTCCGCCACGGTCCCTTCGTCAGTTGCGCCGGCAAGGACTTTCTTGATGGCTTTCATATGTTTTCCCATATCCTTCATCAGATCCTCGCGTTTGTCACACGCATCCTCTTTGGACGAATCGGCCCAAATTGGAGGGAGGACAGTGATAAGCAGGCCAGCGAGGAGAGCCTTGACAATACGGTATTGCGGAGTGGGATATTTCGACATGGAGGTTTCTCGGAAAGGTGGGAAAGATGGGAAAGGTGTACGAGGGATAAACAATTAGAAATCGCTTATCCCTTTTCTCGATTCATCCTAATCTTTATCGTTTTCTGTTTTCTGCTTTTTAGTGCAACCCGGACAGATAGGCAATGAGATCGGTACGATCCGCGGCGTTGGAGAGCCCATCGTATTTCATTTTGCCGCCCGGTACGATTTTCTTCGGAGCGGTGATATAGGCGTCCAGCCGGTCGGCGGTCCAAGTGGTGTGATTGGCCCGCATCGCGTCCGAATAGTTATAGCCTTCGATGGTGGCGGGATTGCGACCCACCACCCCGAACAAGGAGGGTCCCTTCTTGTTCTTGCCCTGGGTCACGCTGTGACAATCAGAGCACTCTTCCTCAAAAACGCTGGCTCCATGATCGCCGGCAAAAACAGGCGAATGGAAGCCAATGGCGAGTAGGAAAGTAGCCAGAGGTAGGATAGGACGGTAAATAGGTGAAATGGACATCGGTATTTTCCTCTTAGAAGGCGGTCCAGAAAAAGGCCATTAGGGTGTCGTTGTCGCCAGCGTTATCGCTGGTTCCGTCAAACTTGTTGTACATGGTGTACTGGAGACCAAGGCGTAGATTGGCCCAAGGTGCGCCCCAGGATCCCTCTTTTCCGAAAGGAGACCAATCGGCCTGAAGGATAGTGCCTCGGGAATCACTGCCGGCGCGGCTACTGTTGATATCGAATTCCTTCAGGCTGACCCCGTAAGTCCGGTCGTAGTAGTAGGAGGCGGTGAGGTCGAGCTGATTGAGGTGTCCTTTGGGATCCGTGGAATCACTAGCATCCAAGGTCTGGGTTTCATGGATGAAGCTGCCGTAGAGGCTCACCATATGACGACGATCACCGAGGAATTGGTAAGAGGCATCCAGCCCGAGATCTTGGTACTTGTCGGTTACCCCACCAACGCCGCCCGGTTCTACATGCGCCCCAAAGCCGACCAACCCAACTGAGTAAGCCTGTTTGTGCAGGTCTTTGAAGTAGGCCAAACGTCCGTAAGGGGCGAGGCCATGGATGCGATCGGTACCGGGGCCTCCTACCGATAGATCAGTTTGGATACGGGTGGGAAGGGTGCGATAGCCCCCTAATTCGGCATAAAAACGGTTGTCCCACAAACCATAGACCGTCATCCCTAGGGCCTGATGACCGAAACCATCGCTGAGGCGAGAGGAGGGCGAGCTGGGAGTCCGCGCAAGGTCGGATGATACGAAGGGAAAACCCCAGGCAGGCAACGTATTGAAGGGATCCTGAACGGTGGGAAGGTTATTCACCGAAATCCCTAATATGGTATCAGCACCAGCAAATTGAAGGCTGTGGGCATAACGCACATCCATCTGGTCAAAGGATGCGCGACGATCGATGTCGGAGTAGGTGGCCTGAATGAAGGCACCCAGGTGTTCGGTAAGCCCACCGGCGAGAAATACGGAAGCCTCCTGAAGGGCCGTATTGTCGTTGGAACCAAAATGGGGTTCCAGACTCTGGCCCTGCCCCTTGTGCGTGTGGGTAAAAGTACCGACCACCATACCAGACAACGGCACTTTGCCGGCATTGCCGTCATTGTCGGTATAACCCTCAATCTTAAAATGGATACCATGGGGGGTAAGCTGGGGACCAAACGAGCCCACATGACAGGAGCTGCAATCTTCACCGGTCTGACGGGCATAGCTGGGCAGAGCGTGGGCAGAAGGCGTCATCGACAGGATAGCCACACCGAGCAGTGCCAGCTCAATGGGTGATGGGGCAAATATTGATTTTCGTATTTTCATTAACCTGACCTTGAAAGTCGGATGATGAGGGGAAATTTTTTTATGTTATCGAGGCAAAGAGATCTTTTTAGAACAATTGGTTGTGAAATTCTCCTTCAGAACAATTGCTCACTCTTATCGCCGGTATGATACGGTATTTCTCTGCCTCATTCCAAAACTATTCACATTTCGGCAAGCCGGAGCGAATGCGAAGCTTTATCGTTTAGAAAATAGTCTTGCGGAGGGCACTCTGATTCGATATGTGTAAAATAGTTCCATGCCATATTACCCCCTCAATTAAGCTGAATCCGCGTCCCCCACGGCACGCTTGCCTTGCCTTTGATCAGCCACAGTACAGGATAAGATGGCTCACTGGGCGGAAACTGCCCTTCCGCATCGGTGAAATAGGTCAACAGATCGGGCGTACGGTCGCGGCTGGCCAACCAATCGAAGACGGGCAGAAAACTGGTACCACCACCGCCTTGCAACGACGGCGGCAGAGATAACGTCTCCCAGGGCTCAAAAATCCAGGGACCACCCTCGGCCAAATGTTCATCGCAAGCGTGGAGGGTT
>CAUYUB010000200.1:0-3397 GCA_963575685.1 Gammaproteobacteria bacterium | reverse complement strand
TTTATAAAAGAATATAATTAGAGTTAGGCGCGCTTTCTATAGCGAATGGTGAGTAGAATATCCCCTTATGGGGAGATCACAACCTCAACCTGATAGTAGCAGTAGCGGGACAATTCTAGAGGTCGACGGCCGAAGGCGGCTAGATGATTATCAGGTCTTAACTTTTGCTATGGCAAAAGTCAAGACCTGACCCCCCTTGATTTTGACCTTAGATTTTCCATGCGCATCCACCTTCTCCCCCCCGAACTCGCCAACCAGATTGCCGCCGGCGAGGTCGTGGAACGTCCCGCCGCCGTAGTCAAAGAACTGTTGGAAAACAGCCTGGACGCCGGAGCACGTGCAATCGAGATAGACGCGGAAGAAGGAGGATTACGTCTAATCCGGGTGAGAGACGACGGCCGCGGTATCCACCCCGAGGACCTGCGGCTTGCCCTTGACCGTCATGCCACCAGTAAGATCCGAGATTTCAGCGACCTGGAACGGGTGGCAAGCCTGGGTTTTCGGGGTGAGGCCTTGCCCAGCATTGCATCAGTTTCACGCCTTACCCTCACTTCGCGGCTGCGGAGTAATCCTGATGCGTGGATATTGGAGGGCGGAACCGGTCAACTCGCACCCGCGGCCCACCCCGAAGGAACCACGGTCGAGGTTCGGGACCTGTTCTACAACACCCCCGCCCGACGCAAGTTTCTCAAAAGTGTGCGTACCGAACTCGGCCATCTCGAAGAGGTAGTGCGTCGGGTGGCCCTGTCCCACATTGAGGTGGGTTTCACCCTTCGCCATAACCGTCGTCCCATCCAAACCTTGCCGGCAGGAGAGGGACCACAGGGAGGGCTGCGCCGGGTCGCTGCGATGCTGGGGGAGGGATTTGCCGCCGCTACGCTCAGTCTGGATTTTGAGGCGGGAGGGCTGCACCTGTGGGGTTTCGCTGGACTGCCGACCGCCTCGCGGACACAACCCGATCAGCAATATTTCTATGTCAACGGACGCACCATCCGCGACCGCTTAATCGCCCACGCGGTGCGCCAGGCCTACGAGGATGTGCTCTATCAGGGCCGTCATCCGGCCTACGTTCTGTACCTTACCCTGGATCCGGAACGGGTCGATGTGAATGTGCATCCGACCAAGCACGAGGTGCGTTTTCGTGACTCCCGCACTATTCACGAATTTCTGGTACGGGCCCTACGTCAAGCACTTGCGGAGGCACGGCCGGGGACAACCGCCACTACGGGCACGGTTCCAACCACCGCCCCCCGAAGTGGGACGAGTGGCGCGAGCCACCAACAGGTCATGTCCCTGCCAAGCTCCCCCGAAGCACGCAATCCCCGCCCGCTACCAAGAGAGCGGACGGAATACGGAAGACCGGCAACACCTCCGGTAACGGATGATGATGACGATCTAAGTCAGATGTCCACCGGCGTTCTCTCCCCCACTGAGGAGCCTGAAACACTCGAAGGCTGGGAAGAGGAAGAGAGCCGCTCGCCCTCCCCTCCCCTTCCCTTCACCTTTCCTGAGCAAACCGAGACCACACCATCCACCGACTTCGCCACGGCGGCCCCTCCCCTGGGCTATGCTTTGGCCCAACTCCATGGCATCTACATCCTGGCGGAGAATCCCCAGGGCCTCATCTTGGTGGACATGCATGCTGCCCACGAACGCATCACCTACGAACGTCTGAAAACAGCCCTGGCGGGAGAAGGATTGCGCCGTCAACCGTTGTTGGTACCGATAACGGTCGAGGTAGGCGAACGTTCCGCCGACCTTGCCGTGGAACATGCCGACGAACTGCGTGAATTGGGCCTAGAAATTGACCGACTGGGACGGGGGACCTTGATGGTACGTCAGGTCCCCACCCTGCTGGCAAAAGGAGACGCTGCCGCCCTGGTGAAGGATGTGCTGGCGGATTTCGCCGAACACGGGGTGAGTACGCGGGTCACGGAACACCTCAACCATCTGCTCGCCACCCTGGCCTGTCACGGTTCGATACGTGCCCACCGGCGCCTGTCACTCGTTGAGATGAACGCCCTACTCCGCGATATGGAGGCTACCGAACGTAGCGGCCAGTGCAACCACGGCCGTCCTACCTGGGTCCAATTACGTCTTGCGGATCTGGATCGGTTATTTTTGCGGGGAAGCTGATGCCCTCCTCGCAGCAACGGGGAGGGAGTGGCATAGCCTCTCCCTTACCCAATAAAACCCCAGGCGCACTCGGCGGGTTGCACCGTACCTATCTCCTCTCAAGTCAGCCCGGAAAGCTGGACCTTAACCCCAGGTTGGTTCATCCGATGATTTTTATTAGTAAAAACCGAGCGATCGCTTTTGATGACGATGACCTCAAAAAATGGACGAAAACGACTCTCACTGATACCAAAGGCATTCAAAAATTTCCCGAAGAGTGCTTGTTCTTGCGGTTCAGGGGTACCATCGGACAGCGATGAGTCGAGGAGGTTGATCAGGATACATATCTTTTGGGCATCGGAAAGCATTGGAACCACTGTGCTCAGGAAAGTATCGACAGAATTACTCTTGCGATACTTAACGGCAGCATCCAATAATGCCTGGTTCTGGGCGCCAATACCAATCACGCCATCGCCACGGTCTTGACCGCCGAGTACGGACAGCAAATGTCCAATCTCTTCCTTGTCAATCTCGCCATCCGCTGACATCATGTAGAGTAAGGAGATGACAAAAGCCAGGTGCGGCGTCATTTCTGTGCCGGAATCGCGAAACATATCGAAAAGTCCCATACTTGAACCCCTGTGGTGGATAGTTGGAAACGGTTTTCTTTTGGTGGAATGATGATGAAGGATGTTACTATTGGGGGATTTCCGTAAACCAATTGCTACCGAACAATCCTCCTTCCTTTACTTTCCAACCACTCTCCAGAATTATCTTCTTTAGGCGGCGGCGGGAGTCGCTTTCTGAAACCTTGCCTTTGCAGGCGGACATAAAGATCCCAACGGCATCGTTGAATTCCTTCTTGTCGATGACGCCACCACTTACGGCGAATCGTCCCAGCACCTCTTTCGCCTGGTTCTCGACCTCACGCTCGATCACGTAACCCTGCTGTTGGGAAAGGTTACGCATGATGGATAGACCTTCATCGATACCAATCCCCAACTCGATGGAGCGTTCGAGTAGTTTTCTCTCTTCCGCGCGATCAATATAGCCGTCTTCGTAGACCTGGAGCTTGATGTAATCAACAAATACGGCTTTCTGGTCACCAGAAACGGCGGAGGGAGAACCACCTCCCGTCTTCTGGTTAAAATTATCGAACAGTGACATAACCTAGACCCTTGGTAGCGGTGATGAATTAACCTTCTAATCATGAGTATCGTCGATGATAATATCTCACTTGGTAAATTAAGATAGCAGAATATTATCAGAGTTAGGATATCCT
>CAUYUB010000199.1:0-28497 GCA_963575685.1 Gammaproteobacteria bacterium | reverse complement strand
AATCCGTCCAATATGCTATTTAGCTGGAGTCCCCTAACCAACGCGCAGGTTAGTATAAGAATACCAACAAAAAACAAGATAAGGAGAATTCCCCGAAGAATACCGAGAAAAAAGAAACTCCCGGCTTGGAGACGGCAGGCTCTTTACTCAAACCCAAGAGTTATCCCGAGGTCGTAACCGAATTACAAGCCATGGTTCAAAAAATTGGCATGACCATGAGTGATTTTTTGGAGAGAACAACAATTTTATTCGCTACGTAGCCCAATTATCGCAATAATAATATTTATAATTAGTGATGGGGGAGCCTTTTTACTTACGAAGGAGGGGCTCTATGTTTTCCAAAGTCCAACATCCAGTCCCCGCCTAGCATCAACTGATCTGGGGGTTCTTTTCTAGAAATCGCCTAAGTAAACTGTCATGGTAGAGGGGTGAATGAATAGAAAACAAGTGAGGGTTGGACCCGGAAAACTTAGAAGATGGGGTCAGCAGAATATGGGGGCAGACACGGGTCAGACACGATTTCCGCGATTTCAAAAATCGTGTTTAATCCTATTTTAACCTTTTAATGACCTGGTCCATGCTGCTATGATCATATTATTCCGCTTTGCCTGGCACGTTATTGTCAGATTCTGAATAAAATACCGAATATAGGGGGTACTATGTTTGACGACAAGTTTTTTGAAAGCTGGATGGACAGTCAAGCCCAAAAAGTGATGGAACAAGTGGCCAGTGGGCAAAGTATTTCATCAGATCAAATGATGATTTTAATGCTAAAAGCTCAAACCAATCATTTTGCTCACTTGGATGTTGATTTACGTAATAGACATTATCGGAAACCCTTGCTATCTTCTGTGAAGCATTATTAACCACGCAAAAATAATTATGAGAGAAAAATAACTTCCTTCCCTCACGCAGCCAGGAGAATTAAATCAAGCATTAATTATTTTGTGTGAATTACGTTTAATATTCTAATCTGATGCATTACAAAATTTCGATAAAAATAATCTATATTTACGTGTCAGTCTTAATGGTTTATAAATAAAATAACACAACTTATACCATTAAATAACGATTACAAAACTAGACCCTAGCACCACAAAAAATTTAATAAGAACGATGCCTGTTAGAGTTTCGAAAATTATGCAATCCACACGCAAGAAACATAACTAAATCCCCATAATCTTCTTTAGTATTCCTAAAAATATCTTTCACAATATGCAGTCTTTTTATCCCAGAAATAACATGCTCTACGACAACGCGTATACTCGATATCAGCCTATTATCTTCTTTTTCTTTGCTAGTTAATTCTTTTCCTTTTGGTTTCTTCTTTGGTTGGATAGTATTAACGCCATCAAGCTCTAATCCTTGGAACCCCGTATCCTGAATAATGGTACTTCCTTCGGGAAGAATAATTTGAGATTCGTCAGCAATTTTTTTGTCATGTTTTTTGCCTTCTGTTGTTTCGCTTAAATACTTGATATCTCTATCAGAATTTCCAACAATAATTAAATTCTTGACGGTGTGTGTCTTTTTCTTACCGCTGTAATATTCTTTTTGTTCGTCTTTATCTTGTGGCCTATTTATGCGTCGCTCAGTGCCGTCAATAGAAAAATCTTGTTTTCCCTCAGATTGTAATTTGTCCAGTAACTCTGGGGATGTGCGTTCTGGCATAAAATCCATCGCCTCTAATGTATCTTTTAAAACATCACTAAGTAGATGAATCCAGTAATTAGCCTGAGGTTGGCTTAGCCCAAATAGAAACCCAAATATTTCTTGTAACGGATATGCTTTAAGATAGAATAATATGAAAAACAGTTTATCCTGTACTAAATTTAAGCGGGAAGGTCTTCCTCCCTTCTCGCCGCCAGCATTGTTATCCTCACCATCTTTACGTAAGCGATCATTTAGCGTTATCTCAAAATGCTTACACAAAACATCAAATTCAATCACGCGCAAACTTGTCATCGATAAGAATACCTTCTCATTATCTTTAACGGAATTATATGTGATTACAGCGCGGACGACTTCTATAGTTGTCTCGATAGTCATTTTTTATCTCTTTATATAATTGTGTTAATGTTAAAATATTATATTACAAACTGATGTTTCTAGCAAAAAATAGGTTTCCGATAATGTCTAATGAGATGAAAACACTTCGGGAAGATATGGATAAGCGTTTTGAGCAGGTGGATAAGCGTCTCGAACAGGTGGATAAGCGTTTTGAGCAGGTGGATAAGCGTTTCGAACAGGTGGATAAGCGTTTCGAACAGATGGATAAACGTTTTGAAGCATTAACCTCGCGGATGGATCATTTTATGATTTGGTCATTTGCAACTACCGTCACGGTTGGAGGAGTGGTGATCGCCGCAATGAAACTTCTAAAATAAAGTTCGTGATTACGGCGACAGTATTGCTAAATACACCTAACTCCTTTGTCTAAATAAAATAGAATATGGGATCAGACACGATTTCCGCGATTTCCAAAATCGGGTCTAACCCTATTTTCATTTTTAAACCCTATTTTCACTTTTTCGTGACCTGGTCCATGCTGCGATGATCTATCATTATTCCAATTTGCCTGGCACGTTATTGTCAGATTCTGAATAAAATACCGAATATAGGGGGGGTACTATGTTTGACGACAAGTTTTTTGAAAGCTGGATGGACAGTCAAGCCCAAAAAGTGATGGAACAAGTGGCCAGTGGGCAAAGTATTTCATCAGATCAAATGATGATTTTAATGCTAAAAGCTCAAACCAATCATTTTGCTCACTTGGATGTTGATTTACGTAATGAGATGAAAACACTTCGGGAAGATATGGATAAGCGTTTTGAGCAGGTGGATAAGCGTTTCGAACAGATGGATAAGCGTTTTGAAGCGTTAACCTCGCGGATGGATCATTTTATGATTTGGTCATTTGCAACTACCGTCACGGTTGGAGGAGTGGTGATCGCTGCAATGAAATTTCTAAAATAAAGTTCGTGATTACGGCGACAGTATTACTAAATACACCTAACTCCTTTGTCTAAATGATGTATTAGGTAAGCTGTCACCGTAATTCCCGTCATTCTTGGCAATTCCTGAGGACCAATTCCTGCGTAATGACTAAACCCGTTGGTTATTACACCGGGCCTATGGGGATCGATTACTATCGAAAATTCGTTTTCCCAAGACCATAGAGATACCAAGCCGCCGATTGGTTCGAGACGCTTGGTCGTGACCGCACCCGCCTAGCGGAAGAAATAGACCGATTGGCCGCCTCACCCACGGCGGCCCGCCTGCTGGATTTGGAATCGCTACGGCATTCCCTGGAGAATTGGCCCGAGGGCGGCTGGGATCAACAAGAGACCATCTCAACCTACCGACTCAAGCTATTGCGCGGTTTGTCGGTGGGGGTTTTTATTCGCATGATGGTGGGGGGGAATGAATAGGAATAAAATATGCGTGCAACAGCGCAACAGAAGTTTTTCCTGGGAAAAGGAAAGACCTGACTCGTAATAAGTATCAAGTTCGGCACGCAATCGGACGCGGCACTCTGGGCCCTACGGAAAAGGTGCGCCGTCATAGTCAAGATCGCGAGCAACGGGAGCGAGGATTTTTCATGAAATCGAATTATTTTGCTATTTTAGTTTTGGAAAGCACTATTTTTTTCAAAATTCGTACAATTGTCTCGGCCTCCAATTTTTCAACATATTCCCGCGAAGTTTCCAATCGCATGACTGGTTTATCTGCATCAATGCTTTCTACCTCGGCGCGAATAAATGTCCAGGTATCCGCAATGGTGTAGCAACCAAAAATTTCTTGCGGCTGATAGTTATCTTGCTCCCAATTCAAGCGGGCGGCAGCCAGCATTTGCGCATAGCATTGTGCTACCGGACTTTGCGCTTCAATGCTGCGTTTAGCTTCTATCACTACCAAATATGGTGCGTCCATTCTACCGGCATAACTTTTTCCTAACACTCCATCTACAACTCCCTCTAAAATAAACTGTTTGTATTGGCGACAAGCCCAAGGAAATGCATTGGCGCACCTTCGAGCGATTGAAGGCGGAACACAACGCTTTCGTTTGGGTATCGCTGGTCGAGGCAGCGATTTGGACGTATTACTTGGAGACTGAGGATTAGCGTTTACCGTGTATTCCCAACTCGTATTTCCTTATCGTTCCTACCCGTAAGTCAACGGGCAGGAACGATATTGTCGGGTGCATGCCACTAAAAAACGGGCAGACTCCCGGCCAAGCGGTGGTCCTCAGAAAGGAACATCGTCGTCGAAACCGGCATCATGACTAGGTTCCGGCATTGATTGCGTGCGTGGTGCCGAAGGGCGGGGACTTTGCTCCCGCGGCATACCTCCTCCTCCCTGGTTGTAGTCATCCATCGCCGCCGCCCCGCCGCCGCCTCTGCCATCAAGCATCTGCATGTCGTTGGCGACGATCTCGGTCTGGTAGCGCTCGATATTGTTCTTGTCCGTATATTTGCGGGTCTGCAAACGACCTTCAATGTAGACCTTCGCCCCTTTTTTAAGATACTCGTTCGCCACCTCCGCCGCTCGTCCCAGCAATACGACATGGTGCCATTCGGTATGGTCCTGCCACTGTCCGGTTTCCTTGTCTTTGCGGCCCTCCGTGGTAGCCACCCGGATATTGCCCCATGCCGTACCGCTGGGGCTATAACGTACCTCTGGGTCACGGCCTAGGTTGCCGATGAGGATTACCTTATTTACACCTCTCGCCATCATTTTCTCCCCATAGGATAGGGCCAGGGACGGGTTATCCGTGCCTTGACCGCCTACCCTGAATTATCGCTAAGATTAATGATCACCAACAAATTACCGACGTGCTGTTACCGGTTCACCCATTTTCCGTACTGAGCGAATTGCCGATTACCGATCCGCCTTTGATCTGGCGCGGGTCTTGGAGTCCAGTGGCGACCAACAGCCACAACCCGGCAAATACGGTACCCATCACGAACACCCCGGAGATACCAAAACGTCCGTGTATCCACCCCCCTAAGGTGCCACCGATGAAGGCCCCCAAAAATTGGGCCGTGCTGTAAATGCCCATGGCCGTACCTTTGGCTTCGGGTGGCGCCAATTTGGACATCAGGGACGGCAGGATCGCCTCCAATAGGTTGAAGGCCGTAAAAAACAGAAACAACACACCTCCCATTGCCCATAGGTTGGTATGAGTTGGGACGAGTAATAATTCAGCACTCCCCAAGAGTGCCACCGCCCCCAGAAAAACCGGCTTCAGGCGGCCGTGCTTCTCCGCCATAATGATAAAGGGAACCATCGCGATTACAGAGAGTATTAACACCGGCAAATAGACCCACCAGTGATGCTGGCGGGATAGCTGGCTACTCAGGGCCAACGGCATCACTACCCAATTGGCGGTAAGAATGGCGTGCAGAGACAGAATACCGAAATCCAGGCGGCGCAATGCCAGGTTGCGATAGACACTCCCCATCTGAGCGGGTACCGCCTCTGCATCCCGATGTACTTCACTGTGAATGGGATTGGGTACGGCAAGAAAGAGTACGCCGATGCCCGTTACCGCCAGTCCGCCAATGAGCCAAAAGATGCCAGGTACACCGATCCAATGGTCAATGGCCGGCGCTGCGACGATGGCCACCGCAAAAGAGAACCCAATGCTCATCCCAATGACCGCCATAGCCTTGGTGCGTTGCGTGTCACGGGTGAGATCCGCCGCCAGTGCCATCACCGGCCCGGCAATGGCCCCGGCCCCTTGTAGGGCGCGTCCCAAAATTACCCCCCACATGGAGGTAGAGAGCGCCGCCACTACACTCCCACCGGCAAAGATCACCAGGCCGATGGCGATGATACGTTTGCGTCCGAAACGGTCCGACAACACCCCAAACGGGATTTGTAGGATCGCTTGGGTAAGTCCGTAGGCCCCAATCGCCACTCCCACGAGGGTTGGCGTGACCCCGGTTAACTGGTTGGCGTAAAGAGCGAAGACTGGAAGAATCATGAACAACCCGAGCATACGTAGTGAGAAGATACCTGCCAGCGCTATCGTGGCGCGGCGCTCGGTAGAAGTCATGCCTGGATTTTCCATGCGGATTTTCGCCTAACTGGGAGAGGAAACGGTTTGACGGCGTACCGTTTATGGTAACAGTTTGCATCCGGCCTAAAACCTTTCCATGCGCTAACCTACCCACTTGCTTCCTGATTCCTGCCGGGAACGGTCAAAAAAAGGCCCCGGTCCGAGTAGAGAAACCGGGGCCAAAGTGTCACCCGGCTGGGGAAGGCCGGGGTGATCCCGCCTAAAGATAAGGGCTAGGCGGGAGATCGTCACGCGAATGACTTTCATTGTAATGAGATTGGCACTCGCGACGAAAGTTCCTTCGGCCATGACCGGTAAAACTTTATAGTGACAACTGTTCCCGCAGGAAGCGAGGAAGCGCCAACGCCCCTTGGTGAAGCGCGGTATCGTAGTAGCGGGTGACGAAATCGGTAGGCAGCGGTCGCGGCTCGCCGAGGGTACCGTCACGCGCTGCTAGGGTGGCGCTCCACCAGCCGGAGGGATAGGTACACTGGGGGAAATGCAAGGTGCGTGGCTGGGTAAAACCGGCACCACGCAATGCCCGGTGAACGGCAGTGATCAGGTCGGCATGAAACAGGGGCGATTCGGTCTGACCGGCGAGGACCCCGCCGGGGCGCAGTAGTCGGTAGCAGTCCCGGTAGAACTCCTCGGAGAACAGACCCGCGGCCTGACCGATGGGGTCGGTGCCATCCACCAGAACGACATCAAAGGACGCGAGCGGGGCCTGGGCAACAAAGCGGATGCCGTCGGCAAAGAGAAGTTCCGCGCGCGGGTCGCCGTTCGAGGCACATAATTCCGGGAAAAATCGTTCGCAGGTGCGGGTGACCCCTTCGTCCAACTCCACCTGGATGACCTGGGTCACCTCGGTGTGTTTGAGTACCTCGCGCAGGGTCCCACAATCGCCACCGCCGACGATGAGCACATCGCGGGGTGCGGGGTGGCTGAACAGCGCAGGGTGGGAAAGCATCTCGTGGTAGATGAAGTTGTCCCGATCGGTCACCATCACCAACCCGTCCAAGGTGAGAAGTCGGCCGAAGGTCTCGGTCTCGAAGACCTCAATACGTTGAAACGACGATTGCTCAACGTGGAGTCGTCGGGCTGTCTTGAGGGAAATAGCGGCCCCCGCTCCCTGCCATTCTTCGGTGTACCAGTCGCCTGTCAACGTTCCCATTGATACCTCGGTTGCGGTCTTCGTCAATGACATGACGCGTTCCTCCGGTTACTGTGGTTATTGGGCAGTAGACCGGAAATATCTACGGTCTATCTGAAGATATGAAGATAGAAAGGCGGCGGATGATAGCGACGTCCCCGCGGGGGAACAAGCAGGGGACGGTTCAGTCTCGTTCGCTTGTCACTAAATGAACCAACTAACGATATGAACGAAGCCTTTGTTCAGCAAAGTACCACCGGCCGATGGCTGCGTTTTGATTCACCGCAACAAATTATGGAGACGCATCTCCCCGAAGACATACTTCCCATGCTGCGGGAGATTGAGTGTCTGGTTGAGAAAAATAACTGGTACGCGGTTGGCTTCGTCAGCTATGAAGCTGCGTCGGGGTTCGACAGCGCCTTGCGCGTGCGAACGCACGCAGCCGTCCCCGATTCGCTACCATTACTCTATTTTGCGCTCTACAACGCGCCAGAGATTCTTCCCACATTTCAATGTCTATCCGCTATCCGGGCAGAGGTGGCCGAAACAACTAACCCGCCGGATATCTGGGTACCCTCCATGGATCGCGCCACTTATGGGTTGGCCATTGACGCGATCCGAAAACACATCGCCCAGGGAGATACCTATCAGGTAAATTACACTTGGCGCCTCCGTAGACAATTTACCGGAGAGCCTAGGCGCTGGTTTGAGGAGATGGTCGGTTCACAATGTGCGCAACACGCGGCCTACCTTGATACCGGACGATTCATCATCCTTTCGGTCTCGCCCGAGTTGTTTTTCTCTCTGAACGACCGGCGCTTGATTACCCGGCCGATGAAAGGCACCGCCGCGCGCGCGCCTGCGCCCGTTACAGACACGGCACGCGCGGCGGCACTGCGGGAATCGGTCAAGGATCGTGCCGAAAACGTAATGATCGTGGATATGATGCGCAATGACCTGAGTCGTATCGCAACGCTGGGGAGTGTGCAGGTATCCCGTCTCTTTGCGATCGAGCAATATCCGACGGTATGGCAGATGACCTCTACGGTCGAAGCGACTACCGACCATCCGGTCTCTGCGATTTTGCGTGCCCTATTTCCCGCGGCATCGGTGACCGGTGCTCCCAAAGCAAATACCATGAGAATCATTGCCGACCTCGAAACGACCCCACGTGGTCTTTACACCGGGGCCATCGGCATAATTGCGCCCGGTCATCGTGCGGAATTCAATGTTGCAATCCGTACGGTGGTTCTCGACCATGCGACCGGCGTTGCGGAATATGGGGTCGGCGGGGGAATCGTGTGGGATTCCGAGACCGGTGCGGAATATGCGGAATGCCTTACCAAGGCACAGGTCTTGTGGACCCGCCGGCCGCGCTTCGCCTTGCTGGAAACCCTATTGTGGACGCCGCTCAATGGTTTTTCGCTGCTCGAAGAACACCTCGAACGGATTTCCGGATCAGCGGATTATTTTGGTTATCCGCTCGATCTTGGCAAAATGCGCCAAGCGCTCAGTGACCTTGCCGCGGGTTTTCCCTCCTCGCCCCAGCGCGTGCGCTTGCGGCTCGACGAAGATGGGATGATTCGCACCGAATCGACCCTCCTGGGCGAAGGGACGAGCGAGGTATCGCTTACGCTCGCGGCAAGTGCAATCGATTCGTCCAATCCCTTTTTCTATCACAAAACGACCCATCGCGCTGAGTACGAACGCGCTCGTCGCGAATCTCCAAAGGGGGCGGACGTGCTACTCTGGAATGAGCGGGGAGAGATCACCGAGACCACCATCGCCAATGTGGTCGTCGAACTAGATGGCAAGCGAATCACTCCCCCCGTCACAGCGGGTCTTTTGGCTGGAACCTATCGTCGCAGATTACTGGAGGAGGGTGCGATCCGTGAAGAAACCATCCAACGCACCGATCTCCCCCGCGCCAGTGCATTATGGGTGATCAATTCGGTGCGGGGCTGGCGACGGGCGGTATTGGTGTGATTTCTTTCCGCTAACAATCAAAAAATTACCTATTTCCAAACCAGTTGACTGAGCCGTCCATGTCTTCTCATCCACTCAATATTGAATTCCATACTCTCGGAAATTTTCAGATCCGAACGTTGGATGAGTCGGAAAGTGAAAAAATTGCGCAACAACTCTGTTGTATAGACCCCTGGCGTACTCTGGGCTATTCTTCCGCCAGGTTGCGAAATTACCTGCTTTCCACCGATCCGTGCCTTCGCTGCCGAATTATCGTCACCAATTCCACCGATATCGCTAATAGCCAGCGAGCAGCAGGGGTATTCTGTGTAAGGTTCCCCTGGTTGCTTGGCGCTTATTTAGAACTTTTTGCGATCTTTCCCGATTACCAGAAACTAGGGCTTGGTTCAGAGGTCCTCGCCTGGATGGAACAGCGCGTGGCGGCAGATACCAGAAACTTATGGCTCATGGTTTCCTCATTCAATAACCCGGCCATGGCTTTTTATGGTAAACAGGGATATCAGATCATCGGCAAGATCGATAACTTAATTAAGGAAGGGTACGACGAGATGCTGCTCAGAAAGAGACTTTCGACCCCAACTTTTTGAAACTACTCCCTCCGCAACCAGGCAGCAAGGAGTAGCGCCATACCCAGTCCGCCCATTAGAGTAGAAGATGGTTTGAAACTCATCCCGAATAGCGATAACCCTTCCATCAGATTACCGGCACTGCTCCCCAAACTGTGAATAATCGCAGCGGCAATGACCAAAGCGGCACCGGCCACAGCAAGGACGGTACGGTCCCCGGTACGGCGCATTTCACGCAGGAGTGCGGTCAGTTCGTCTTCGGAGGTGCGGACCCTGAGCTGACCATCATGGGCCTTGCGGAGAACCTCTACGGCCAGCAAGGGCAGCTCCGGGAGTTTCTCTCCCCATTGTGGTGCGTTCTCCCTAACCGAGCGCAGGAAGGCCCGTGGGCCTAGGCGCTCCGCCATCCAACGCTCCAAAAAGGGTTTGGCAGTGGTCCACAGATCGAGTTGTGGATAGAGTCGCCGTCCCATGCCCTCAATGTTGAGCAATGTTTTCTGCAATAACACCAGTTGGGGCTGGACCTCCATTTGAAAGCGCCGGGCCACCTGGAACAGACGCAGTAAGAGGTGACCGAAAGAGATCTCACCGAAAGGACGCTGAAAGATCGGCTCACAGACGCTACGAATCGCAGCCTCAAATTCGTCGATTCGGGTCGTCGGGTTGACCCAACCCGAGGTGATATGGACCTCGGCTACCCGTCGGTAGTCGCGACGGAAAAAGGCTAACAGGTTTTCGGCCAGGTAACGCTGGTCTTGGGTCGAGAGGCTACCCATAATGCCAAAATCCACCGCGATATAGCAGGCATCCGGGGTGACGAAGATATTGCCGGGATGCATATCGGCATGGAAAAAATTGTGGTGAAAGACCTGGGTAAAAAAGACCTCCACCCCACGTTCGGCAAGCAGTTTGAGGTTCACCCCCTGGCGCGTCAGGGCCGGAATATCGCTCACCGGGGTACCGTAGATACGCTCCAGCACCAACACCTCGGTACGGGTATAGTCCCACTCCACGGCGGGCACGTAGAGCATCTCCGAACCTTCGAAATTGCGCCGCAGGGTAGAACCGTTGGCCGCTTCCCGTATCAAGTCCAGTTCATTCCAGAGGGTCTTTTCCAACTCCGCCACGACCTCACGCGGATGCAGGCGTTGCGCATCGGCCCAATAGCGTTGCGCCAAATCCGCCAGGGTATAGAGCAGGTCGAGATCACGGCGGATAACGGGGCGGATGCCGGGGCGCAGGACTTTGACCACGACTTCACGCCCATCCAGCAGGCGTGCAGCATGGACTTGGGCTACCGAGGCGGAAGCAAGGGGGGTTTCATCGAAATCCAGGAACAGGCGTCCTACCGGAGCACCCAGGGTCTGTTCTACCAGCACGCGGGCCACTACCCCGGAAAAGGGGGCGACCCGATCCTGAAGGCGGGCAAACTCCAAGGCAATGTCATCGGGCAGCAGATCAGCACGAGTGGAGAGGATCTGGCCGAGTTTGACGAAGATCGGACCAAGATCTTCCAGCGTACGACGCAGGCGTACCGCCCGCGGGGGGTGAGATTTTGGTCGCCAATTCCAAGGCAAGAGATACCACAGAAACCGCAAAGGACGCAGCAGATGGGTAGCGAGAACAATCTCGTCGAGCCCGTGACGTACCAGTACGCGGTGAATCGTGACAAGGCGCAGGGCCTGGCCGATGCCGAGAGCCATAGAAATCCTTCAATGGTCTTTATGGTCATAACAGAAAGATCTTTAAAAGATTTTTCTTTTATAACCAAAAGACAATATCAATTTTTATTGATTCGGATCACCACCGAACCCGCAATTTTGTCGTGAAAGCCCTGTTTACGCGCATCCCAGGCAATCCACAGGAAACCCAGACCAAAGGTGAATAGCGAAACCAGGTATCCGATATTGCGGAAGATAGCTTGGCGCAGACGAAGCGGTGCGCCGCTTTTGGCATCGACCAAATGGCAGCCCAGTAACAGTTTCCCAGGGGTGCCGAGGTAGCGCATCCAGAAATAGATAGCCACGACCATCGGCAGCAGATTGCTGATGATGGCATCACCATTGCCATAGACGGCAAGGGGATCGGTCCGCGTCGCCATCCATTCGAAATAGGCCATTCCGTACATTAGATACAGCAACAGCATCAGCACCGGCACCAAAATGGCAATATCGATCACAGCAGCCGCCAAGCGACGCCAGAAACCGGCATAACGGACATCGGACGCCAGGCTCATAGTTTATAGCCCCGATGGAGGGCGGTAATTCCGCCGGTAAGGTTGAAATAATCGCAACGTTCAAAACCTGCCGTCTCCATCATCCCCTTGAGGGTCTCCTGGTCCGGGTGCATACGGATCGATTCGGCCAGGTAACGGTAGCTGTCAGGGTCATTGACCACGAGATTGCCCAACACGGGTAAGACCTTGAAGGAATAAAGGTCGTAGGCCGGACGCAGAAAGGGTACCGGTTTGGAAAATTCCAGTACCAGCAACCGACCACCGGGTCGGAGTACCCGAAACATGGAAGCGAGCGCCCAATCGATGTGGGTAACGTTGCGTAACCCAAAGGCAATGGTAATGCAGTGAAAATGGTTGTCGGGGAAGGGCAAATGTTGGGCATCCCCTTGGACGTAGGCGATATTGCCGACGTAGCCGTGGTCGGTGAGCCGGTTCCGGCCTACCGTGAGCATGGCGGCATTGATGTCGGCCACCACCACCGACCCCTGCGCACCTACCTGCTCGGCAAAAGACTGTGCCAAATCGCCGGTACCTCCCGCCACATCCAATACCCGTTCGCCGGCACGTACCCCCGCGATCTCAACGGTGAAACGTTTCCACAACCGGTGGATGCCGCACGACATGAGATCATTCATCAGGTCATAGCGATTCGCCACCGAGTCAAAAACCGCCCCGACCCGGCTAGCCTTTTCCTCGACCGGAACTTGCTGGAAACCGAAGTGGGTGGTCTGGCTGGTCTGGTGTGGTTCGGTCATATGGTCTTGTCTACATTACCTGGAGGAGGGTCCGCCTGAATCCCCGAATCAACAGCGGCAGAGTGCTAATTATAGCTTTTTTCATGTGTTTATAATAGCCGTAATCATCCGCCCCGTCAAAATAACCTTTTTATAATAAGGTTTATGGATGACCCGGCACCATTGAATTGTTTAAGGCTTTACTCAAGAATAGCGTTAGACTATACGTTACCTTGACCGTCTTTGGTCAACCGATCAATATTCGTTTTACCCTGACAACATAAAGGGTAATGCAGGAGGAGATTAAGAATGCCTGATATACAGAAGTCCCAGGTGGAGACCGCCCTCGCGGACTACATCGATCCCTATCTCGGTAAGGATCTAATCTCCGCTAAGGCTATTAAGGAAATCGCCATTACCGGGGACAATGTGAAGCTCTCGGTGGTACTTGGTTTTCCCGCCAAGGGTTACCACGACATACTGAAAGAACGCCTGAGCGGGTGCGTCAAAACCGTGGCGGGAGTGGGGTCGGTGGAGGTAGAGGTCACTACCCACATCGTGGCCCATCAAGTCCAGAAGGGCGTAAATGCCATCAAGGGTGTCAAGAACATCATCGCCGTGGCCTCCGGTAAGGGAGGCGTAGGAAAATCGACCACGGCCGTCAATCTTGCCCTCGCTCTTGCCGCCGAGGGGGCAAATGTGGGGATATTGGATGCCGACATCTATGGCCCGAGTCAGCCCCGCATGTTGGGGGTCAAGACCCGCCCGGAGTCGTTGGACGGTAAGACCCTTGAACCGGTGATGAGCTACAACCTCCAATCGATGTCGATCGGCTACCTTATTGATGAGGAGACACCGATGATCTGGCGTGGCCCCATGGTCACCCAAGCCCTGGAACAGCTCCTCAAGGATACCAACTGGCACGACCTGGATTATCTGGTGGTGGACCTACCCCCAGGGACCGGCGACACCCAGCTCACCCTCGCCCAAAAGGTCCCCGTCTCCGGGGCCATCATCGTTACCACCCCCCAGGACATCGCTCTATTAGATGCCCGCAAGGGTCTGAAGATGTTTGAAAAGGTGGAGGTGCCGGTACTCGGCATCGTGGAGAACATGAGTATCCATATTTGCAGCCAGTGCGGCCATGAGGAGCCCATCTTCGGTGAGGGCGGCGGTAAACGCATGTCCGAACAACACAATGTGGATTTCATGGGGGCCCTGCCCCTGGATATCCATATCCGCGAAGATGCCGATGGTGGCCACCCCACCGTAATCTCCAAACCTAACAGTCGCATTGCCGAGATCTATCGCGACATCGCCCGCCGTACCGCGGCCAAGCTCTCCCTCCAATCCAAGAGCTACGCGGCTAAATTCCCCAGTATCGTCATCCAAAACACCTAACCTATCCCCATCCCCGGTCCCTGCGTCTTAATGACGCAGGGGCATCAATACTCAATGCGTTGCGGTACGGATCAGAATCCAGAGGATGGCAACACAAGTGGCCAAGGTGAAGCCCAACATCCATTGCAACAATTTGAAACGTCCCTCGGTGCGTTCGTCCATTAGGTTCAGCTTTGATTCCAGACGATTAATGTCCTGTTTTAACCGTGATTCCAAACGATCAAGATCATGTCCTGTCGCCAGCTCGTTGGTGCCAGATCTCAGTACCACTGCCAGGGCATTTGCCTGCGCCTCGGCCTGCGATTCGTTGACGCCCGCCTCTCGCAGTGTCTTAACGTAGGCAAGGGTGTCGAAAGTGATTGCGGTCATAGGATTTCTCCAGTAGGTTTTTAAGCGTGGTGCGGGACCAGCATGGTGTCAAGTACGTCAAGCACACATCCCAAAACCCTTAGATGGACCCCGTCCTCGCTCTCGTAACGAGCCGGATGTCAAGCCTGCCGTAAAGTTATACACAACCGACCAAGACGGTCGGATTTTGTGCTGAAGCTTACTTACGTGGTCCAGCAACAAACATCCAACCAATTGTTAAATAACAAGTAACGCTGTTGGCCAGGGCGTGGTCAGAGGTGCGGAGAGGTAGCTGTGGTGCGGTTTTGCGGGCCTTGCTCCCACGCCATCCACAGAGTTATCCACAGGATTTGGGGATAACCACCACAACACCTGTATGACCAGCAGGTTGCGTGACTTGCTTGAATTAAAATACTAAGAATATGATTAAAGTAATGATTCACCGGCATCGAATACTTATGGATGTCAAGCCCGCCGGAAAGTTATACACAACCGACAGGAATCGTCGGATTTAACGGAAATTTTTTCCGAGCACTCCGAAAAAATATTCAACCTATTGTTAAATAATAAGTAACGCTATTGGTCAGGGGATGGGCAGAGGTGCTGCAAGGCAGTTGTGGTGCGGTTTTGCGAACCTTGCTCCCACCTCATCCACAGAGTTATCCACAGGTTTTGGGGATAACCGCCACAACACCTGTATGACCAGCAGGTTACACGGTTATTTTAGATTGGATGTGACCTTGGACCGATGAGTGATCATTATCCCTCATTAGAGAAGAGTGATAGCCGGAAAAGTGATTCAAGCGCAAAGTGGGGCACAGCCCGCGTCTTTCCGGTATCATGTCAATTTTCCGGTTCCCGAACAGGGACTTTCACGTGTTTCCGGTTTGTAATTCATCGTCTATTTAGGGTAATACCATGTCGAGCGTGTTGCGACTGCGTGGGGCTCCCGCCCTTTCCACCTTCCGTCTGGACAAACTGCATGCTCTTCTCGCCTCCGGTATTCCCGGACTTCGAGGATTGAGTGCGGAACTCGTCCACTTCGTGGACCTCGGGCAACGCCTGACCGACACCGAGCGGGCAGTATTGGACCAGTTGCTGGCCTATGGCCCGCCTTCTCCTCCCGAGCCTCCGCTCGGAGAGGTGCTGTGGGTGGTGCCACGACTGGGGACCCTCTCGCCTTGGTCGAGCCGCGCCACGGAGATCGCCCATCACTGTGGCTTGGTCTCCGTACGTCGCCTGGAGCGGGGTATCGCCTATTACCTGGACGTGGCCGACACGGGATTGGACCTGAACCCGAATCCGGATGCCCCCCTGCTCTCGGAAGCGGCACTCTCCTTCGCCGCCACCCTACTCCACGACCCCATGACGGAAACTGTGCTCTACAGCCTTGAGGAGGCGGATGGACTGTTTCTCAAGGCCAGTCCGGTACCCCTGTCGCTGGTGGACATGCTGGGCGGAGGGCGCGCGGCCTTGGTCCAGGCCAACAGCGATCTGGGATTGGCGCTGTCGGCCGACGAGATCGACTATCTCCTGGAGAGCTTCACCACCCTCGGACGCAATCCCACCGATGTGGAATTGATGATGTTCGCGCAGGCCAATTCCGAACACTGCCGCCATAAAGTTTTCAACGCCGACTGGGTGGTGGATGGACAGCCCGCCGAACATTCGCTGTTTGCGATGATCCGCAACACCCATAGCAAGTCCCCCGAGCAAGTGCTCTCCGCTTACCGCGACAACGCCGCGGTAATGACCGGCTGGTCGGGGCGACGGTTCTTCGCCGACCCTATCACCGGCCGTTACGGCGACCACGCCGAAGACATCCCGATCCTGATGAAGGTCGAGACCCACAACCACCCCACTGCCATCGCCCCCTTCCCTGGGGCCGCCACGGGTGCGGGTGGCGAGATCCGCGATGAAGGGGCCACGGGATGTGGTGCCAAACCCAAGGCCGGTCTGACCGGCTTTTCGGTCTCCAACCTCCACCTACCCGGTGCCGTCCAGCCCTGGGAAGTTGACTACGGTCGGCCGCGCCGCATTGCCTCGGCGCTCACCCTAATGATGGATGCCCCACTCGGGGCGGCTGCCTTCAACAACGAGTTTGGTCGTCCCAACCTGTGCGGCTATTTCCGTACCTACGAAGGCTACGTCCCCGGTCCCAACGGCCTGGAACTGCGCGGCTACCATAAGCCCATCATGCTGGCCGGAGGCATCGGCAACATCCGCGCCGAGCATGTGGAAAAACGCAATCTTCCGCCTGGAACGCCGGTCGTCGTGATTGGTGGTCCCGCTATGCTCATCGGACTGGGAGGTGGTGCCGCCTCCAGCCAAGCGAGTGGGGCGAGCAACGAATGGCTCGATTTCGCTTCGGTACAGCGCGGCAACCCGGAGATGCAACGCCGCACCCAAGAGGTCATCGACCGTTGCTGGGCGGCTGGTCCCGACAACCCGATCCTGTCCATCCACGATGTGGGCGCGGGCGGACTATCCAACGCCTGCCCAGAAATCGTCGCAGGGGCCGGACGGGGCGGACGTTTCGAACTCCGCGCCATCCCCAACGCTGACCCAGGGATGTCGCCCTTGCAGATCTGGTGCAACGAGGCCCAGGAACGCTATGTACTGGCGATCCGCCCCGAGGCGTTGGAATCATTCCAGTCCCTGTGCGAGCGGGAACGCTGCCCGGTGGCGGTGATTGGCGAGGTCACCGCCGAACGCGACCTGCTCTTGGGCGATGCCCTGCTCGACGAGACTCCGGTCGACATGCCCATGGCGTTGCTGTTCGGCAAACCGCCCAAGATGCTACGCCACGTCCACCGTCATCCCTTTCCCAAGCCGTGGCTGGATTTTTCCGGCATCTCCCTACGTGAGGCCGCGTACCGAGTTCTGCGCCTACCTGCGGTGGCCAGTAAAAAGTTTTTGATCACGATTGGTGACCGCACCGTCGGTGGATTATCGGTACGCGATCCGATGGTCGGGCCGTGGCAGGTGCCGGTGGCCGATTGCGCCGTCACCGCTACCGACTTTTACGGCCATACCGGCGAGGCGATGGCGATCGGTGAGCGCACCCCGGTAGCCCTCATTGAAGCCCCCGCTGCGGGACGTTTGGCGGTGGGAGAGGCCATCACCAACCTTGCTGCTGCTTTCATCGGTTCCCTCTCCGACATCAAACTCTCCGCCAATTGGATGGCTGCGGTGGGTTATCCCGGCGAGGACGTCAACCTCTATGACACGGTCCATGCCCTAGGGATGGAATTGTGCCCAGCGCTCGGCCTTACCATCCCGGTGGGCAAGGATTCCCTATCAATGAAGACGGTATGGCGAGAAGGAGGGGAGGACAAAGTGATGACGGCACCGATGTCAGTCATCATCAGTGCCTTCGCGCGGGTTTCCGATGTCCGCCGTTCCCTTACCCCGCAGCTATGTACCGACTGCGGCGATACCGACCTCCTGCTGGTGGATCTCGGCAAGGGCCATGCACGGTTGGGGGCCTCAGCCCTGGCGCAGGTCTATCAACAGGTCGGCAGCCACGGCCCCGACCTTGATGATCCACAGGCCCTCAAGGGCTTCTTCGCCACGATTCAGACCCTCAACGCCGAGGGCCGGCTGCTCGCCTATCACGACCGTTCCGACGGCGGCCTGTTTGTCACGCTCTGCGAGATGGCCTTTGCCAGCCATACCGGGCTGGTGGTGGACTTGGACGACCTCGGCGATGACCCTCTGACCACCCTGTTCGTCGAGGAGCTGGGGGCGGTGATCCAGGTGCGCCACGACGACACCGAGGAGGTACTGGCCGCCTTCCGTGAGGTCGGTCTCGGTCACCATACCTACGTTCTGGGCACCTTGAACGACAACGACCATTTGGTGGCCCGTTTCGATGGTCGCGCCTTTCTGGATGAACCACGGGTAGCCCTGGAACGGGCCTGGGCTGAGACCAGTTGGCGGATCCAAGCGTTGCGCGACAATCCCACGTGCGCCCAGGAGGAATACGATAACCTGAAAGATGCTGCCGACCCGGGTCTGACCGTGGTACTCCCCTTCGATCCCGATGAGGAATTCGTCGCCCCCGCCATCCTTCAAGGCATCCGGCCGCGTATCGCCATCCTGCGCGAACAGGGGGTCAATGGTCAGATCGAGATGGCGGCAGCCTTCGATCGTGCCGGTTTTGAGACCATTGACGTCCACATCAGCGACATCATCGCCGGCCGGATTACCTTGGCCAATTTTCATGGCTTGGCGGCCTGCGGTGGTTTTTCCTACGGAGATGTATTGGGAGCGGGAGGTGGATGGGCCAAGTCAATCCTCTTCAACCCGCGAGCGCGGGACGAATTCGCCGCTTTCTTCGCCCGTCTGGATACCTTTGCGCTGGGGGTATGCAATGGCTGCCAGATGATGTCGAAACTCCGCGCGCTAATTCCAGGGGCTGAACGGTGGCCTGATTTCGTGCGCAATACCTCGGAACAGTTCGAGGCGCGGCTATCGCTGGTCGAGGTCTATGATTCGCCCTCGTTGTTCCTAAAGGATATGGCAGGCGCCCGCCTGCCGATTGCCGTGGCCCATGGTGAGGGCCGTGCGGTCTTTGCCGATGCCGACGGTCTATTGCACGCCCAAGAAGCGGGCATTGTTACATTGGCCTATGTGGACGGCCACGGTCGGCCCGTCGAACGCTATCCCTATAATCCCAACGGCTCTCCCGCCGGGGTCACCGGCTTTACTACACCGGATGGGCGATTCACCATCATGATGCCTCACCCCGAACGCATGTTCCTGACTAAGCAGTATTCCTGGCACCCTGATGATTGGAATGAGGATGGGCCCTGGTTGCGGCTCTTCCGGAATGCGCGGGCATGGCTTGGGTGACGGTGAATCGGCCGCAATCTTTCCTTTCGGCCCGCCTATGTTGCAAAAAGAAATGCCTGACCTGCTTTGCGCTAGTCCTACATATTCTCCACGCTAGAGTAAGAACCCATAATTTGTGAATCTTGAGATTTATATGGATACCCACTCCCTGAATACTCTCCGCGATATACCCGCCATCTGGCTGGATATGCGTATCGGCGACCGCTCCGTGGGCAAGAATCTGCGCCAAGCACTGAATTCCGGCGCTCTGATCCAGCCATCGGACGGCATGCTGGCCTTCCCCGCGGACCAGAGAACGACACAAGGGAATTGGTTGTACATTAAGAAAGTTCGCGATAACCACCCTTCTTGCAAATTCCTCTCTGATTTTCTGTTCGAGCAGGTTTATGCCAAACAGGCCGTTCCCCATGGCTGCCGGAATTGCTATAAGGTCAAGGTCATCGCCCCCACGTTGAAGGGACTGGTGGCCGTGCGCGATATTTCAAAAGGTATCCCGTGTAATTCGAAATGCGGACCGGAAGTAAATCACTTTTATTCACAAAACCTCTACGGCGCTTTCTTCTACTGCGAAGGTCTGGACCAGGCACGGGAAATCTATCGGCGACTACGCACTGCGGTAGATGCCCATCCCACTTTGGGTACGGAGGTCTCGATACGTATCAAGCGCGGTTGCAGCCCCTTTGAAGTGCATTGTGGTCCCTCGAACCGTTGGACATTTCAGGAAGGGTTGGCGGAACTGGAAGAGTATCTGTTGCGGAAATTCCTTTTGCCGGAACAGAAGAAAGAGGATAACGATTTTGCCATCCTGATGCATTGGATAGAGATCGCCTATGCGATCGGCGACAACACCTATTTAGAGTTTACACGAGGACGGCGGGTATATCCGGAAACGGTAAGCTACAATCCGTGATATTTGAGTGGATAAAGGGTCTGGATTGTAAATCCAGACCCTTAGGGCTATTTGGCCAACGCCCCTTCTGGAAACAACAGCATGTTTTGTTCGGCCATGTTAGCCAATAACGTGAGTACATCGTGTTGGCAGGTAGTGGGCTCTACTTCGTATTCCTTCATCAATTGTTCACAAATGGCCATTACCGAAACCGGTTCGGCCAAGATATCCCATACTCTGGCACCAATATCATCCAGGCTGTGATAGTTACCGGTGGCAATGTTCATCATCACCAGGTCATCGTCCACTTGGGCGGAGAGTAGTTCATCATTGCGGCGAACGATGGAATCGAAAATCAAGGACATATAGGCTTACTCCTTTATTTATGAATTATGAATATACTGACAAAACGATGTTTGATGTTCAAGGGGGTTGATCATTCACACTACGTAGGCTGACCGAGTTTCGTTACCATGATAGAGGCCAGTGGAATCCATTGCTGCTAGATACCCAACGCGGGTATCTAGCGTTAAACGGATAATATCGCCACGTTTCAGAAATATCGCCACGTTTCAGAATGCGGTTCATACTGCGGCTACCAGCATAAAGTTGCGCAGAGTACAGGGAGTGATTAAATGAGCCAGCGTATCGTCCGTGACTGGTGCGCTGAGGTAGTAATACTGTCGACGTAATCACGAACTTTATTTTAGAAGTTTCATCGCAGCGATCACCACTCCTCCAACCGTGACGGTAGTTGCAAATGACCAAATCATAAAATGATCCATCCGCGAGGTTAATGCTTCAAAACGTTTATCCATCTGTTCGAAACGCTTATCCACCTGTTCGAAACGCTTATCCACCTGCTCAAAACGCTTATCCACCTGCTCAAAACGCTTATCCATATCTTCCCGAAGCGCTTTCATCTCATTACGTAAATCAACATCCAAGTGAGCAAAATGATTGGTTTGAGCTTTTAGCATTAAAATCATCATTTGATCTGATGAAATACTTTGCCCACTGGCCACTTGTTCCATCACTTTTTGGGCTTGACTGTCCATCCAGCTTTCAAAAAACTTGTCGTCAAACATAGTACCCCCCCTATATTCGGTATTTTATTCAGAATCTGACAATAACGTGCCAGGCAAATTGGAATAATGATAGATCATCGCAGCATGGACCAGGTCACGAAAAAGTGAAAATAGGGTTTAAAAATGAAAATAGGGTTAGACCCGATTTTGGAAATCGCGGAAATCGTGTCTGATCCCATATTCTATTTTATTTAGACAAAGGAGTTAGGTGTATTTAGCAATACTGTCGCCGTAATCACGAACTTTATTTTAGAAGTTTCATTGCGGCGATCACCACTCCTCCAACCGTGACGGTAGTTGCAAATGACCAAATCATAAAATGATCCATCCGCGAGGTTAATGCTTCAAAACGTTTATCCATCTGTTCGAAACGCTTATCCACCTGTTCGAAACGCTTATCCACCTGCTCAAAACGCTTATCCACCTGCTCAAAACGCTTATCCATATCTTCCCGAAGCGCTTTCATCTCATTACGTAAATCAACATCCAAGTGAGCAAAATGATTGGTTTGAGCTTTTAGCATTAAAATCATCATTTGATCTGATGAAATACTTTGCCCACTGGCCACTTGTTCCATCACTTTTTGGGCTTGACTGTCCATCCAGCTTTCAAAAAACTTGTCGTCAAACATAGTACCCCCTTATATCCGGTATTTATTCAGAATCTGACAATAACGTGCCAGGCAAAGCAGAATAATGATAGATCATCGCAGCATAGACCAGGTCACGAAAAGATGAAAATAGGGTTAGACACGATTTTGGAAATCGCGGAAATCGTGTCTAACCCCACCCCATTAACCCCACCCCGTTACGCCGCTACGCGGCATTGACCGATCTGGTAGTTCTTTAGCCGGGAGTTGCCTAAGCGGCAACTTGAGTTAGTGAATCATCTAACGGTATAGGTCTGGGTTCGCTGGTTGTTGGTCTCGTTGGATTCGGTGATGGCGCAATTGTTATCCACAAAAACGCGCAAGGCCTTATTACCCGCATTACCTGCGGGAAGACCACTGAAGGTCACCATCGTATCCACCCCATTGAGCAATGCCCCCAGGGTAGAAGAATTGTTTCCACTGGCGCCGCAGTTCTGGGCGGTGGATTGATTGGTCCATACCACTAATTTCCCACCAGCGAGGGCAGTGGCCGTTCCTTGATTCCTGACCGTCACCCGAGCGCTGAAAGTGCCGTTGACCACCGGTGACGTGGGGGTGAGGGTAATCGCGGTTACCACCAAGTCGGGCGCGGGAGGCGGGACTACCGTATAGGTTCGGGTGTACTGATTGTTGATCTCGTTAAACTCAGGGATCGTGCAGGCGCTATCCACGAAAGCTCGCAAGGTCTTGCTGCCCACGCCACCAGCGGGAAGTCCGGTGAAGGTCAAGGTTTTGCTCGCACCCACCGCAAGGACACCAACAACGGCACTACGGTCACCGGGAGCGTCACAATTCTGGTCCTCGGCTTGGTTGAGCCAAACGTTGAGCTGCCCGCCGTCGCCAGCGGCCGTTCCTTGATTTCTCACCGTCACATTGACACTGAAGGTGCTGTTAGCGGCCGGTGAGGTGGCGCTGAGGGTCATGCCGGTCACCACGAAATCGGGGGAGGGTGTTGTCACCGTAAGGTTTCGGGTCACCCGGGGAGCCGGGTTGTAATTGGCGCTCCCAGCTTGATTGGCGGCAATCGTGCAGGTGCCCGCGCTCGTTCCGGTGACGGTGCGGCCACTCACCGTACAAACACTCGGGGTGATGGAGCTAAAGGCCACCGTGAGCCCGGAGGTTGCCGTGGCGCTGGCCGTGGTGGTGCCACCCACCGCGAGCGTGGCGGGGGCGAAGGTGATCGTGCCGATGGTCTGGTTGGCCTTGAAACTGGCCGTGACCGTCCGTGCGGCGCTTAGGGTCACCGTGCAGGCTCCCGTTCCCGAGCACCCGCTACCCGACCAACCGGAAAAAGTGGAGCCACTCGCCGCGCTTGCAGTCAAGGTCACGCGGCTGCCGCCGTTGTAGCTCCTGACACTCGTGGCACACCCCGCGCCGCAATTGATGCCGGCCGGGCTGCTGGTCACCGTCCCACCGCCCGCGCCGGACTTGTTGACTGTCAAGGAATACGTGACCCGCGTAAAGGTCGCCGTAATGGTTTGGGCAGCGTTCATGGTCACCACGCAGTTCCCAGCCCCCGAGCAACCTCCCCCGCTCCACCCCACAAAGGTAGAACCACTGTCCGGGGTGGCGGTTAAAGTTACATTCGTGCCCGAGGAATAACTCCCCATGCAGTCGCCGCCGCAATTGATCCCCGCCGGATTGCTGGTCACCGTGCCAGTACCCGTACCCGCCTTGGAAACACTCCCAGCAAAAGCCAAAGGGCCAAAAGACTGTCCCGCACGCGCGAGGCGCACCTGGAACGAGCCGTCCTCATAGCCGTAGTAGGCGTAGCCATGGCTGAAAAGCACGTGCCACGCGTAGCCCGAAGCGTCGGCGTAGGCCGAAGCCGACCAAAAGTCCGACGAATTGGTCTCCGGAAATACTGATAGGTTAATGGCTGGATCGTAACACCGCTCTTCGGTAATGGATAGCAGTTCCTTGACATTGGGTAATCGCCAATCGGTTTGTCCCGCGAAGCCGCCCGCATCATTGTGAGCCTTTGCCCTCAGTAACGCCTGCTGCCAGGTATAGATCTGGGCATTGCCAGAACACGTAAAGCTATCAACGTCCCAAGTCTGTCCCTCGACGCAAAGTTTCCATACCAAGCCGGTGCGAGTATCGGTAACCGTACCATTGCCCGTATCAGGAAAAGCCGATATTGGCGTGGATTCCGGGATAGCGGAATTGCAGGTCTGCCCCCAGCCTACCAGGGGAGAGAGCAACAGCAGTAGTGCCGAGATCAGCAATGCTGGGTAGAGTTGTGTCTTACGCATGATTATAATTACTTTTTCACCTTACTTGCTTAGGGTTGATGAGCGATTAAAAAATCGCCCACGAGTAGCTCGTGGACGGTAGAAGCATTTACATAACGGGGATCGGTGGGGGGACGACGGGTGTCCCGCTCCAACCGATCACGGATCAAACCATAGAGATGACGACGATCAATACTGTTGAAGTAATTGGCAATATCCAATTGCAAGGTATAGACCGGCCGTTGGCCATTGCAGGAGGCTTGACGCAGAAAAGTTTGCAACCGTTCCACGGCGGCATGGGTGCCCTTGCCTCGACGGTTGGAGTAGGCATCGTGGATGAACACGGGTTCAAACTACCGCTCCAGCAAGGGAACCAACAAGTGATGCACCACCCGATCCGAAAAGTCGGCAGCCAAAACTTCGCGCGCCTTGGGCTGGCGCACGACAAAAGCAATGGTGCGGGAGGGACGCCAAGTATGCCTGGTCAGGGCATGCGCGGTCTCCACCAACCGATCCAGCAGGCAGGTTTCGTACCGTTGCGCGTTGCGGGTTCCTCGTTTGCGCCGCCGACAGGCGCGGTAGGCGCGATAGACGGCGCTCAATCCAAAAATCTCGGAACCCGCTGAACCACTCTCCCGCACGCGCGAGGCGCACCTGGAACGAGTTGTTCTTATTGTTGTTGTTGGCGTTGCCATTGTTGAAATTCACGTTCCACGCGTTGTTCGAATTGTTGGCGTTGGCCGAAGCCGACCAAAAGTTCGACGCGATAACCCATACTCTTAACGGCAGCCTGTTTCCAAGCTACCCACCGGCCACCCACCCCCAAGGTAGGGTGACCTGAATTCACATACCCAATCGGTTTGCACTAATCGGGTGGTATGGGCGCACAGTGGTGTCGGCACACGTTCAGCCTCTCGCCCCAGGGACAGGAGACTGAACTTCAGGCCGTGCCTTGGCCCAGGCAGCTTTGCGCCACCCCCCGCTCTGTTTTCCCACGGCAACCGCTAATTCGGCTACCCTGGCAAATTCCGCAAAACTGGCGAAGGCTTCTAATTCTTTCGCCAGTTGGATCGTAATCTTGAGGTCTTCCACCAAAAGGACCAAGCGTTCTAGGGCGCGTTCGTGATCAGCATGTTGCGCCTCACTTCCTGCCACAAAATGGGCAGCTCGCACCACGCACCGGCACACCTCCATAACCAAACGACGCAGATCACTACCCAAGGTGTATTTATGGTAGCGGGGAAACTTACACACGCTACGTTCTATTTCCAGCAACAACCGGTTAGCATCCCGCCAAATAGGTAGACTTTGGTGTCTTGGCCCGTGGTCGCGTCTCACGCTAATACTCGCCAGGTTTAATTAATAATTAATACAAATTAGAGAAAAGCCAAAAAGGAAAAATCACTGCCCCCCGCGCGCGAGGTAGCCTTTGACTTTCAATGAGTGTTGAGTGGTTTTAGTGTTTTCATTAGGAAACTGTTTCCTTTTTTTTTCTTATCTCGGAGAGAATATCGTCTAAAGCAAGATGATCAAAAAGTGCCGCTCGCTCCTCCGTATAATTTCCTGCACCAGTAGAGAACTGACCCAAAAAACGCATAGTATTGGCAACACCAATTTCTTTAGCAAGGACATGAAGAGCCTGATTAGTAATATCGGTTAACGGCTTCGCTGGAGTAATCATGGCGCAATTACCTCAATAAGTTCCAAAGGAGAAACCACTTTGGTCTGTCCTGTTTTTATCTGTTTTGCTCGACGGAAAAATCGATCATCACATGTACAGAAATAATTCGCTTGCGCTTCTACCGCACAGGCCAAATGCAACGCATCTAATACTTTTATCCCATGTGCCGTATAGCTACGAGCGCGTTGTTCTACGGAATAAGAAGCTTGAATGATTAAATTACTTTTTAATAAGGTTTCCTGAACAAAGGCTTTCCGGGCTGGATGCGGGTTATGATCGACTTCGTAATTCAAGGCAACAGAATTTAGCAAATCCGCACTCCCAACTTCACACCAGGCCAGTATACCAAGAATAGCTTCAGCTTCTAGATGGATACGAAGGTGCGTTTGGTCATCCATGGGACGTTGGAGACAACACATATCCAAATAAATTCGCATTGATGTTGCTTGCTTAGGTTCTTTGGCCAAATTCATGGTTCTTGTCATCACCGATTACCGGAAGAACCCGAAATAATTTTCTGGAAATTTTCTCCATCCTCTCTTTCGCCAGTTGGATCGTAATCTTGAGGTCTTCCACCAAAAGGACCAAGCGTTCTAGGGCGCGTTCGTGATCAGCATGTTGCGCCTCACTTCCTGCCACAAAATGGGCAGCTCGCACCACGCACCGGCACACCTCCATAACCAAACGACGCAGATCACTACCCAAGGTGTATTTATGGTAGCGGGGAAACTTACACACGCTACGTTCTATTTCCAGCAACAACCGGTTAGCATCCCGCCAAATAGGTAGACTTTGGTGTCTTGGCCCGTGGTCGCGTCTCACGCTAATACTCGCCAGGTTTAATACGAATTAGAGAAAAGCCAAAAAGGCAAAATCACTGTCCCGCACGCGCGAGGCGCACCTGGAACGAGTTGCCCTTATTGAAGGTGCTTGCGCCGCCAACGTCGAAACTCACGAACCACGCGTTGCCCGAATCGTAGGCGCTGGCCGAAGCCGACCAAAAGTACGACGCGGGGGTATTCGGGAAATAACCAATACTGATAGATGGATTACTATTCCCATAATTCACAATCGACACCAATTCTTTTTTGGTGGGCATGCGCCAATCGTGGTAGCCACACAGACCGGCAGCATTAACGTCGGCGGTATATTTTTCGGTATCGCAACGGCCGTTGTAGCAGCTACCGCCATTGGCGACGCCCGCATTACCCCCGTTGGTAGTAGTATTACTATCATACCAAGTGTAGGTCCAATCCTGGTCGCGTAGACCGCCGTCGTTGGTCTTTACTTCCCAGGTCAGCCCACTGACATTGTCCCTGGTACAGGCCCATTCGCCAGCGGCCGTACCCAAACGAGTGGTATTGGCGGGGAGTGCCGTACCATCGTTGGCAATCTTGGTGTAGTCGAAGCCGGCGGGACCACTACCGATCTTGGTGAGCGTGCCGGCATGGAATGCCGCGTCCCGACCGGAAGAGGCATCCTGGCCGGGATAATCGGTAGGTTCCGTGGTCAAATCGTTCTGGCTGGCGTTACCAAAGGTGGTGATGCCGGTGTCATTGAGACCAACGGCATACAGCGGCCCCCAAGGAACGGTCAGGGCCAGAAGGGTGAGAAGGGACGCAAGATAGCGATACGCGGGGATGGGGGTAAGGTCGTACATGAAACCTCCGAGGAAGGAGCAGGACGAGTACCGGGAAGCCAACGTCCCTGTCCGGGAAGCCAACGTCCCTAGTAGGGCGAACTTGGACTTTGGACAAAAAAACCCACTTAGTGAAAAAGCCCCTCTCCCTCTGGGAGAGGAGAGAAAGGCGAGTAGGTGCGACTTGGGTTAGGATACACTGGTAGCCGGTAGCACGAAATACCGCCAGTACGTCACCGCAAGCGTCGCAGCACCCGGCGTTTTATTCCCCTTGAAAACCACGGCGGTTGTCTTGTTCAGCGGGCCTGCCTCATTGCTACGCACCGTGGGCAGCATTGCCGGTGAGAAGGGTACGGGACTTCGCTGCCATCCGTTCCCTTATTTCTACCGCGAAGAAACAAGGTTGGAATGTCATCAACACTTTAACCTAGTCTTCAGAAAGCCTCCTGGCTAAACTCCGCTCTGCTTGAGCGCAAAGGGATAGCTGGGCAGTTACCTAAAATCTGGAATTGTTATTTTGACCAGCATTTATGCTGAGTCACTTTCTTCATACAAAGTTTCTGGTGCGATATCAGCCCCGTTGGGCCAAGATATAGACCAGCCATCAACAAAAAATCTTTGAAAATATGCATTATCTTTGAGAGGTTCAAATAGCTCTCCTTTTAACCATTTCGTGCAATCCACAATTTTTTCTTTTCCATTATCAAAAATAATTCTAATTTTGTAATCTGTTAAATATGTCGCTTGCACAACTACGGGTATATAATTCATCATTTTCCACCTTTCTCTAATTTAATGGAGAGATTCTGTCGATCTACGCCCCTTGGGCGGCTTTATTCCAGTTGCTTTTCAATTCTTTTTGATGGAGAAGTGCCCACTCCTGGATTAGCTGTTTGGCTGTGTTCGATTTCATATTTCCTTTTATTAGACATTATCGGAAACCCTTGCTATCTTCTGTGAAGCATTATTAACCAC
>CAUYUB010000198.1:0-3413 GCA_963575685.1 Gammaproteobacteria bacterium | reverse complement strand
TGGTGACGATATCTATTACGCCATTGAAGAGCCTACCAGTCTCAATACGCTGGAGATCTTGCCCAAGCTTCAGTCCATCGGCGTCGAGGCGATCAAGATCGAAGGCCGCCAGCGCAGTCCTGCCTACGTGGCTCAGGTTACCCGCGTTTGGCGTGCTGCCCTTGATGCCTGCCGCCGCAATCCTGATCGCTTTACTCCCCAATCCGATTGGATGGCCGAATTGGCCAAGGTAAGCGAGGGTTCACAGACTACCCTCGGCGCCTATCATCGTCCCTGGCAGTAAAGGCAGAACGGATTTCAGTATGGTGCTGCCTACTCCGTAGTTGGTGGCCCATCGCCCTCCACGCCATTAGCCGAGCCCATCACGGGCCGTAAGGCGGAGAGCAGACTCTTGAAGAGGTTGCGGTTGGTAGCCTCCTCCCCGGCGAGGAGTTCTTTGAAATGTTGGCGCTGAGTAGGTGCAGTAAAACAGGCCGGGCAATTGTCGGCAATCACGGGCAGTGCTGCTGCTGCGGCAAAGGCGGCGGTCTGACGTTCGCGTACGTAGACCAATGGACGGATGATGCGCAAGTCTCCGGCATCGTTTACATAGTGCGCCTTCATGGTCTTGAGCCGTCCCCCATGAAAGGCCGACATCAGAAAACTTTCCGCCAGGTCGTCCAGATGCTGGGCCAGCGCGAGGACGTTGTACCCGTGACGCCGGGCTTGGGTGTAGAGGATGCCACGTCTCATCCGGGCGCAGAAGGAACAGTAGGAATCACCGTCCATATGGACCTGGGCCTGCTCCAAAATAGGCTGTGCTTCGTAGAAGTACGGAATCCCCAACGTGGGTACCAATGTCTTTAGTGGCGTAGGGTCGAAACTCGGGCTTTGGGGGTCTACAGTGATGGCACCCACCTCGAAATGGATCGGGGCGTGGCGTTGGAAGTGCAGTAAGACATGGAGCAACGAGAAGGAGTCCTTGCCTCCCGATAACCCCAGGAGTATCCGATCTCCGGGGCGGATCATGCGGTAGTCGGCAATGGCCGACCCGGCGAGGCGTAGCAAAGACTTGGGTGGACGAAGAAGCGACACGAGCGGTGCATCCGGCGGCGGGGCGAAGCATAGAACGCTACACGGCAGTTTTGTTGGCGGCAAGGCCATCCCGAAGACAGCCCCTACGGGTATACTAATATTTCCGGGCGCCTCCCGGCGTCCGCCTTTTCCCCCCCCACAACCGGAGGTTTCCCAATGGAAGGTTTTTCCATATTTGCGCTGGTAATGTTGGCTCTATTCCTGCTGATCATCTTCCAGGGGGTAAAATCTGTACCCCAAGGTATGGAGTTCACGCTGGAACGCTTCGGACGTTACATCCGTACCCTGTCGCCCGGTATCAATATCATCATCCCGTTCATTGATGGAATCGGCAAGCGCCTAAATATGAAGGAGCAGGTACTTAATGTCCCCTCCCAGGATGTGATCACCCGGGACAACGCCATGGTGCAGGTAGACGGCGTGGTCTTCTTCCAGGTCTTGGACGCACCTAAAGCCGCTTACGAGGTGACCAACCTGGAACAGGCCGTCATGAACCTCACCATGACCAACATCCGTACCGTCATGGGTTCCATGGACTTGGATGAGCTGCTGTCCAAGCGGGACGATATCAACGCCCGGTTATTGAATGTGGTGGACGATGCCACCAGCCACTGGGGTATCAAAGTGACTCGTATCGAGATCATGGAAATTGCCCCCCCTACCGACCTGGTAGAGGCCATGGCCCGCCAGATGAAGGCGGAACGCATCAAGCGTGCCCAAATTCTGGAGGCGGAAGGGTTGCGGGCTGCGGAGATCCTCAAGGCCGAGGGGCTCAAACAATCCAAAATCCTAGAAGCCGAAGGTGGACGCGAGGCAGCTTTCCGCGAGGCCGAAGGACGTGAGCGTTTGGCTGAGGCGGAGGCCCGGGCCACGCAGGTGGTCTCGCAGGCCATCAACAAGGGTAATCTGAACGCGATCAACTACTTTGTGGCCCAGCGCTATACCGAGGCGCTCAAGGCCATCGGCACCGCCCCCAACGAGAAGATCGTGTTGATGCCCCTGGAATCGAGTGGTCTCATCGGCTCCCTGGTAGGAATTGCCGAACTGGCCAAGCAGTCCCTTGCCGCGCGTAATACCCCAGAGCGTCCGGCTCCATGAGTTCAAACTTTTTTACCAACCTCGTTTGGGGAGCCACCCATTGGCATTGGTGGGTCTTGGGGATGGTATTGCTGGGGATCGAACTCTTCGCCCCCGGATTTTTCTTCCTGTGGCTGGGGATCGCCGCTGGGGTCGTAGGACTCATCCTATTCTTCGACCCCCATCTTTCCTGGCAAATCCAGCTCATCCTCTATGCCCTGCTATCCCTGGCCTCCATTTTGGTATGGCGATTCTGGCTGCGCACCAGTCTGACGCCTCCCACCGATCAACCGACCTTGAATCGGCGCGCCGCCCAATATGTAAACCGGGTGTTCAGCCTGGAGAAACCCATAATCAATGGCCGGGGCCGTATCCATGTCGACGATACCTGGTGGGTTGTGGAGGGCACAGACCTGCCGGCAGGTACATCGGTACGAGTAGTCGCGGCGGACAGTGTGGTTTTGCGGGTAGAAGTGGTCGTTTCGTCCGTTGCCGGCCCGCTGCCCCCACTACAGTGAGGACGATGAACCGACGCCTCTGCCAAAAAGATCTTTTTGGCAGAGGATGGCGGGAGAAGCAGGGGGATAACCGGATCGCTGTTAGTGACCCATCTTTTTCCACGAAATATAGGCAACCACTGCTGCGGTGAGCACTGCCACGACCACGGCCAAGATTTTTACCAGTCCTCCTTCTCCCTCTTCCTTTTTTTTAGTCTCTGCAGGTGGATAAAGGTCCAGAACCACCGAGGGAGGGAGATTTTGAGGACGACTTTGCGAAGCGGGAGAAGGTCCTGCCGATGCGCTGGGCATGCGTACAAATACGGTCTTCTCAAAATCCGAAGGCTTCCCTACCCGTTCCGTCTCCCCGATAAAGCGCAATTCGTGCCTGCCGATGGCAATAACGTCATTGTCTTCCAACACCTTGCGGTCAATCTTCTGACCATTGACCAGGGTACCGTTGGTACTCCCCAAATCCTCCACGGTGTATTTGCTGTCGGTCTGTATTACCTGCGCGTGGTGGCCGCTCGCCGACAGATTATCGAGCACGATGTCGTTATCTTTGTTTCGACCGATCGTTGTGGTTTCCTTGACCAAAGGAATTTCACCCAGCAACGAATTTCCCAGGCTGAGCGTTAGCTTCGCCATCGGTTAACCCCCTTGTAGGTATGGTAGGTTTTCTACGACAGACATTATGACATAGTAGGGAGATTCGGTGGTGCCTTACCTTGACCTAACCATACGCACGGTAGAAAGTTCTTAAGA
>CAUYUB010000197.1:0-3413 GCA_963575685.1 Gammaproteobacteria bacterium | reverse complement strand
ACGCCGCTACGCGGCATTGACCGATCTGGTAGTTCTTTAACCGGGAGTTGCCTAACTTGTCATCCCCGCCCCCCGTCAAAGACCTGACCTTCAGCCCTTGCGCCGTCTGTTGGGACCTGCGAACGTGAATATCGTATATTAGCTAATGCGTTCGAATGCCTCGGCCGGACCCTGGCCAGGCTGTCTCTGAATGTTTCGCCGGAGTTAGGCATCCCCGATGAACTTGAGCTACCTCGATTTCGAACAGCCTATCGCTGAACTAGAAGCGAAAATTGCTGCCCTGCGCGTGGCAGGGGAAGATGCCACCATCAATATTAGCGATGAAATCAACCATCTGGAGAGTAAGTGCCAGACGCTGACCGAGTCGATCTTTTCTCCCCTCTCTGCTTGGCAGATCTCACAGATCGCCCGCCATCCCCAGCGTCCCTATACCATTAAATATATAGAACATATCTTCAGTGACTTTGAGGAACTCCATGGCGACCGCGCCTTTTCCGATGATCCAGCGATTGTCGGAGGCGTAGGGCGCCTGGAGGGACGTCCGGTGATGATCATCGGTCATCAGAAGGGTCACGAGACCCGGGAGAAGATCCGCCGTAACTTCGGGATGCCTCGTCCCGAGGGCTATCGCAAAGCGCTACGCCTGATGGAAATGGCCGAACGTTTCCGGTTGCCCATCCTTACCTTCATTGATACTCCCGGGGCCTATCCGGGAGTAGGCGCCGAAGAGCGCAGCCAGAGCGAGGCCATCGCCCGTAACCTGAAAGTGATGGCGGGACTGCGTACCCCCATCGTGTGTACCGTCATTGGTGAGGGGGGCTCGGGCGGAGCACTCGCCATCGGTGTTGGCGACCGCTTGGTGATGTTGGAGTACTCCATCTACTCGGTGATCTCACCGGAAGGCTGTGCCTCCATCCTGTGGAAGAGTGCCGAGAAAGCCGCGGAGGCCGCTGAGGCTCTGGGTCTGACGGCAGCGCGGCTGAAAGAGCTTGGGCTGGTGGATCAGATTATCCCCGAGCCCCTCGGGGCCGCCCACCGTAATGTAGAAACGATGGCTGCCCGGATCAAACGAGTACTACAGGAAAATCTAAGTCAGCTCGACCAGATATCGATGGATGACTTGCTGGAAGATCGCTACGCTCGTCTTATGGGGTTTGGGGCCTATGCCCAACGTGAGGATAAGACCCTAGTAATGCGTGGTACCGGTGCGCCACCAGCTCAGGCCCGCCTACCTGCCCCACCTAAGGACGAAAAGTAAAAACCCCCTGGCTACCTTCGAGAGACCTTATGAGCAAGACCGTTGAGGTACTTCTGCCGGATATCGGCAACTTCAACCATGTGGACGTGATCGAGGTATTGGTAACCCCTGGGGACTCCGTTCGGAAGGAGGATCCTCTCATTATCCTGGAGAGTGAGAAGGCCACCATGGAGGTCCCCTCCCCCCACGCCGGAGTAGTACAAAAGGTGCGGGTGAAAGTAGGCGATAAAGTCTCCAAGGGCAGCCCGATCCTTACCTTGATATTGGAAGAAGTCCTGGCTGGACCGGTTTTTCAATCGGAACCAGCGCTTCCTCCGGTCAAGCCCAGCCTCCTGGAACCAATAGCGGCGACACCTCCCGCCGATCCGTTGCGTCCTGCACCCACACCAATATCCACCACAGTGGCCGATATCCAGGCCCAAGTTCTGGTTTTAGGCGCCGGACCGGGGGGCTATACCGCCGCCTTCCGTGCTGCCGACCTGGGGCTACAGGTGGTCCTGATTGAGCGCTATCCGACCCTCGGCGGCGTATGCCTGAACGTTGGCTGCATCCCGTCCAAGACGTTGCTGCATGTCGCCAAGGTCATTGATGAAGCCGCGACCTTGACCGCTCATGGCGTAACCTTCGGCCCACCAACGCTTGACCTGGCACGGCTGCGGACCTGGAAGGAATCGGTAGTGGGCAAGCTCACCAAGGGCTTGGCGGGTCTGGCGAAACAGCGCAAGGTGCAGGTAATACAGGGCATCGGGCGTTTTACCGGCCCCCACCGTCTGGAGGTGGATGGTACTTCGGGTCGGCTCTCGATCGCTTTCCAGCACGCCATCATTGCCGCCGGCTCGGCATCCATACGTCTCCCCGGAATTCCCTACGACGATCCGCGTATCATCGACTCCACAGGCGCACTGGCGCTGCTGGACATCCCTGCCAAGCTGCTGATTATCGGCGGCGGCATCATTGGTCTGGAGATGGCTACCGTCTATGCCGCCTTGGGCTCCCGGGTCACTATCGTCGAACTGACCCCAACCCTTATCCCCGGTTGCGACCCCGATTTGGTGCGCCCCCTGCAACGACGCATCGAATCCCGCTTCGCCGCAATTCATCTGAATACCAAAATCACCCGGATCGAGACCAATCCCTCGGGACTCATCGCACACCTACATGGTCCCAAAGGAACGTTCAGCGATTGCTTTGACCGTATCCTGGTCGCCACCGGCCGCCGACCCAACGGTGCCTCCCTCGGTGCCGAGGCCGCCGGGGTGCGGATAGATGATCGCGGTTTCATCCCCGTCGACCGTCAGCAACGCACCAACGTCCCCCACCTCTATGCCATCGGCGATGTAGTGGGCAATCCTATGCTCGCCCATAAGGCCTCCCACGAAGGCCGGGTAGCCGCTGAGGTTATCGCTGGTCATAAAAGTGTTTTTGATGCCCAGGTGATTCCGAACGTGGCCTATACGGATCCCGAAATCGCATGGGTAGGACTGACGGAGACCGAAGCCAAACAAAAGGGTATTCCTTACGAAAAGGGCAGTTTTCCCTGGGCCGCTTCCGGTCGCTCGCTGTCGCTGGGTCGCGAGGAAGGGCTGACCAAGCTCCTCTTCGACCCCACCACCGAACGACTGTTGGGGGCGGGGATGGTCGGTCCCGGGGCCGGTGAACTGGTCGCCGAAGCGGCACTCGCTATCGAGATGGGCGCCGACGCTCGCGATATTGCCCTTACGATCCACCCCCACCCTTCGCTCTCCGAAACGGTCGCATTCTCCGCCGAAGCCTTTGAAGGTACCCTCACTGACCTCTACCTGCCGAAAAAACCTAAGAAGCAAAACGCAACCACTAAATAAACCTCAAACAAAAAATAAAAAATCAAGACATTAAAATATTTTCCTTTTAATCTCAAAAGAAAAATATTTTAATGTCTTGATTTTTTATTTTTTATCATTCGACTTCGTAGGGAGGGCATCATGAAAAAATATCAGCAGGATTTTATTGCATTATCTATTGCCCGAGGTGCATTACGCTTTGGTGATTTTACACTCAAGTCTGGGCGACGTAGCCCCTACTTTTTCAACACCGGCATGTTTCATAGTGGCGAAAGCATCGCGCAACTGGGAGAATTTTACGCACAGGCCATTATCACGAGCGGCGTGGAATTCGA
>CAUYUB010000196.1:0-3426 GCA_963575685.1 Gammaproteobacteria bacterium | reverse complement strand
CTGGCATGGAATATGCTGGATGAAAAAATTATGAACACACTAGTCAATAACTACTGTCTCAACGAGGCCTACGACGAACTCATCGGAAGCGACGGCCAGCCACGTCCCGCAACCCGGCCGTTGTTCGATTTTCTTGCCGAGATCGATACCGCCTCTCTGGATGCCCGTCGCCAAGCGGTTGAAGCGGCGATCATCACCATGGGTATCACCTTCACAGTGTATAGTGAGGCAGGGAATATCGACCGCGCTTGGCCGTTCGACATTATTCCGCGCATCATCAACCGTAAAGAATGGATGCGGGTTGAGGCCGGACTCAAACAACGGCTCACCGCCCTCAATCTGTTCATCAACGACCTCTACAACGAACAGAAAATCATAAAGGATGGGGTTTTTCCCAGAGAAGTATTGGCAGGCTCGGCGAATTTCCGGCCGCAATGCTGTGGGATTACGCCCCGTTTCGGCGTCTGGGCACATGTCTGCGGCACCGATTTGGTGCGTGACAAGGATGGTACGATCTATGTACTGGAAGACAATCTCCGGGTTCCATCCGGGGTCTCGTACATGCTGGAAAACCGCCAATTGATGAAGCGACTGTTTCCCGAGATCTTCCAATCCATCACCATTTTACCGGTCGACGACTATCCGATTCAGCTCCACGATACCCTAGCCGCACTCTCACCACGAACTGGTGAACGTCCGGTGATTGTGGTGCTAACCCCTGGGATTTTTAACTCCGCCTATTTTGAACACTGCTATCTAGCCCAGCAGATGGGCGCATTTCTGGTGGAGGGTCCCGATCTGGTGGTTAAGGACGACTGTGTTTACATGAAGACCATCTCTGGTCTGCGCCGGGTGGATGTTATCTATCGGCGCATTGACGACGATTTTATTGACCCTGAAGTATTTCGTCCCGACTCGATGCTGGGGGTTGCCGGTCTAATGCGAGCGTGGCGCAAGGGAACGGTCGGCATCGCCAATGCCCCCGGTGCCGGCGTTGCCGATGACAAGGTCGTATATGCCTTTGTGCCGCAGATCATCCGTTATTATCTGGATGAAGAGGCAATTATCCCTAATGTGCCGAGCTATTTGTGCATGTACGAAGACCAACGCGAATATGTCTTGTCCAACCTCGATCAACTGGTGGTCAAACCGGCCAACGAATCGGGAGGCTACGGCATGATCATCGGGCCACGCGCAACCCAAAAGGAACGAGAGCGTTTCGCTGAGTTGATTCGCGCCAATCCACGCAATTATATGGCACAACCGACGATTTCCCTGTCAACGGCACCCACCCTGGTTGATCATCATTTGGCGCCGCGCCACCTCGACCTACGTCCCTTTGTGTTGCAATCCGAGCGAGTATATGCCACCACGGGCGGCTTGACCCGTGTGGCGATGCGTGAAGGTTCCCTGATCGTGAATTCCTCGCAGGGCGGCGGCAGCAAGGATACCTGGATTGTTGATACGGAGACCCGCTAATGTTATCCCGAGTGGCAGAAAATCTCTATTGGATGACCCGCTATCTGGAGCGGGCCGACAATACCGCGCGTCTCATTAATAGTACCACTCAGGTATTGCTTGACTTACCGGTCGGGGCAAAATTTGGCTGGGACGTGCTGATCAGAATTGCGGGCCTTGACAACCTATTCCTAAAACACCATCCCAAAGCGGATGAGAACAGTGTGGTACGTTTTCTGATTCAGGAAGAGAGCAATCCTGGTTCCATCCTCTCCTGTATTCGCTACGCACGCGAAAACACTCGCACCTTTCGTGAGGTGCTGCCGATGGAGTTCTGGGAGCGGATCAACGGTCTCTATTTATATGCCCAACGCCATGCCCACAGTATCACCCGGGGCCGCAGCCAACGCTATGAAGTGCTGACCCAGATTATCGAACGGCGGCAATCCATCGTTGGCCTGGTAATGGGCTCAATGAGTCACGACGCTGCCTATCAGTTCATTCGACTGGGGCGTAACCTGGAACGGGCGGATATGACGACCCGGCTCGTGGATGTCAATTCGGCAGTTCTCCTACCGGTAGATGGGGCGATTGCTGCCGCCACGCAGGAACGTTTGTGGATGGCTACCCTCACGGCGATGTCCGCCTACCAGATGTACCGAAACCATGTAGGTGTGCATGTCCGCGGTCGCGATGTAGTCAATTTTCTGCTCAATAATACGCAGTTTCCGCGGACCGTCAGCCATTGTCTGGGTGAGATCGAGGATTGTCTTTCAGTGCTGCCCAACCATACCGAACCGATGAAAATGGCCCGGCGGACCTCACGTCGGTTGGCGGGGATGCGTCTGGATGAATTGGCGCCGGTGGTATTGCATGAGTACCTGGATCAGATCCAGGCCGATCTGGGGGCAATCCATGATGCCCTCTCACAGCAGTATTTTTATTTGCACCAAACCTCGCCCTTATCGAACAACCAACAGCAAACGGCTGCCGACATGCCGGCATAGGGATATTGGCGCGGAGATCAATCATGGCGGACGCCCATCTGGTGTTGCTGGGGACCGGCAATGCTGAATCGTTGCGGTATTGGAACACCAATGCCCTGGTACGCACGGGTGAGGCTAACATCCTCATCGATTGTGGCTTTACCATCAAATATGCGTTGGCCGAGGTCGGACTCACCCTGCGGGAGATCGATGCGGTCTTCGTTACCCACGCCCATGGTGATCATGTTCACGGTCTGGAGCGTTTGGGTTTCGAGTCGCGTTATGTCTACCAGCGCCGCCCCACCCTATATCTGGAAACGGACCTCTATTCTGTGGTATGGGATCGGTGCCTGTCCGGTTCCATGGGCCATACCAGTTGTGGCGCCAACCGGCTGGAAGATTTCTTTGATGTCCATCTCATCAAAAACCATACCTTCACCGCGGGAGGCTGTCGCTTTCATACCTTTCCAACCCCCCATACCATTGGTAAACCGAGCTACGGCGTAGTACTGAACGAACGGGTATTGTTTACCTCCGATACGAATCTGATCCCTCATCTGGATACATTTTTCCCCGCAGGGACCATCATCCACGATTGCTGTCTCCAAACCCAAAACCCTGTCCATGCGACCCTCCATGAATTAATCTTTGGATACCTGGGGACACTCCGCCGCCGCGTGTTCCTTAGTCACTACGGCGATGGGATTGATTTTTATCGCACCCTGATAGAACGAGAGTTTGCTGGGGTGGCCGCTCAAGGTCAGGTTATCGAATTGTAGCCACGGCCTCCTATCGTCTCCGTACTATAAAGAGACCGATATCATGTCTATTCCCAGCTATGAAGATCTATGCCAAGTGCCTGACCGCTTTATCGCACAGATCATTCATGGGCAATTGATCGCACTGCCGCGTCCTGCGCCAAAACACGCACGAGCCGCCACCTGCAAACACTGGAAGTATTCGCTCTGAGCGATGGGCGCTG
>CAUYUB010000195.1:0-3441 GCA_963575685.1 Gammaproteobacteria bacterium | reverse complement strand
CCTACTGGAGGTTCGGAGTTTTGGGGTAAAGACCGGCGACCCATTATACCCGCGGGTGCTGTTGTCCAAGGGGGAAGCGCCGGAGCAATATCCTGATCCTGATCTTGTTTAGAATGTAGTTTTCACCGCGCCAAAGCCAGGGCCAGATTAAAGGCCGCAACCAGACTACCGTGGTCCGCCCGACCACTGCCGGCCAATTCCAAGGCCGTACCGTGATCCACGGAGGTCCGCACAATGGGCAGACCGAGGGTGATGTTCACGGCGCGACCGAAGCCGAGATGTTTGAGCACCGGCAGCCCTTGGTCGTGATACATGGCCAACACCGCCGCGGCGTCGGCAAGGCGTGTCGGAGTAAAGGCCGTATCGGCGGACAGCGGACCCACCAGGTCCATCCCCTGCGTTCGCAGGGTCTCCACAACGGGGGTGATGACGTCGATCTCCTCTCGACCAAGATGGCCGCCCTCACCAGCATGTGGATTAAGCCCACAGACCAGAATACGGGGCGCATCGAGCCCAAAGCGTTGTACCAAATCACCGTGGAGGATACGCAACACCGCCATGAGATGATCATGGCTGAGGGCGGCGCTTACTTCCCGAAGTGGTAAATGGGTGGTCGCCAATGCCACCCGTAGGCCGGGGATGGCCAACATCATTACTACCGTAGCGGTACCGGTCAGCGCGGCGAGGAATTCTGTATGACCAGTAAAAGGGATGCCGGCCTCATTGATCACCCCTTTATGGACCGGTCCGGTCACCAGAGCCGCTCCCTTTCCTTCCTGACATAGGGTTACGGCAGTACGCAGGGTATCCAAGACATAAGGTGCATTCGCGGGGTCTAGTTGTCCCGATCGTTCCGTGGTGCGCAGAGGAACAGGCACGATCGCCAACTCGAAGGGGTGATGTCGATGGTCCGAGGGCAAGGTGATAGGGTCGAAGGGATAGAGTCGCAGGGTCAGCCCCAGTTGGGCCGCCCGACGTCCCAATAGACCGGGATCGGCCACCACTACCGGTTCGGCGGGTAGGGGCTCCTGAACCAGGCGGATACAGAGGTCCGGACCAACCCCCGCGGGTTCGCCGGGGGTGAGGACCAAACGGCGAGTGCCGGAAGACAAAGTCATCTGTTCGATCTCGCGCTAATTTAGGGGGAGGATTATCTCGCGCGCACCAGGCGCGTCCGGTATGAACTAGTCTGCGAGTTATCCCCAGAACCTGTGTGCAACTCTGTGGACGACTTCGAGAAAACGGTTCAACAAATTGATTCTGTTTGATTATCCTGAACTGCACAGAGTTGTATCGGCAGGCTTGGGAAAAACTTGGCAAGCGCACGAGATTAACCGGTTACAATGGGAGACGGTCCTCGGATTAGGCAGCATTCCGCGAGGTCTTCCTTTATTTGCTTTTGGCCATCCCTTCCCCAAAATTGGCCATCCCGATATAGAATATTTTATAGAAAAAGAGGTAACTATGTTTGCAAATCTCACCATAAAATCAAGACTTATTTCCACGTTAGGGATATTGGGCGTGGTCATGGTGGTTATTGGTATAATGGGATTAGTTGGTCTCTCCACGACGAATGATCAGCTGCGTGCAGTGTATGAAGAGTCCGTCATCCCGATGGGGCAGCTCGATACGATTATCCGGGCAATTCTAAGAAACCGGGTTGCCAATGCCAATTCAATCATTAGTGGTGATCCTGAAAACATCCGCACCTACACGGCCGAAATCGATGAAAATTTCTCTCTTATTGATAAGACTTGGAATAATTTCATTGCTGGCGAACAGACCCCGGAAGAAAAGGTGCTAATTGGAAGATTTGCCGATTCCTATAAAAAACTCGAACAGGAAGGGATGCGCCCTTCCGTGGAGGCGTTACGTAAAGGTAATCTGGAAGAGGCCAAGAATATCCTTGCAGCCAAGATCCGCCCCCTTTTCAAGCCTGCCAGAGATGCCATTGATGCCCTAATTACGCTCCAGCTTGATATCGCCCGTAGCGATCACGAGCAATCCGAACAACGTTATGCAACCATCCGTACCGCCGTCATTATCTCAATTGTGGTAGGTGCCATTCTCGCGTTGTGGATGGGATCTCTCCTCCTTCGTGCCATCCTGCGTCCGCTCAATCATGCCCGTACGGTAGCCGGCAAGATTGCGGTGGGTGACTTGAGCAGCACGATTACGATTGAACACCAGGATGAAATCGGTAGGTTGTTGGCAGACTTTACTACCATGCAGAATTCCATCAACGAGTTTGTTGCCGCCCAGGGGATTATGGCTAAGAAACATGCTGAGGGTTGGATCAGCGAACGTATTGATGCCTCAAGATTCCCAGGGACTTATGGAAAAATGGCATCTGAACTAAATGACCTGGTCGATTCTCATATCAAAGTGAAGATGCGGGTCGTCGAGGTCATTACCCAATACGCACGTGGCGATTTCTCCCGTGATATGGACCGCCTACCGGGAGAGAAGGCCAAGATTACGACGGCAATCGATAATGTGAAGCAATCATTGCTCAGCATCAGCAATGAGACCAAAAAGCTGGCGGAAGCGGGCGCGGCTGGCGATTTCAGCTTGCGTGCCGATGCGGAACGTTTTGAGTTCATGTTCCGTGACATGTTGCGTAACCTCAATAGCCTGATCGCGACTTGCGATGTTGGCTTTAATGATGTCGTTCGAGTCGCGGAAGCTTTGGCCCGTGCCGATTTGACCCAAACCATCACCAAGGACTACCCTGGCCTGTTTGGGAAAACTAAGGATGCCGTCAATACTACTGTTCATAATCTTCAGGGACTGGTGCATCAGATTAAGGATGCGGTCGATTCCATTGCTACCGCCTCCAGTGAGATCGCGATGGGAAATCAAGACCTCTCGACCCGCACGGAACAACAGGCGGCCAGCCTGGAAGAAACTGTTTCCAGCATGGAAGAATTGACCTCAATCGTCGCTCAAAATTCAGAAAACGCCAATCAAGCCAATCAGCTCGCGCACAGCGCCTCGGAAGTGGCAATAAAGGGAGGAGAGGTGGTGGGCCAAGTGGTGCATACGATGGATTCCATCCACGAATCTTCCCGAAAAATCGTGGACATCATCAGTGTGATCGAAGGTATTGCCTTCCAGACCAATATTTTGGCGTTGAATGCCGCGGTCGAGGCCGCGCGTGCCGGCGAACAGGGGCGTGGTTTCAGCGTAGTGGCGGGTGAAGTCCGTAGCCTAGCGCAACGCGCAGCATCCGCCGCCAAGGAGATTAAGACCCTGATCAACGATTCAGTAGGAAAGGTCGAGAGTGGTTCTCGATTGGTTGGAAACGCGGGTACGACCATGGAAGAGATTGTCACCAGCATCAAACACGTTACCAACCTCATGTCCGAGATCAGCGCAGCCTCTGCAGAACAGCGCTCGGGTATCGAACAGGTGAATACCGCCGTCGGACAAATGGGCGAT
>CAUYUB010000194.1:0-3446 GCA_963575685.1 Gammaproteobacteria bacterium | reverse complement strand
CATCTAGGGATAAAGTCAAGCCTGTTCTCGGATTGTATCCCATCGGCTACCCGGCTTGGGCTCGCGGTGGATAACTTTGTTTCCGAGGAGCTGCATGGTCGCCGCGATACGCGCGGCCTTTTGGGCGTTGAACCGGCCCACGGCATCGCCATCCTTGGATGGGCTCCAAAAGGGATCGCTGGGCGGGGCGAACTTGGCCCGATGATGTTCGACTAGACGGGTGTATTCTTTTTCATACGCTTCGGAGAGCATACCCTTTTCGGCGTAGGCCTCACGGGTCATGGTCCAATGTGGTTGGAAGCCGCACCGAGGACAGGCGTCAAACTGGCCCGCCAGGTGGTCGTCATGGTCGGTTACGGGATAGTACCGGAAAATGCGCTGGCAGGCGTCGCAGGACCACTCGACCGCGGCGAACTTCCGGGCGGCGTGGTAGACGACCCCGAGGAACTGGCAGGCGGCGACAAGCTCCTTGACGCCGATTTTGAAATTGGCCCGCTCCTCCTCGACAAGCCGGTTAAAAACTTGGTCGCGTTCGCCGTCCGAAAGCCTATCGAGAAGTTTGGTGATCTCGCTCGAGACCTCGGCATTGTAGGGCTTCCCGTCTCCCCCGAAATATCCGGTTATCCGGCGCATGGTCTGGTTAGTATCCACGTTCTGCCACCTCTGCCCGAGCTCGGGCGATTGCTTCTTGGAGTTGCTCTTCCGAGGTCCCGGTCTGTTCGGCCTCGGGCTTCTTGCATCGCGTCCAGGGTTCTGCCTCATCGATGAACTTTTCGACTCCGCCCCGGACGAATCCGACAAAGGACTGGTAGGGGGATTTGATCTCATGTTCGGGACTTTCCCGGATTCCGTGGTAGTTGTGCATGGCCTGGATGATTTCGGCGTCGGTGTAGCTCGTCATGGTCCTAAGGCAGTCGCTTGCATCCTCGGGTCGGAATGTGATCGCGATGAGTCGGCAGGGGGGGCCGATGGATGGAGCTAGGGTATTCCACTCGGACCGGGCTTTGTCGATTCGGGCGGCTCCGTTTTCTTTCGGACTTAGTGAGGTTTCCAGGGGGGGATTGAAAACAGGGTCCTCTCTTCTTTCTTTACTTTGCTCTTCTATACTTTTCTTTACTATACTTTGTGGCATTTCCGGCACAGATAATCCCGGCGAAGGTATGATTGTCTGTGCCGATAATTCGGTTTTCTGTGCCGATAACTCAGGGTTGGTCAAAAGGTCAAGATCTGAGTCAATCAATTTGATCGATCTTCCCGAGTCTTTGGCTATGCGAAGCCACCTTTTCTGTATCCCGCTAGATGTTAACACCCCCAGTTTACCGAGTTTCCCGGCATGGAAAATACCTTTGCTCACCGCGAAACTAATGATCGCCGACAGGGTCTCTTCGTCGATATGGTTGTCTGAGGAAAACAAAAGGCGGGTGTCCTCGTCCCACTTGAGGGCGTATCCTTCTTTGTAAATGGTCTTGTACAGCTCAATAATGCAACCGATTCCGAGTAGGCCGAACCGGGCTTTAACGAGCTGCATTTTGACATCCCAGGTCACGTCCAGGGGGAAATAATCCAACCCCTGTTTTGTGGGTCTGGCCATATCAGTCTACCAGCTTGACCGGGTTGTGGACGAACTTCCTTTTTCTCTCTATTCCGGCTTTATCCAAAAGGCGGTATAGGGTAGTATTGCTAATTCCCCCAAGGGCCATTTTTATTTCGGCCTGAGACAATCCGTCATAGAGCTTGCGCAGCTCTGCGCGTGTAATTTCCATGTAATAGATTTTATATCTTTGTGCTCGGTGCGTCAACGGAAATTGTCTAGCATTTTGTCGAATTGTTTTTGCGCTGCTTCCTTGATCGGCCTGTGCCAATCGAGATTCGCGCCCAGGGAAAAAGTAAAGTTTGGCGTATTTGGATCTCGCGCGGGGATCTTGAGCTGGACCCTCGGATCTTCCCAGTTCGGCATGGCTAGGTTGATCCTGTCACCATGCTTGGATAGGGGGATATTGACGCCCTTCGTGACTAGCTTGTTGCCCTGATTTATCGCGTCAAGGACCGCTTCCAACATTTCCTTAGGGAACTCCATGCGTCGCCTCGCCCGTCAATCGATTATGGCCCCCTCGAGGGAGACCCCGGGTACATAGTGATACAGGGATTTTTCCGCGTCAATACAGCGGAAAACCGCCCCGGATAGGGCGGCATAGTCGCGGGCATATTCGAGGAGGGTCGCCGGGTAGGTCTTGCGCCCGGTCAGTTTGGCCATATCCTCGAAAAGCTCCCAGCCGGATAGATACCCAGCCGGGAGCGAATCGAGGTGGTCAAACAGCCGTTGCCTTACGCTCGGCATTGTCTCGCCCATTTCGGCGGTGCGGGCTGATATGCAAATGCCGTGGAAGGGCGTTTCTCGGATCTCCCGGTTCGAGCACGTCGTGAGACGCGGCCAGGATCTCGGCGACTGGGATCTTCTTCGGCATTGGTTCGCCTTTCATTTCGCCCTCCTCAAAATGGAATATCGTCGGTGAAGCCGTCGCCCAGACTTCGCTGAGGATCGGCAGGAGGGGCCTCGGCGGGCTTCTCGGGCACTTGGTCATACCTATTCGGGGCCGGGGGCTGCTGCGCCTGTCCTTGGCCTTCCCTGCGCTCCTGCCGGTCGATTTCGATATGAAAGTCGGGCGACTTCTCTCCCTCTTTCTTCCAGCGGTTTTGCCAGACTACGATAGGAATCTTGCGCCCATCGATCTCGATCGAGCCCTTTGCAAATGGGGCCTTTTCGTTCTGGCTTGTGGAGCGCCATATTGCGCCGATGCGGTCTTCCTTACTCAATTACATCCTCCTTTCGGCTGGCGGGCTATTAGCTTCTCGTTTACAACCTCGAAGGCTCTCATGAGGTCGTAAACCACAATGGCGACTCCAGCCTTCCAGTCCAGAGAAAACGCGAAGCCAATCGCAATAGCCCAGCACAAATAATCAAGGGCCTTGATGACGGCTTGACCCGGATATTTACTCACCTCTCCCCCTCCTTCGTCTCCACGGGGCGGGCGGCGATTAACTTCGCCTTGATACGATTATGTCGGTCCCAATAAAGACTTATCGGGCGATTGCACGTTCCTTCTTCTTCGTTGCGCGCGAGAAGTAGTTGCAGATGATTCGCTTGCGCTGGCGACAAGGAAAGTATAATGTCCTTATTTTTCATATCCCTCCCCCTTGCTCTCGACGGGCTGGCGGGCGAGAGCGCCTCGGGCTATGTCGCGTATTCTCAAATATCGCCATTCGTCAGGCATAGGTGCCCATGTTTCTTCTTCGACTTTCCTAAGCGCCTCCAGCAGCGATTCGATCTCGGACATTCCGTTCATAGCCTCGGCGTGTGCTATCCGATAGTGTTCTCTTAGCGCCTCGTTCTCGGCGCGGAGGCGGGCGACCTCGGCGGCGGCAGACGCATAAACTCGTTTACTTAC
>CAUYUB010000193.1:0-3450 GCA_963575685.1 Gammaproteobacteria bacterium | reverse complement strand
GGCATTGGCCCGTTTGGACGCTCTCGACCCTGAAACCCCGAAGGAAATGTTATGAGTGCGAGTGTTCCTACCATCCTGGTGGTTGACGATACCGCCCAGAACCTCCAGATGATCAACGCCCAACTCAAGGACAGCTACCGGATCAAAGTAGCGACTTCGGGCGAAAAGGCACTGGCGTTGGCCGCAAGTACGGATCGACCCGACCTGATCCTGCTCGACGTTGTGATGCCTGGTCTGGACGGCTACGAGGTTTGCCGGAGGCTCAAGGCTAATCCCGTAACCACGGCCATCCCGATCATCTTTCTGACCGCCAAAACCGAAGAGGACGATGAGACGCGCGGCTTCGAGGCCGGCGCGGTTGATTACATCCATAAGCCGTTCAGTCCTTCGATCGTTCGTGCTCGGGTGCGCACCCATCTCTCGCTGGTCCGTGCTACGGAGCTGGAAAAGAGCTACAACGCGGCCCTCCACATGATCGCCAAGGCTGCCGAATTCAATGACAGCGACACCGGCCTCCATGTTTGGCGGATGGCCTCTTATTGCCATGCCTTGGCCAAAGCGGCGGGTTGGTCGACACCCCGTGCGCACTTGTTGGAACAGGCTGCGCCCATGCACGATGTCGGCAAGATCGGGATTCCCGACGGAATTCTGAAAAAACCCGGAAAACTCGATGCCGCGGAGTGGGCGCAGATGCGCGCTCATCCTCGGATTGGTTACGATATTTTGATCCAGAGCGATGCCCCGGTATTTCGGTTGGCGGCGGAGATCTCCCTACGTCATCACGAAAAGTGGGACGGTAGCGGTTATCCCGATGGCTTAGCCGGTGAGGCCATCCCGGAATCGGCGCGCATCGTGACGTTTGCCGATGTCTTCGATGCGCTAAGTATGCGACGGCCCTATAAAGAACCCTGGCCGCTCCAACGGATCGTGGAAACCTTGAGAACGGATCGGGCTAAACATTTCGATCCTAAGTTGGTTGATATCTTCCTCGACATTTTGCCGAATATTTTAGAAATTAAGGAAGAATGGGGGGACCAAGAGGAAATTATATCCGGCTAAATTCATTACGCCGCTACGCGGCATTGACCGATCTGGTAGTTCTTTCGCCGGGAGTTGCCTTATTAGTTGGTTATGATAGACTTAGAAAATTAGTCAGGGCGTTGCGGGAGATATACCCGGCAATATCTGTGCCGTTAATCAGTGAGGAGAGAATGAGGATCAACCTACGTGCCCTATTCCTGCTCAAGGAAGAGAATCCCAAAGCGATCGACAAGCTGTGTTCCGAGTACGGACTCGATCCGATCGTCGCTCATGGGGTTGTGAAACTTCTGATCGCAAACGATGGCAACCTGGCCAGTCTCTCACCTCACCAGCGACAACACTTTGATCTGGCTATCTTCCCTTTTATAGATGGATGAAGTGGTTGTTTTGTTGTATCAATACGTAGCGATATTACAAATTTTCCGATTAGGAAACCCGGACAACCAGACGACAAAGGCCGGCCAGGAAGTCATCCCGTAAATGCAAGAGTTCCGGAAGGCGTGTTTGTGCCATCTGGCGTTGCCCCACCTCGGTGAGGGTGAGCAGTTCCTCCGCCAGAACGTGGATACGCTCGTGTAGGGGTTGGAGAGTGGTGAATTCGGAGTAGCCTCGGTAGCGGCTAAATCCACTGCCGTGATACCAACGACCGAAGCGGCAGTGATGGCTGTGCAGCGGCGGTCGTTCAGCAGTGGTCGGGTTATTGATACAACTAATTACACTCGCGACCCAATTACGGTGGCTGGTGGTTGCCACCATCAACGTCAAATCCCCAGTAGGGAGAGAAATTTCACCCAGGCGTCGCCACGCTGCCTGTTCTCGCCAGTGGATGAGCCACATCGGTAGTTGTTCCGACGACATGGGCCGGGCGATTCCATATCCCTGGCCAAACCGGCAGCCGAGTCGCACCAACAGTGCGCCATGTTCCCAACTCTCCACCCCTTCAGCAATCACCGCACGATTGAAGACCTTAGCCAAGCGTACCACGCTCTCGACGATGCCGAGATCTTCCGGATCATCCAACAGGTCGTGGACGAAGGTCTGATCGATCTTGAGGGTGTCCACCGGCAGCTTGTAAAAATAGACGAGCGAGGAATAGCCGGTGCCGAAATCGTCCAAGGCGATATGTATCCCCTTAGCCAAACAGGTCGCCAGTCGTTCCGAAACCTGTTCCAGATCGTTGATGGCGGTGGATTCCATAATCTCCAATACCAGGTCGTTCGCGGATACCACTGGATGGCGTTCGAGAGCGGATTGGAGCCACTCCGCAAAATTTGCTTGTTGGAGATGATGAGCGCCGATATTGACGCTTACCCGGAGGCGCAGGCCAATTGCCTGCCAGGTCTCCATCTGACGCAAGGCGGTCTCAATTACCCAGGCACCAATGGCAATCTCCAATTCCGTTCCCAAGATCGGCGGCAAAAACTCTCTTGCATTCAGTAATCCCCGTTCGGGGTGTTGCCAACGGAGGAAGGCCTCGACGCCGATGACCTCACCGGTGGTGAGATTGATCTGGGGTTGATAATAGAGCACGAACTCGTCACGTACCAAAGCCTTTTCCATGGATTGCAGAAGTTCACGCTGGAGGTTTATCCGGCGGTCATGTTCAGCATCGAAGCGGTGAAAGCGGTTTTTGCCCGCCTCTTTGGCCAAATACATGGCTTGGTCCGCGTGGCGTAGGAGGGTGTCGGCATCCGCCGCATCGTACGGATAGAGGGTTACGCCGATACTGGCGGATACCGTCACCGCCGTGTCTTTGATAACAAATGGCGTAGCAACTGCGCTTAGCACCCGCTGCAGGACCGCGGAACACTCCTCTTCCTGATTAAGATCGCCGAAGAGCAATACGAATTCGTCCCCGCCCAAACGGGCCAGGGTATCGCCGACTCGTAAGATCTCCCGAAGTTGACGGGTAACTTCCACCAGTAATTGGTCACCGACCTCATGACCGAATTGGTCATTGATTGGTTTGAAGCCATCCAGGTCAAGATAACAAATCGCCAGCACCTTGCCGGTGCGTTGGGTACGGACGATAGCTTGTTTCAAACGGTCAGCCAAGAGTCGCCGATTGGGTACGCCGGTAAGCGGGTCATAATGGGCAATTCGTTCCAGCTCGGCCTCGTGCGCTTTGATCCAGGTAATGTCGGAAAATACTCCGACATAATGCTGGAGACGATTCATTGCGTCGCGTACCGTGGCAATGGAAAGTAGTTCTGGATACACCTCGCTCGATTTACGTCGGTCCCAGATTTCACCCTGCCAGCTCCCATCGTTCTGGAGCGATCGCCACATCGCGTCATAAAAATCACGGTCGTGACGGCCGGAACTAAGTATCTTAGGGTCTTTACCGACGACCTCCTCGCGGGTGTAACCGGTGATCAGGGTAAAGGCGGGGTTGACATCCAGGATATG
>CAUYUB010000192.1:0-3463 GCA_963575685.1 Gammaproteobacteria bacterium | reverse complement strand
CTTCCTAATTCGACACTGAGAACCCAAAGCGTGGACGTGAGAAAGGAATTATCGGCAATACGGAAATAGAGCAGCACCGCTTTTTTCAGCCAGCCGTTAACCACCCATTCGCCATCACGTTTTTCCGCTACCCGGGCGCGACCGGTATCCAGGAGATGGACTGCTTCTTCCACCGCCTCTTTGACCAGGGTCTCGACCGTGCGCGGGGTGATCTCGGCGCGTCGCTCAAAAGCGGATTCGATAATGCTCTGAATATCGTTCACGATAAATCTCCCGAGGTTGAACTAAAGAACGAACCAAAAACAAATTCAAAACCTTAAAAGATTTTTCTTTTGCGCTTAAAAGAAAAATCTTTTAATATTTTGTTTTATTCTTTTGGTTTTTTTGAGTCGATTTGGTCTTTCACGAAATTACGGATACGCTGCGCTGCTTCCAGGCATTCCTCCAGAGGGGCGACTAGGGCGATGCGAACCCGATCATGGCCGGGGTTGGTGCCATGGGCGAAACGCGAGAGGTAACTTCCTGGCAGGACCAAAACGTTGGTTGCGGCGTATAGATTGCGGGCGAAGGTTTCGGCATCGGTGGAGACTTTTGGCCACAGATAAAATCCCCCAGCCGGAGCCGACACCTCCAATTCTTCCCCCAAAATCTCCAGCACTGCTGCAAATTTGTGTCGGTAGAGGGCGCGATTTTCGATCACATGCGCCTCATCAGCCCAAGCGGCGGTTGAGGCGGCTTGGGTAGGCGGTGGCAGGGCACAGCCGTGATAGGTCCGGTAAAGAAAAAATCGTTCCAAAATTGCAGCGTCTCCAGCCACGAACCCTGAGCGTAGCCCTGGAACATTGGACCGCTTGGAAAGACTATGAAATACCATACACCGACGAAAATCATTGCGGCCCAAGGCAGCGCAAATCTGAAGTAAACCTGGTGGGGGAGAATTTTCGTCGTTGTAGATCTCGCTATAACACTCATCGGCAGCAATGACAAAATCGTAGCGGTCAGCAAGGTCGATGAGACGGGTATAGGCCGCAGTATCCAATACCGCGCCGGTAGGATTACCGGGAGAGCATACATAGAGAAGCCGGCAACGCTTCCAGACCTCTTCCGGCACAGCGTCGAAATCCGGCAAGAAACCGGTTTCTTGGGTCGTATTCAGAAACCACGGCTGCGCGCCAGCAAGCAGTGCCGCCCCTTCGTAGATCTGATAGAAGGGATTCGGCATCAATACCAAAGAATCCCGACCCCGCTCGACCACGCACTGGGCGAACGCGAATAATGCCTCACGGGTACCAGCCACAGGTAGACAATGGCGCTCCGGGTCGAGGCTTCCCGTCGCCAACGAGAAACGTTGCGTCAGCCACGCGGCAATGGCCATACGTAATGCCAAACTGCCGCGTGTGACCGGATATTGGGAAAGCCCCCCCTGATGTTCCATCCAGGTCCGCGCGATGAAGGGCGGCGCAGTATGACGCGGCTCACCGATGGAGAGCTTGATGGGCGAAAGGTCCGCCGCTGGGATTATCCCCGCGATAAGCTGCGATAGGCGTTGAAAGGGATAGGGCTGAAGGAGATTGAGATCGGTGTTCATTACGTTACAACACGGTCGAGGCATAGTCCGCCAGCCGCGAACGTTCGCCTCGCACTAAGGTGATATGGCCGGCATGCCGCCAATCCTTGAAACGATCCACCGCATTGGTCAGACCGGAATTGGTCTCGGTAAGATAGGGGGTATCGATCTGGCTCAGATTTCCCAGACATACCACTTTCGAACCGGGGCCGGCACGGGTGATTAGGGTTTTCATTTGCTTGGCGGTAAGGTTCTGGGCCTCATCGATAATCAAATAACGATTGAGGAAGGTCCGCCCGCGCATGAAGTTCAATGAGCGAATTTTAATACGGTGCTGAAGCAAGTCATTGGTGGCTGCACGTCCCCATTCTCCAGCCACCTCGGTATGGGTGAGTACTTCCAGATTATCCATGAGTGCCCCCATCCACGGGGTCATTTTCTCTTCCTCGGTCCCCGGCAGAAAGCCGATGTCTTCGCCCACTGGAACGGTGACGCGGGTCATGATGATCTCTCGGAACATCTTTTCGTCCAGGGTCTGGACGAGGCCCGCAGCCAACGCCAGCAGTGTTTTGCCGGTACCCGCCTGACCCACCAGGGTAACGAGGTCGATATCGGGGTCCATAAGCAGGTTCAGGGCGAAGTTCTGCTCTCGATTGCGGGCCATGATGCCCCAGATGGCATTGTGGGCGCTACGATAGTCGCGGGCCAGCTCGATGACGGCGCCGCGTGCGTCGAGGTGTCCCACCAGGGCCTCGAATTCCTGGTCCTGGCCTTGAAATAGGCACTGATTGGGGTGCCACTGTTTCGTCAGGGGCCCATTCACCCGGTAAAAGGTACGTCCTTCTTCCTGCCATGACTCCATGGCCGTGCTGTGCGTCTCCCAGAAATCCGCGGGCAGCTCGGTCTGGCCGGCGTAGAGCAGATCGACATCGTCCAGTACCTGGTCGTTGTAATAGTCCTCCGCCGGAATGCCGAGGATATGGGCCTTGATGCGTAGGTTGATGTCTTTAGAGACCAGCGTGACCGGCGTCTGCGGGCGCTCAGCACGGATCGCCAGGACAGTGGCAAGGATGGCGTTGTCGGGAACGGTCCCCGGTAAGGTCGCGGGTAGCTCCGACGACAGTGCCCGCGTCTGAAAGAACAACCGACCGCTCGCTTCCAGGGCCGGATGGTTGCCCGGCAGAGTGGGAATAGGTAGGCCAAGTTCGATATCTTCCACGGCAGCGCGGGCGATGATCTCATCCAGGAACCGACTCGCTTGGCGCGCGTTGCGGGCCACCTCGGAGAGTCCCTTTTTGCCCGCATCCAACTCTTCGAGCACGGTCATGGGCAGAAAGATATCATGCTCATGAAAACGAAAAATGGCCGTGGGGTCGTGCATCAGCACATTAGTATCAAGGACAAAAAGGCGTCTGCCGGAAGGATGGCTCAATCTCATGTGGGATTCGTTACCTTTGAGGCAATCGACTGGAAAAATTGCCCAATCCTAAAACCTAAACTAACGATTAAACAACGCGATGGATACCCTTTGCCTGACCTGTCCTGACGATTGGCACCTCCACCTGCGTGACGGTGCCCAGCTTGCCGCCGTGCTGCCTCACACCATAGCGCAGTTTGCTCGGGCGATGGTGATGCCCAACCTCAAACCACCGATAGTCACCACTGCCGCGGCGCTTGCCTACCGTGAACGCATCCGCACTGTCTTACCGGCGGAGGCGGACTTTACCCCGCTGATGACGCTCTACCTAACGGAAGGTACCACTCCCGACGAGATCACCCGCGCCCGACAGAGTGGAGCGATTTACGGCATCAAGCTCTATCCAGCAGGAGCCACCACCCATTCGGAAGCGGGTGTACGAGACCTTGCTCGCGTCTATCCGGTACTGGAGGCGATGG
>CAUYUB010000191.1:0-3524 GCA_963575685.1 Gammaproteobacteria bacterium | reverse complement strand
CCACTTGGGGCGCTATCCATTTTTGCGATAACAAGTACGGGATCGCCGCATCGTTGCCAGAAGATAACTCGTGGGAAGCCAAACAGGCAAAGCGTTACATCGAAATCCCAACCGACCCGGCTGAAAAATTAGCCCACTACATCCGAACCGAATTGATCGTTAGCGCCAGAGACATCAAGTCGATTGTAAAGCTGGTTCTGACACTGACAGCCGAAGGCACCGACCGGGAGGAGGTTGTGGCGGCGGCGCTCGACTCCTTTCCAAATTAGTTATGACGGAGATGCGCTCGCAGATTTAGTCGAAAGCAAATCAGGCCACTGGAAGGCGTCCAGTTTTTGGACGGCTGTTCACACCTGCCACGAGTGGCAAATACGCCCGAGCGAGTTTGGACTATGCAAAGACAGCGACGACCTGGGCGTGATGATGGCTCATGATTTAGCCATATCCCAGATGACAGAACACTCAACGAAAATAGCAGAACGCAAATCGAAGCATAAAGCAGCCAGGCGGAGACGACACTAATGGATGAGAACCAAATCGGCTTACAAGCCGTTTTAGATGACGCCGATTTTGTAAAAGGATCATCGGACTATATCGCCAAAATGGGCGAGATGGATTCCGAGACTTCGTCAGCGTCATCTGGGATGGCTGGCGGCTTTTCGATTATTGACGGCGCTATCTTAGAGTTGGGCGCAAAGATCACCGACTTTGCATTTGGGGCGATGAAAGATTTGGTTGGGGCGATTGGAAGTTTTATCACCGAGGCGAGTGACGCCGAACGTGGGCAAGTAAAACTCGCCACGGTCATAAATTCAACCGGCGGAGCCGCTGGGATAACAGCGGAAGATGTAAACGCCCTGGCGACTGCCTACCAAAATACAACTGAGTTCACCGATGATGCGGTAGTTTCCGCATCATCGGTCTTGCTCAAATACACCAGCCTGGGTAAGGATGTTTTTCCGAATGCGCTACAGGCAACTTTGGACATGGCGGCGGCGATGGGCACCGATGCGGCGGGGGCTGCCCAGGCGTTAGGCATGGCGATGGAAGACCCGGTTGGCGCTGCTGGGAAGCTCAAACGGGCCGGGGTGATGCTGACCGACGAACAAAAGGACATGATCAAAACGATGGTCGATGCGGGCGACCAGGCCGGGGCGCAACAAATAATCTTGGATGCAGTAGCAAAGTCAGTCGGTGGGACTGCTGCGGCGATGGGCGATACGTTTGGCGGAAAACTAACCATCTTCAATAACCAAATGGACAACATGAAAGAGTCCATCGGGAATGCGATCATTCCTGCGCTGACCCCGCTGATCGGAACGTTTACCGATCTGGCGATGAACGTTTTGCCGCCATTGATTGAGCAGTTCACGGCATGGTTACAGCCAGCATTGACCGATCTGGCAAGTACCGCATCCACAAATCTTGTACCAGCACTGATGACCGTGGCCGATTGGGTGACCGGGACTCTCGTTCCAGTTTTGCAAACGGTCTGGACATGGATAGCAACGAACCTACCGCCCGCCATTACGGCGCTGGCAAACTTCTGGACTACAACTCTATATCCGGCTCTGGTGGTGGTTGGGGATTGGATGACGACCACGCTGTTCCCGGCCATGCAGGTATTATTTGATTGGCTGGCAACGAACCTACCGCCCGCCATTTCTGCGTTGGCAAACTTCTGGACTACAACTCTCTTGCCTGCAATCATGGCGGTGGCGGCGTGGGTCACTGGCACATTGATCCCAACCCTTACGACGATCTGGACATGGATCGCAACCACCCTTCCGCCCGCCATTCAGACGCTTGCTGACTTTTGGACGCTCACCCTTCAGCCCGCATTGTTGACGGTGTATGATTGGATCAATACTTATCTGGTTCCTATTTTTGTAAAGATCGGAGAACTGTTCAACGTCACGCTGACCCTGGCGATTACAGCACTGACAAAAGTTTGGAATGAAGACCTGCTCCCGGCACTGACAAAAATATGGGATTACATCAGCACGAACCTGAACCCAATATTTGAAAAGATTGGGACGATCCTGAGTGTAACAGTCGGGCCGGCTATCGGCGATTTTGTAAAAAATGTTTTGGGAGCACTTGAAACAACCCTCGGGAGCATCAGCAAAAAAATTCAGGATGTTATCGATTGGGTGCAAACCCTGATTGATAAACTATCTGGCGTTTCAATACCACCGGCTATAATGGGCAACTCCCCATCCCCGTTTGAGGTCAGCCTGGTCGGGATTGCGGATGCGCTCGGGGCGGTAACGTCCGAGGTTGGCAAACTGAATACCGGCTTTTCCGTTGGCCCAATCGCAGGCGGCGCTGGTGGTGGATCGTCTGTCTCGAATAATTCAACGCTCAACCTCAACATGCCGACCACGGTCAACGGGCAAATGGACGTAGCATTTTTGCAGGCGCTAATTGTCCAGACGGTTCGAGATGCGATGGCGACAGGATAAAATATGGGCAAACCATTATTTTTGATTTCAGACGGCACAAATACAATCTCGATGGCTGGCTCATTGGACGCCATCCGGATCAAAAGCTGGAACCCATCCGCGCCTGCTCCAAAAGGGAGCGGGGTGTGGGCAAACCCCCCGCTCATCAATAATCGGCAGCTTACCTACCGGCGTTATGATAATGTGATCGATACGTTGACCCTAGCAATCAGCACTCAAAGTCAAGATGACACCATCACCGAAACTCGCACGCTGCGAATGTTGCTACAAAAAGCGGTCGACTACTGGACTACCGATTACCGAGCCGGTAGGATTGAAACACGGGCGTCTTGCGAGACAAAATCACGCTTTACGTTGATCCGTGACTTTCGAGTACCGAACGATCATAACCCGTTCGCATCCCCGTTCTTTTCTAATCCGTCCGTGTTCGATGAAATCAACCTGATCATCGAGCATGGATTTTGGGTATCATCCATTGCTGGCGAGTGTGCTGTAACCGTTGGACCCGACTGGTCATCAAGCAAGAAGAACGGGCTGCCAGCCGCTTGTTACAACAATCTCGCAACTGCACCGGCTCCATTTTTTACCAACAAAAAACCATGGAACCAACTCACGAACGTCTATTACTACGATGCGTCGGTGCCGTCGTTTAGTGCTAATCTTTTAGGGGCTGCGCTACCCGTTGCGTTTTACCCGGCTGCGATGGCAGCGGGTGATATTTGCTATTTTGGGATTGCCGTGGCGGGGGCTGACAGCGGGCCGTTTTCGTCCATTGTAATGGATCACATCGCCGCCAACACCATCCCCGGCCTGGCTTGGGAATATTGGGGTGGGGCGTGGATTCCGCTTACAACCTACACAACGATGGGCAATTTCACGGGTGGCTACAACTCAATCTCATGGGCGCCACCTGCCACTTGGGTACCAACGGCCATCAATGGCATCAATGCCTATTGGGTGCGGGCACGTATAACCGCAGCGGGCGGGGCATTGACCCCCCCACAATTTATAACCATCTATCCCCACACCGTCACCGGCCCATACATAGAAGTACCCAAC
>CAUYUB010000190.1:0-3524 GCA_963575685.1 Gammaproteobacteria bacterium | reverse complement strand
CAACGCGAAGACCGTGTAATGAAACTAAAACTGATCAAAACCGAGGCCGAAAACGAAGCCGCACTGGCGCGGCTGGATGCCATCTTCGAGGCAGAGCCTGGCACTCCCGAAGGGGACGAAGCTGAATTGCTGACGGCACTGATCGAGATGTACGAGGAGAAGGCATATCCCATGGACCTGCCGAGTCCAGTGGATGCCATCAAATTTCGCATGGAACAACAAGGGCTAAAAGCTAGAGATCTGATCCCCTACATCGGTAGCGCCTCCAAAGTCTCTGAAGTACTTGCGGGCAAGCGCGCGTTGAGCCTGAGCATGATCCGCAATCTGGTGAAATTGGGCATTCCCGCCGAGGTGTTGCTACAAAAGGAGGGCGCGGCTCTGCCCTCCGATGCCCTTCTCCAACAGGGCAGGCTTTTCCCACTGGCGGAGATGGTAAAACGCAGGTGGTTTCCTGATTTTCAGGGTTCGTTAACGGATGCGAAGGAACAATGCGAAGGTTTGCTGAATCGCTTCTTTGGTGATCTTGGGCCGAATGCTTGTATCCCAGCGCTAAACCGCCAGCATGTTCGGGATGGTGGTCATCATGATGATTATGCTTTGATGGCTTGGCGTATCCGCGTGGCGAATCTGGCTCTTGCCGAGCGCTTGCCCGCCACCTACAAGCCGGGCACGGTGACGGAAGGTTTTCTCCGCGAACTGGCGCATCTGAGCTACTTGGAATCTGGTCCGCTACTCGCAAGGGAGTTTCTCAACAAAAACGGTATCCATGTCATCCTCGAACGGCACCTACCCAAGACGCACCTCGACGGAGCCGCGATCAAACTGCCTGATGGTTCCCCTGTGGTTGCACTAACACTGCGGCATGACCGACTAGACAATTTCTGGTTCACCCTTTTTCACGAATTGGCTCATGTCGCCCTGCACCTAGACCAGGACGGAATGGACGTTTTTTTCGATGACATGACGGAAGAGGGAGGAAAGGATAAATGCGAGAAAGAAGCAGACAAGTTGGCCTCGGAGGCACTAATTCCTGAAGCGGAATGGAAATTGGCCCAGCTAACCAATAACTCGTCATCGGAAAGTGTGCTCGCTTTTGCTGAGAGGCTCCGTATCAGTCCGGCAATCCCGGCGGGACGCATCCGCCACGAATCGAAAGATTACAAAATACTGAAACCACTGATTTCCACCGGAAAGCTGAGGGCAATGTTTCGTATCCAAGGAAAAGATCCTGTACTCGGCCAGTTCTTGAGCTTCTTGGCCAAGGATCTTGCCGATCATCCAGAACACTTGCAGGCCATTGATGCCAAATTTGTGCAGCGCATTCAGTCTCTGGTCGGCGATATCGAGGTCGATTTTGATGGCGCGCTGTCGGCGGACGATGAATGAGCATCAGTCCACCTTTTCCGGTGGTTATCCACGGCTGGACGGTTTTCGCTCATCCGCTTTTCCTCGCGCAGCTTGAAGCCTTGACCTTGCAAGTGGAGAGAATCAAGAAAAAGGACCCCGTTGGTTATGTGACGAAGAACGCCTGCAAGCGACTGGCGGCGATTGCCAAGCTGGTGTTCGATGTCGTCCCGCAAGACCCAACACGACCGGAATACCGGCAAGGCAACACCCTTGGCGATGAACATAAGTATTGGCTCAGAGCTAAGTTCTATCAGCAGTACCGGTTGTTCTTCCGTTACCACGCTCAGGCCAGGGTGATTGTGTTTGCCTGGGTTAATGACGAGGACACCAAGCGTGCCTACGAGAGCAGTGACGACGCCTATCGGGTGTTTCGCAAGATGCTGGAAAGCGGCCACCCTCCGGGCGATTGGAAGCAACTACTGGCCGAGTGCAAATGGCCGTTAAAACAAAGCCCGCACTAGAAACCGAGTAAAAACGTGAGCAAAACCGACACCAGCGAAAAAGGGCTCGAAACTCTCATCATGCGTCACATGACCGGCACGGATGGCCTGGCCTCCAACGCGGCAACGTTCGTGGCCGAAACTGCACCCGCCAACGGTGGCAGCGGTTGGTTTGCCGGGACGGCGGCGGCCTATGACCGCGAGTTTGCGATAGATATCGAACAGCTATTCACCTTTCTCCACACCAGCCAGCCGAAGGAATACGCCAAGCTCGGCATCAACGATTACCACGAAACGAAAAGCATGGCGCGGCAAAAGTTCCTCGCCCGCCTGCAAGGGGAGATCACCCGGCGCGGGGTAATTGATGTGCTCCGCAAGGGCATCAAACACGAAGCGCTGAGTTTTGACCTGTTCTACGGCACGCCCTCGGCGGAGAACGCTAAGGCGGCGGCCCGTCATGCCACCAACCGTTTCAGCATCACCCGTCAGCTCCATTACAGTCGCGAGCAAACCAAGCGGTCGTTGGACTTGTGCGCTTTTATCAATGGCCTGCCGCTGATCACCTTTGAACTGAAAAACAGCCTGACCAAACAAACGGTCGAAGATGCGGTAGAGCAATACAAACGCGACCGCGACCCCCACGAGACACTATTTTCCTTTGGCCGTTGCCTGGTGCATTTCGCGGTGGACGATAGCGAGGTGCGAATGTGTAGTGCGCTCAAAGGCACGAAGGGGATGGCGCAGGATTCGTGGTTTCTGCCCTTCAATCAGGGCTGGAACGATGGCGCGGGCAATCCGCCAAACCCGGACGGACTCAAGACCGATTACCTCTGGAAGCGCATCCTCACCCCAGCGCGACTGACGGAGATTTTGGAGAACTACGCCCAGATCGTAGAGGAAGTGAATTCGAAGACCGGCAAGAAAAAACAGGTGCAGATTTTCCCGCGCTACCATCAACTCGACGTGGTACGGCAAACCTGCGCAGATGTACAGGAACACGGCGTGGGCAGGCGTTACCTGATCCAGCATTCAGCGGGCAGCGGCAAATCGAATTCCATCGCATGGCTGGCGCACCAGTTGGTCGGGCTACGCAAAGATGGGGTGGAGGTCTTCGACTCAATCATCGTTATTACCGACCGCCGCCTACTTGACCAACAAATCCGCCGAACGATCAAAGGCTTCGCCCAAGTGAGCAGCCTCATCGGCACGGTGACAGGCGCGGGCAGCTCCAAGAAAGAACAACTGGCAAAATTTCTCAAGGACGGCAAAAAGATCATCATCTCCACCGTGCAAACTTTTCCCTTCGTGCTCGACGACATTGGCGAGGCGCATCGCGGCGGGAGATTTGCCATCATTATTGACGAGGCGCACTCCAGCCAGGGCGGACGCACGGCGGCGGCGATGAACATGGCGCTCTCCGAAAGCAGCACGGAGCAGGAAGACGAAACCAGCGAGGACAAGATCAACCGCATTATCGAATCGCGCAAGCTGCTGCCGAATGCCAGCTATTTCGCCTTCACCGCCACACCCAAAAATAAGACGCTGGAGATTTTCGGCGTGCCCTATTCCGAGGGCGACGAGGTAAAACATCGCCCCTTTCACAGCTACACAATGAAGCAAGCAATTCAGGAGGGCTTCATCCTTGATGTGCTGAAGTATTACACCCCAGTAGCGAGT
>CAUYUB010000189.1:0-3533 GCA_963575685.1 Gammaproteobacteria bacterium | reverse complement strand
CCGCCGCGTAGCGGCGTAATGAATTTAGCCGTGGGTTTCAACCCACGGTTGAGAGGCTTGCATTGCACGTGCAAAGCAAGCTTTGCACTCCTAATATTTCCACTGCACAAGTAGTAAATTACCGTTCCTTAGCGGTGAGCAAATGCGTTGCAAGATCGACGCATAGTGGATGAGCCGACCACAACCAGTTGACACCCACCCGTTCCTGACAGATCGTGTCCCTCGACAGAGGGGGAACTATCGTGAGCTGGCGTATAACTACCACCATTCGTACCGGTATTTTGGGATTGGGAATCGGTACCGTTTTGGTGGGGTTGCTGACCATTCTTTCCGTACAATTGGTCGAGTGGGTTGCCCGTGGAGAGGGACGGATTGCACTGGGACGTGCTGTCCATGAAACCGCCGAACGGCTCGAAGACCTGACCGTAAAGGGACGGCTCATCGGCGCAGTTACCATCATGGGTCTGTTCAGTGTTGAGGTCCGCGAGACTGCCGGTGGAATCCATCCGCCGGACAACCCTGCGGTCCTCGCGGGCCTTGCTGAGTTCCGTCTGGCGAGTGGCTACAGCGAGGTCTTTGTGGTCAGCGGCGCGGGTCGGATCGTTGCCTACAGTGCCGCCCATGGTCGCTCCGGTACCGGTACCGATGTACGTTTCCGTCCTTACTTCCAGCGGGCAATGGCCGGTATTGCCAATGTCTATCCCGCCGTAGGCACCACCACCAACCGTGCCGGGCTCTACTACGTTGCTCCAGTGCGCCGCGATAGTGCCTCGCCGCCGTTGGGGGCGCTGGTGCTCAAGGTCGGTAACGACGAGATCGACGCCGTACTTGCTGCTTGGTCAGGGATTGCGCTGCTGGTGTCGCCGCAAGGAGTGGTATTCGCCGCCAACCGTGCCAATCTAACCCTGAACCTGGTTGGCCCGGCAACCCCGGAACGGCTGACCGCCATCGCCGCCCTTCGTCAATTCGGTCGTCTGTTCGAGAACAAAACCCCGCAGCAGCTCCCTTTCGATCCGGACGGGGAAGAGACCCTCATTGATGGTGCCACCTTTGCGTCGGCAAGCACCACGGTCCAATGGGGTGACCCAGCAGGTGATTGGCGACTGTTCTTCCTCCAGGATATCCGTCAGTGGTTGTCGATTGAACGTCGTAACCAGATCTCCACGGTGGCGGTGCTGGGCTGGACGTTGGTACTGCTCCTCGGTTACCTCGCGTGGCGCTCGCAACACGCCAAACGTGCTGCTTATCAGGATACCGCCGCGGCCAATCAGCGTCTGGTCGAGATGAATGCGGCGCTGGCCCGGGCCAAGGCGGCCGCCGAGGAGGCCAACGACGCCAAAAGTAGCTTCCTCGCCAATATGAGTCACGAGATCCGCACGCCGATGAACGCCGTCATCGGAATGGCGCATCTCTGCCTAAAAACCGACCTAACTCCCCAACAACGCGGCTATATCGGCAAAATCCACAATGCTGGTACCGCGCTTCTCGGCATCATCAACGATATTCTGGACTTCTCAAAAATCGAGTCCGGTAAACTGACCCTCGAAATGGTCGAATTCGATCTCGAAGATGTCTTGGCCAATGTTAATACCGTCATCGTGCATCGGCTCAATGAGCATAATCTCGAATATGTGGTCGATATCTCAAAGGAACTGCTGCTGCCGCTACGTGGCGATCCGCTTCGACTGGCGCAAGTATTCACCAATCTGTTGAGCAATGCCGCCAAATTCACCGAGCATGGCGAGATCTATCTCACCGGCTGTCTCCGTGAACGCGCCGGGGACATGATCAAGGCCCAATTTTCGGTCACCGATACCGGCATCGGCATGAGCGGGGAACAGGCTACTCGTCTCTTCCAGCCCTTCGTCCAGGCCGACAACTCGACGACCCGACGCTACGGCGGCACCGGCCTGGGATTGACCATCTGCAAACGCTTGGTGGAAATGATGGGAGGCCAGATCTGGGTAGAAAGCGTGCCCAAAGTAGGCAGTACCTTTGCCTTTACCGTCTGGCTCGCAGCAAGTGCCGGGATCCGACGGAAACGTGGCGTACTTCCCCAACGGTTGAATGACCTGCGGGTACTGGTGGTCGATGACAACGCCTCGGTCCGTGAGGTCTTCGTCGATATGCTCGCCGACCTACCCTTCCGCATCCATGCCGTATCCTCCGGGACCGAAGCGATTGCTGCGATCCGGCAGATGGACGGGACCGCCCCCTTTGATGTGGTCTTCATGGACTGGCAGATGCCGGAGCTGGATGGTATTGAAGTCACCCGGCGCATCAACGACCTTTCCAGCCTCACTCACAAACCGGCGATCATCATGGTCTCCGCCTTTACCAGCGAGCAACTCGGCAACGAGGCTGCCGCCGCAGGGGTGAAGGCCTTTCTGATGAAGCCGGTCAGCCGTTCAACTCTAGTAGATACCCTAGTCGAAACCTTTAACGACGGGGAACCGCACCTCGATCAGGCCAGCCCCCACTCCAGGGCGGAGCATTTCTCAGGCAAAACCGACGCAATCTACGATTTGAAGGGTATGGTGGTACTGCTTGCGGAGGACAACGATATCAATCAGCAGATCGCCGTGGAACTATTGCAAGGGGCTGGCGCCCGGGTGGAAGTGGCCAATAATGGGCAAGAGGCCCTGGATTTGGTACTGGCGGCAGGTGATCCGCCTACCTATGACCTCATATTGATGGACGTACAGATGCCGGTAATGGACGGTCTCGAAGCGACCCGCCGATTGCGCACCTATCCTCATCTCGCCAACCTGCCGATCCTGGCCATGACTGCCCATGCCTTAGCCGAGGAGCGTCAGCGTTGCCTGGACGCAGGCATGAATGCCCATCTGACCAAACCCGTTGACCCCGATAGCCTATTCCAGACGCTGCTACGCTGGTACCAACCGCGGCCCGGAACGCGGACATCCAACGTGCCGGAAGAGATAGAGAAACCGGCTCCCATCGGGGAAAAACAAGACGAGTTGCCGGTCATCGCCGGTATTGAAGTGGCGAATGGGTTACGACGCGTGGCTGGCAATCGGGCACTCTACCGATCCATTCTGAAACAATTTGTCGAGCAACAGGTAGACGTAGCGACCACCATCCATACGGCGGTGACACGCGGCGAGAATGACCGGGCGCGGGCCATTGTCCATACCCTCAAGGGGACCGCTGCCAACCTGGGGGCGATGCCATTGGCGGCGCGGGCGGCGCAACTGGAAGAGATTCTCAAGGGAACACCGGACCCCTTGCCATTGGCGACAACGCTTGCCGATTTTGCGACGACCCTGGCAGAGGTGGTCGCTGCTGTCCGAGCGGTAGTCACCACTACGGATTCCCCCCCAAATACGACTGCACCGGATACCAACTCCGTAGCGGTTGCGACCGCTGCCCTTGGACAACTGCGTCACCTTTTGGCCAACAGCGATGGAGATACCCCCGCCTTTCTGCTCACCCATCGTACCCAGTTGGCATACCATATTGCGCCTGAAGATCTGGCCACCCTAGAAGATGCGATTAATGGATACGATTTT
>CAUYUB010000188.1:0-28980 GCA_963575685.1 Gammaproteobacteria bacterium | reverse complement strand
CCACCGCAACCACCGACGAAGTGCTGCGCCGAGAATTCACCCAGGCCGGCACCGATGGCAGCCGCTGGGAAATAACCGACACCGCGACAATCGGCGCGACCTGGTACGCAATCAGCAAACGCACCGACCCGGCCGGCGCCGCCCACTATTACGGCCTGGTTTGCATGACCGAACGCCGCAAGCAGCGCAACGGACTGACTGAATTCTTTTACAAAGATTTAAGCGAAGACTGCGGCCCCCACGCCTACGCTTGCCCGGCCCGCATCCTGGACCAGCTCGACAAGTTAGCCCCGAATCCTCCAGGATATGCCGCCGGCTGGCGCCAGGCATGCAGGGAACACGCAGCCAACAAACGCGCCAAGGCCAAGGCCCGCGCCAAGCAGCGCGCCGAAAGCCTGGCAAAGATTGAAAAGTTTATTTCCGACCGCTTTTTGTTCGTCAATATTGGAGCTTAAAAAATGAATCAATTCCACTTTATCCGCAGCAGCAGCAACCGCAAAACCGGCCCAATCCCGGTCACCTATAGCGTGCGCAGCTCATGCCCGCCCAGCTGCAGCCACTACGGCCAGGACTGCTACGGTGAAGACTTTTACACCCGCATGACCTGGGACAAGGTCGAGCAACGCGGCCACGATATCCGGGCCCATGCAAAAGCAATCGCCAGCCTACCGCCGGGCCAGGTGTGGCGGATGAACGTCGCCGGGGACCTTCCAGGCCAGGGCGCGACGATTGACGCCTACCAGCTGGGGGAAATAGTCAAGGCCAACAAAGGCCGCCGCGGGTTTACATACACGCACAAGCACCACCCCGACGCCATAACCTGGATACGACACGCCAACGCCTGGGGCTTCACAATAAACCTAAGCGCCGACGACGCCGGGCACGCCGATCAGCTGGCCAATTTAAACGCCGGCCCGGTGGCTTGCATTGTGCCAACCGACACGCCCGAAATTAGCTACACGCCCGAAGGCCGGCAGATTGTGATTTGCCAGGCACAAACCCGCGAAGGCGCAACGTGTGAGAGCTGCGGAAATTTCCAGCCATGGTGCAGCCGGACCGACCGCGCTTTTATTGTAGGTTTCCGGGCCCATGGCAGCAAAGCAAAACAGACCGACGCCAAGGCGCGCCGGGTTATCCCAATTTTGAAAGGTTGAACATGCTTAAAAAAATGCGCGCAAAGTACCCAGGCAAATGCAGCTTATCCGGCGCCCGGATAAACCCCGGGGATTTTATTATCTACAACACCGACACCAGGACCGCCGAGCTGGAGCCCGACGACGACCGCCTGAGCTTCACAACGGACCAGCCCAGGGTTAGTGATGTTTTTAATTTTAGCGGCCGGGAATTTTACAGAAACAAAAAAGGCCGGTGCCTTGACGCGCCGTGCTGCGGATGCTGCACCATTTAACCAACTGAAAGGCAAACCATGAACTACCCCGAAGCAGACTATATAAACGCCGGCGCCCGGTACCAGCTCGCAAAGACACCGGCCCAAACGATAGCCCAGGCCGGCACCCTCCGGCGCATGCTGGAATCGGAACGGATCGACGACCGCGCCGAGGCCCGCCGCCTGATCGAAACCGGCCGCGCAGAAGCGCGCCGGGGCTAGGAGTTCATCCGGTGAACAAACCCCACGCCCTCACGCTCGCGCTGGTTTTAGCGATAACCGCGCCTGATAGAAAACGCGCCGGCGCTTGTGTCGCCATGGCCGAGCAGCTCGCCCGCGGCATGACGCCCGAGCAGGTAGAAACATGCAAGGCCCAGGCCTTAGAACTAATCGACAACAACTAGGAGTTCATCCGATGACAACAAGAGAAGAAAAGATTTTCACGCTAACCCAAAACGAAATTGATTGGTTTTTGGGTAATGGTGAGGAGTTAAATCTAGTGCGCGAAGTGACAGAATTTTTTGCAAAAGGAGGTTTCACCACTTGCACCGATGAAGAAATCAACGACTTATACAACCGATTAACCGCCTGAAGGAGGCCATCCGATGACCGACATACAAGACCGCTGGACCAAAGCCGCCGCTGAATTATTGGTGGGGCGCCGCATTGTGTCCGTTGATTACATGACCGAAGAGGACGCCAATGAAGTAGATTGGCACCACCGCCCGCTCATCATTACGCTAGACAATGGTCTGCGTTTTTATCCAAGCCGCGACGACGAAGGCAACGGCGCCGGCTCCCTGTTTACGACCAGCCGCAAATTACAAACTATTCCATCAATCTAAAGGAGAATTTATTATGGGTTTCTTTTCTAAAACATGCGCAAAAACACACCTTCCAATCGTCGCCGACATGAAGGATATCCCCAGGCTTAGCCAGGTGGTGGCCCTGCTGCCCAATGGCAAAAAATTCACCGGGTCCTATGACGGATACGGCCGGGTTGCCGGTGTCGGCCTGGTGGAAACCGCCAGGGGGCGCTTTCAATGGCCCGAGGTGAAGATGGTCCTGGCCGAGTACTACAACGGCGAGGAATATAAAGACCTGGGCCGATCAGGGGATGAGCTGGCACAGGGCTGGTTTATGGATGAACTATTCTTGAATCATTGCCTACGCAACGGGCCGTTTGAGAGTTACGCCGAATACAAAAAGGCGTTCAAGAAATATGCAAATTGGTAAGGAGAAAAACATGTCAACACCCAACGCAATTATTGAAGATGTCCAATGTGTTTATTTTGATTTATGCGATTTGCTGGAAAAGCTGGACTGCCAACGCATCAAGCTTAAAGAGTTTGACGAATTTAAAAACCTGGAAGAATTTATAGAAGAGCAAAAGCGCCGCGTGTCTAATCTTGAAGACTATTTGACAGGGGGCGCGTAATGAAACAAAGTTACGAAACCGCGTTAGATATTCTCACGGCCGTGGCTATCGGCCTGGGCTTTGCCCTGCTGCTGGTGGCCTGGTGGACGTCGTGAAGTTTTGGATAACCATCATCCGCGAGCATCAAGTTACGCTGACAATGGAGGCGGCCAGCCGGTTAGATATCATCCGGCTGGTCACCGACCTGGCTTTGAAATATGATGCCATAGACGGCAAACAAACTAAGATTGTGAGCATCCATGAAGAAGCGCCCAACACTATTTGCAATCTTCCTACATGAGGAGGACGGCGTCGTTACTGTATCGGCCGATTATCTAGGCCTGGGTCAGGCTTCGTTTGACCTGGGCATCGAGATAATGACCGGCATCAAAGAGCTGGAACGTGAATACCCAAAAGATTTCACGGTCCGGCCCATTCAGATTTCAGAGTATTACAACTGACCGGGTCAGGCTTTGGGAAAACTTGAACAACCCGAGCCGCCGGTGCGTGTCGTTGGCATCCTCTCCCTCGACATCGCTCATCCAATACGGCCATCCGATCTGCTTGGCCACCCGCTCGCCGGTGCCGCTGGTATCGTTGTCAGCAATGACCACCCCAGCCGGCAACCTGGCAGCCACCTTCACCATGTTCCCCGCGCTGAAGCAAACATGCAACGTATAACGACGCTTCAGTTGAGACAAGGCCAGCCGGATAGACAACGCCGTGGCATACCCCTCGACCAGGATGTGCATCCCTTTGTTGTTGAACACAAACTCAGCCCCGCTCGTGCGCTGGCCGGACAGAAACTTCTTCCCGCCTAGCTCGTCGATTAACTGTACACCCACTAAATGTCCATCCGACCGCATCGGAATGACCAACAGTTGCTGACCATTAAACGCCCACACATTCCCCTGCTCTTCCGGGAAACCTTTCGCTTTCAGATAGTCATGCCTACCGAATTGACATTGATCAAGAATCCAGGCAGCTTTGCTGGCCGCCTCTTTCCCCTGCTTCTGTCGCTGCGCTTCGGCATCATTGGCTTGCTTCTGTATGCGTACAACATCAGCCGGCTTCAGATCATCCGCATGCCAGACCGCTACCTCCGTGCCGGTCGCCCAGTTCTGAACGAACGCATGGGTTCCCATGTACTTGACCGCTCCGTTCCTACTGTTGGGGTGGTCATCCGTTGGGTATCGGCGCCAGTATCCAATCGGTGGAGGACTGTCAATCAGGATTCCATGCAGCTTGCAATAGCTAATCAGGTCGGTCATTTACCTTTCCCCTTTAGATACGCAATCAGCCTACTCTTGACGAACTTTTCAAACGCCATGTCCGGTGGCGCCGCCGTATCAACCAAACCCCTGGGCCATACGCCAAATTTATCTTTGTAACAATGGGCAGCACGGCCGCTGGACCATCCCCTAAACTTCACATGCCACTGGCACATTGCCCAAAACGCTTGCTTGTTATCCCTGCTGGCCATGCCTTCTAGCTCTTCCAGCACCCCAGGAATACTGCTCACCTTGTTCTGACGCTCGCGTACATGGCCGCAATGTAGACAGGTATCCGAACCAGCCGGCCATAGATGCCCGCATGATGGACATTTAGATTCCTTCTTTTCGTCTTCTGTCTTTTCTTTCTTGGCCTTTTCTTTCCCGTCATCCAGGGTGTCTACGCCGTTGTGATAGACCGCTTCCCAATCTTCCTGGAAACGTAAGTAGTTCCCACTATGGTCCAGCCAAACGGCAAACTCTTTTCCGTCAGCCCGGCGCATGATGCGGCCCATCTGCTGGATATGGGACGATAAAGATTTACTGAACGGCCTGGCGCTCACCCCAATCATTACATCAGGGACATCAAAGCCTTTAGTTAGGATATCCGTGGCAATCAATCCATGTATTTCCGTGTCCGGCCTGGCAAAATCTTCAATCACATCCCGCTTGAACTGGTCATCATCCCGGTAGCTGACCGATACAAAGTTATAACCCTCGGCTGCAAACTGTGCGGCCAGGTCTGCACCATGCTCAACGCCCGAACAGAACACAATCGTTTTGCGCGGGCCGCCAAAGATTTCATTGGTCTTTCGGATCCATTCCTCGACAATGTTCCCGGTAATCTGCATGCCCCGTTTGGATGCCTCGGCCTGGGACCATTCGCCCGCCACCTTCTTGGCGCCGGTCATGTCGATTTCTTTTGCAATGAAGACACGTAGAGGCATCAACACCTTCTGATCCACCAGCTCCTTTGTCGTGATTGTGTTGACGATGTTGTCATACACATGGGCCAGCCCCTTGGTGAAAGGGGTAGCCGTCAGCCCGATGACCCGCACATCAGGATTGTTCTTGATGAAGTCAATGGTCTGCTGCCGGGTGGTATGGCACTCATCGACGATTAAAAGATTCAGCCCAGGGAATGAGCCCCGCTTTTCCAGCGTTTGAGCTGAGCATACCTGGATGTTTTCGTAGGGCCGATACCTCCAATGCCCCGCCTGTAGAACCCCGTGGGGAATGTGATATTTTTCCAGCCGCTCGCTGGTCTGGTCGCACAGAATGATTCGGTCCAGCAGCATCGCTGCCTTGTTACCTTTACCCCTGGTTGCATTGAGCAAAGCAATGGCCATCTCTGTCTTGCCCGCTCCGGTCGGTGCGTACAGTATCTGCGCGCGCTTTCCATCTGCGAATCCCTGGCGTAGCGCTGCCAGGGTAGCGTCTTGGTAATCCCTTAGTTGTAAACTCATTTGTTTCTCCGCTGCCGGCACACTATGCCCGCCGGCTTGGGCCTTGTTTATTCGTAGGCTTTAAGTTGTCTTTGTTGCATGGAAATCTGACGCTTGAGCTGCGCGTTTTCCAACTGGAATTTATCCCGGCTGGATTTAACCGCATTCATCTCTAGCTTCAGAATACGAATCTCTTCGCGTAGTTGTTTAATCAGGTCGGCTGCTGCCTTCTTCTCGTCAGCCGTAGCGTCCATTGCTTTCAAAGCTAGGCGGTCGTTAAGCGTTTCGTTCTGAGCAATCAGCTCGTCTACCATTTCCTGGCGGTGGTCTACCGCGGGTGGATCGGCAGGTTTGGGCGCTTCAATCAGCGGCGCTTCTTTTGCTGGCTTGGCTGGCTTATCTTTCTTTTCGGGGGTACGCTTCTCGGCCACCTTGCCTTTGGGTGTAATGTATTTCCGCACGGCCGGTGCGCTTTCCCCACGCATCTTGGCAACGAACGGAGCAGACACGCCCACCTTCCTGGCAATTTCTGCATTGCTCCACTCACCCCATTCAAAGTCCTCTACAAAAATCATAGTGACCTTGCGCTTGTCGGCGTTGTCCATCGGCTGGCCGTGCAGGTTGTTGGCACTACTACCAAAGAACAAGGCATCCCTGGGGGTGCCGGTTTCCACCTCGCATGGGAATGTGGCCATCCCTATGCGCAAGGCCGCGTGATACCGGTGAAAGCCATCAGACATCCAGTAGTCTGTGCCGTCAAAGAATACCCGCATCGGAGGGAAGACCGACCCGCATTCCAGGTCCGTAGCGTAGCGCATCACCGCCTCTTCTTTGATTGCTGCGCGCACCTGAGTGCCGCCGTCCAGCCTGATTAGTTTCAGTTCTAGTTCTTTTCTATCTAACATTTCATCCCCTTAAAATGGTGCGTCAAAACCTATAAATTCTTTGAGCTTTTGCTTGTAATGCAATGCTTTTGCAGCGTCATCCGTGCCCTCTTTGCGGCCAGCTCTCATGCTGTATTTGATGATGTTGCCCTTCAGGTAGCCTATGAATTCCTGGCGGTTAAGCACAGATTCCATGACGGCCCAGGGCTGGATGCCGATCTTGTGATAGTGGTCGCCACCCACCTGATGCTCATCGGCTGATGCCTTCTCAATCATTTTCTTCATCCCATATGTCGTTAGGCCATACCAGCACGGGTGTTTCAAGCCCCAGGTAACCGCCTTCAATGTTGAATTCAATGAACTCTCTAGCCTCTTCGGCCGAGCATCCATCCCGCATTAGTATTTCTACAATCTTTTCCGCGTCATAGACCAGGACCCCAACCGTTGTATGTTCCCGCCAAATGTAGGCCGGACCAATGATTGCTTCGTCGTAGCCGTCGTATTTGATCATCGCTTTAGGCCCCGGACGTAGGCGGCAAAGCTGGCCATGGTGTCCTTCTCAAAAGCTTTGAAATGGTCCACCTCCTTAGCTACCTCTTCCAGGGCGTCGTTCCTAATCTTGTTTGAGATGGGATCAAGCTGACGCTGAATCATCTGCCGCTTGCGCCAGCCCAGCGCCTTTTCCCATACGTTTAATTGTGCTTCGCTCATTTCTTTCTCCTAGTATTTTGTTGCTCCACTCAACTTTGTAGATGCCACCATCCAAGCCAAAGTCAATTCGTATGTTGCACTCGACAAGGTATGGATGAAGACTGACACCCAACCCATCCATGTTCTGATTGACTCGGTAGTACTTGCTGACCATTGTCTTGCCACGATCTTCTTCGGGCGTGAACTGCCTGTACAGTGGCTCAGGTGTCTTTGGTTTGCTCATTTTTCTCCTTGAGTTTGGCTTCAATGGCTTGGCAAAGCCAGTTCACCGACTTATTCCCCTTGACCATCGTGCGAGATAAATCATCAATCTCCTCATCCGTCAGCCCAACCCATGTGCGCTGTGGTGGGGTGGTATACAAACCAACGTCACCTTCTTCGGGTTCAAGCCCAAGGTTTACACGCCAATCCTTTGCCCCACCAAGTGCGTTGCCTCGCATCACTAACAATTCTGTAGCGCTTATCCATGCCACAGGCTCGTCCTTCACTTCTAATGCAATCTCCATCGCATCAAGCGCATCATTCCAAGGCACTACAGGTGCGCCTTTGTGGTTTGCCAACACGCTTACCAACGCATCCATGCCCATGCGTAATGCTTCGTTTTTAGTCATTGTTCTTCTCCTTGAGTTTGGCTTCAATGGCTCGTGCGTCTTTGAGTATTGCATAGGGGTTTACATCTGAGTCTGATGTTCCAATACGACTAACTGCGCCCCAAATCTCCTCATCCGTAAGCCCAACCCATGTGCGTGTTCCTCTTGTTCGCAACATACCTAGATCGGAGTTAAGCAGTCCCGCATCTATCAAAGCGTGGTCATCTTCACGCTCAGGCAACGGATGCCCTGCTTGCTTGTAGGCTTCATCACGCCAACGTTGTGCTCGTTTCCTGTGGTACTCACAGTTTTGACAAGGGCGAGCGTATTCTTGGATGTCATCGTCATCAGTCATGCGCTATCCTTTTCATTCAATATTGCACAAGCACCAATCCATGCCATGCCACCAAGCAAACCAACGGGCCAATACAGCCACGCAGGTAAAAATTCAACTGCCGCTGAAATAACAAATGGCAAAGTTATGATGTGTAGGTACGCTCTCTGTTTCTTGGTCATGCTTTCTTCTCCTGTGACCACATGTGCAACCGCAGTGATGTGCTTTCAACATCAAAGTTGTTGCGTAATTCTTGCAGATTCGCCTTGGCTTCATCGTTAATGGTTTTACGCACATGTTGTGCAACTAGATGGGCAAAGAACTCCAGGTCTTTGTAATCATTAAACTCAAAGCGATGTTCATCATCTAGAACCCCTGCTGCTCGTGCCATCTGAATAATGTCTTCTCTGTTCATCTCGACTCCAATTGTTTCTGCGGTAGTTTGTCAATGAATGCCTGACCGAACTGAATGCTGTTGCAGTCTTCAATCCAAACATCGTCAAGAAATGCCTCCTCCATATTGCCGTGGCAGTACACGCGAAACCGCTTACCGCCATAGGCTATGTCGTACATGGACTCGACACGCTCGACAGGCTTATTGCACACGGCACAGGTCGGAACGTTGTGTAGAACAAGCTCGTACTTGTCAGTGGTGGTAATGTTCACAACACCTCCTCAAGAATGCGCCATGATTCCAACTTGTTGCCGTTTAAAGTAACCTCAACAGGAATGCCAACCATGTCTGCACATGAAGTTACCTTAGCTTGCTCCATCAGCTTTGCAACACGACGGCACATCTCGCCCCAATGTTTGGTCTGATCTGCCAATGTCCATTGGCAATTCTCATCCGGAGTGCGTGTCCATGTCCCGTCAAAGTCACCGACACCCCAACCTTTACCGCCTAACGTGACTGACATACCAAACATTGCACCGTCATAACCCCCAAGGCCAACGTCAAATTTCTGAATCTTTCCTAGTTCTTTTCTCATAGTGGTGCGTCCTCTTCATTCTCTGGGTTGAACTTTGGTTTGCGTTGGTCTTTGTGCTTGGGATTTGGAAATGGTGGGAAAGGCCAAGTCATGCTCCATCACCCATCTTTCTTGCTTGATGAACTTGGTGCATCAAACACTTCTTGCAAACACGCGACTGCACAATCGCATACTCGGTATCCTGTTCACGCTCCCAAGTACCCCACTCGTGGCGGCAATCGGTAAAGTAGTCATGAATAGCATTCAAAATCATTCCGACACATATCGTTACAACAATCGCACTGAAAGTTAAAAGCAAGTCACTCATGGCTTCTCCCTCAGCGCCGCCTCTAGCGCATCAAGGGCTTTGTCCCAGGTGTTGTAATCAATGCTGCTGCTGAACGATTTAACAACGGCCCGGGCTGCTTGCTCAATGTTTCTCAGGCGCCGAACGTCAGTTTCTAAATCTGCTACCAGCAAATCTAATTCGCGCTCATCGTTGGTCATGCGTTTTTCTCCTTCAATTTATTCTCTATTAATACCTTGAACAAATATGTATTTAGATGATCCGTCTGCCAGGTTGGTAGCTTTTGGATGATGGCCGTTGTTTCGGCGTTGGTCAGATGTTTCCATTTGCGGCGGGTTGTTTTCTGAACCGGCATCGGGCGCCTGGCGTCAACAAAGCAGCCCATGTCTTCGCCCCAGGTAGCCCATTCAAATAACCATTGCCACATCAAACGTTCGTTGCGGCAGTTGTACTGGAACATGGCCATCACCAGGCACAACTCTCGGTTGGTTGGCTTCATTTGTCGCGCTCCTCTAGCATGGCGTCAGCTGCTTTGTATGCATCGGCTGCCAGCTCATAACGGTTGGGGTGTGAGCCGCCGGCCAGCAATGCTTGCATCGCCTTGGCTGCAAAATAATCCCGCATCGACATACCATCGGTGTTAATTGAAAAGCCCAGGATCCGCGATTCATCATCGACCATGAACCTGGGTGTTGGGAATGCTGCGCCGCCTGTTTTCTCTCTCATATGGATTCCTTTTTTGTTTGGTTTGTGATTGCCCGCCGCACAATTCCGGTTGTTACCCCAAATCTTTCTGCAATTTGTCGGTACGAAAACCCCTGTTTACGCAGCACAATCGCCCTTCTTACATCTACTGGTGTTGCCGGCCGGCCCGCGCCAATCCTAGCTCCGCCGTGTTTTGTCATACGCTTCTCCTTTAAACTTGAAATCAAATATACACGTATTCAAGAGAGTTTGCAACAGGTTGTTCCTGTTTATTTGTATCAGGCAGCATAAATAGCGATAGTAGACCCCCGAGACTCCCGACCTGTACCCTAGTGGTAGGTATATGGAAGTCACCAGCCAGTCGAAACCTGCTGCTCGCGGAACGTCGTATTCAATTGTCGACCGCCCGTGTCGTGGGCCAGACGCTGATTGTCGGTTTGCTTGGTCGTTTTCTGCAGTCGCTACGAAACGCTGCGGCGCCGGGGGTCTATTAAAGCGCCATCGGTTTCTTGAGTACGGCCCCGACATTGGCCTATTAGCTAACCCGCTCTGAGGGTTGCCGTAGGAGGTGGAACTGGACGGTTCACATGAAGCAGTGTTTCGTCCACTTTTTTAGGAGCGCTGTACCGGCGCTAACCCGATACCCGTCCAATTCCGAAAACAAAAAAGCCGTTTACAACTGCGCCCGGTCGGAGCCTTATCTAAAAGCACTACTCTGGCTCTTAGATAAAGCGGAACGCATGTGTAAACGGCCTCAAAGTCATTGCCTCCGACAGCAACACTTCGTTTATATCAAATAGTTGCAGGACCTGTCAATACCCCTGCAGAATTTTGGGTGATCTGGCACAGTGCTTGGTGCAGTCCAGCCAATCCACCCACACGCTGGTCATCGATGAAGATCTGCGGCATCTGACGTACCGCGGGCCCGCACTTCTCATAGAAAGCCATGCGGCCGGCTTCGTCATCAAGCATAACTTCTTCGTATGCCATGCCCTTGGCCGTGAGTAGTTTCTTAGCAGCGTCGCACTGTGGGCAAGCTGATTTGGAATAGACGGTGATCTTCATAGCAGCTCCTGTAAATTGTTGGTGGGCACATGAAGCAGTGTTTGTGTAAAAACCGAAAAAGGAAAAACAAGCGGCGCTAACCCACTTTCCACCAACACGGCTGGGTACTGTCCTGTCAGATTAGCATCACAATTTCGGTTGACAGTCCGAACTGATTTGCCCAGTACCCATGCGTATTGCTCCTCTGAAAAAAGTGGCCCCAGTTACGGAGCCACTAAACCAATCAAAGGAGAAACAAATGTCAACAAACCAACCAGCCCTCTGGAATGATTCCATATTACACACATTTTTTTAAAACTTCAACCGCATCTTCTACCGATGCAACAATAAATAAATTATTACCTGGCCATTCATCATGGAACTTCTGTTCCGCCGCCGTCAGATCGCGCGCCGACGCAGCTTTGCTCCCATCTTTTATTTCAAATAAAAGCGTATGGCCGTTGTAGTACACCAACAAATCAAACAGGCCGGCATGGTTGACCGGCTTCACATACGCCCCACATTCCCGCAGGAATAGAACTATTTCGTTTTCATTGTCGTCGCGCCTGGCAGCTCGTCGCATACAAAAGTCCTCATGTTGATTGGTGTTTATACCAGATATAAAAAAACTGTTGACGTACATGAACCTACCTGTTACATTCACACACAGAACAACCAGTCAGGAGAAAGCAATGGAAGAAGAATCAAGAAAGCTAATGGATTCAGGTTATGAGCTTGCATCCTATTTCGTGGATCACGCAATGGACAAAACAAATAACAACGGGATGGTCGCATCCCTGGCCCTGGGTATGGCATACGCATCATTGATGAGTGCAAACCGTATCGATGAGGCAAAAGCAATTGAGCTGGTGCGCGGCGTCTATGCCCGGGCAGCTCACTTTGAATCCATGATCGGGGGCTCGCGTGAAACTCACTAACAACTACAACCTACCCGAGACAATTGTCAACGTCCTAAAGCGCCCCACGTACAGCAAAGGCAAGGCAAACATATCGGCCACTGAACTACTCAATAGCCCCCGCGTTGTCCAGCTTAAACGTAAACACTGGGACGACATAGAAGAAGACGCAGCCGACATGGTTTGGTCCCTGTTTGGGACTGCTGTTCACGGCGTCCTGGAGCATGGCAAAGACGACCACCATATCGTAGAAGAGCGCATCCATACCGAGGTGGATGGCTGGAAGATATCCGGCGCCATCGACCTGCAAGAGCTGACCGATGCCGGCACCATTCTGTCTGACTACAAAGTTACCAGCGCATGAGCCGTGATGAATGAGAAACAAGACTGGCATTCCCAGTTAAACCTGTACGCCTACCTGGTTGAGAGCGTTAAGAAGAAACCAGTTTGCAAGGCGCAGATCGTCGCTATCGTTCGGGACTGGTCGCGTAGGGACGCCAAGACCCGCGAGGGTTACCCGCAAGCGCCGATTGTGGTAATAGACATTCCGTTATGGTCATTTGAAGAAAGAGAAGCCTATGTAAAAGCCCGCGTAGCTTTGCATGAAGCAGCTTTCTTTGATGCAGAAACAGGCGGGAGCATTTCTGAATGCACCCCCGAAGAGATGTGGGAAAAACCCACTATGTATGCCGTCAAGAAAGACGGCGCCGCCCGTGCTAAGAGCGTTCACAAGACGCGCGAAGAAGCGGAGGCAACCCTAGAAGTCGCAAAGACCAAGGGTTATGGCATCGAGGTGCGTGAAGGCGACCGCACCCGGTGTTCAGGATTCTGTCAAATCGCCCAGTACTGTGATCAATACCAAACCTACCTCAAGGAGAAAGAATGAACGACGTTCAAAAGGCCGCACTGGAGCGGTCAATCAAAACACTCAGTGCACTAGGCTGCACCTTTGCAATCGTAGACGCCGACAAAGAACTACACGGCAGCCCGCTGACAGTCTTGGATGAGCTTGGCTCTACCTATTCTGTGATCGATTCCGCCGGGGTTCGCCACGGCCTGGTCAGTGCCGTCCTGGAAAAGATGGAATGCAACTATGTCATCACCACCAAAGATGGGATGAAGTACAGCAACACCATTGACAAGACGCCGGAGCCGCCCGCGAAACCAAAGCGTGAATTCCCGCACGGAGACACCCGAGCCTATGTGCGCAGCTTTGTAAATAACCTGGCAGTTGGTGATACAGTCTCTATCCCCGCAGACAAATACGGGATCCACAACATACAAAACTCCGTAACGTCATGGTTTGTCAGCACGTATGGGAAAAACTCCTGCACCACCTTCCAAAACAAAACCACCAACTCGGTGGACATTATGAGGATTGGATGATGTTTCAAAAACTACAAGACCAAATTAAAGAATTCTTCCGTGAAGACAATATTGTTTCCATTGAAGAAGAACTTAAAGCCATTCGCCAGCGCAACGAAGCCAGGGCCAAAGCGGCCATCGAAGCAATGGGGGAAAAGTGGGTAGCCCACCCCAGTCACTCAGCACAAAGGATTAAACAATGAAACGCAATACCGGAGAAGCCGCACCAGTGGTGGCACAAGCAGCCTACAAGCTAAGGGATGTGACCTATGTCCCGCATTACCGCAACTGCCACCTGTATGTAGGGCCCGGCTATCCCAAATTTAACCGGACCACCTATTCCGCAGCCGAGCTGGTGCTTGCGGGCGCAGCGGCCGTACACGAAATGTTGTGGATCAGAGCCAATCACGGCATCGTCAACGAAGTAAACCCATAAGGAAAACAATGTCAGTTCATAAAAAACTAATGCAAGCCAGGGTGAAACTCCAGGCTACAGAGATGAAGAAGTCAGGGCTTAACAAGTTCGCGGGCTACAGTTATTTTGAGCTGGGTGATTTCATCCCCCACATTCAGAACATCTTTAACAATGTAGGCCTGTGCGGCGTGGTGTCGTTTGATGCTACTCACGCTACTCTGTGTATCACCGACACAGAAGACGGCTCACAGATCGTTGTAACCAGCCCTATGGCCGAGGCTAACCTAAAGGGCGCGCACCCCATACAAAACCTGGGCGCCGTTTTGAGTTACCAACGTCGCTACCTTTGGATGACGGCCATGGAGATAGTCGAACATGACATCCTGGACGCCAGCTCCGGCAGCGACGCCCCACCCAAACCGGTGGTCCGTGCTTTACCAAAGGCAGAAGAAAAGAAAGCAGCACCCGCCAAGATGGAAGGCGCCGACGCACCCTGGTCGCTCAAAGTTACAGCCAAGCCAGGCACCGACATCCAGGAATGGTGTTCATTGGTGATTGACATGGCGCGCATGGGCCTGACTCAGTGCGGCAGCGAAGCAGATGTAATGTCTATCTTCAAAGTTAACCGCGCAATCTTTGATCACCTCAAGGTATCCGACGCAGCCAGCTATGACGAACTCATGGCGGAATTTAAAGAAGCAAGAGCTAAACACAAGGAAGCAGCATGAACTCAATTACAGTAGCCGGAACCATCGGCAAAGACGCAGAAGTTAAAAGAATGGCCAACGGCGATGCCTTGTGCAATTTTTCCGTAGCAGACGGCCAGGGTAAAGACAAGCCAACCATTTGGTGGAACTGCAGCCTGTACGGCAAGCGAGCAGAAGCCCTGTCCCAGTACCTGGTCAAAGGTCAAGCCGTCACCGTGTCCGGCACCGTATCTGAGCGCGAATGGACTGACAAAGAAGGCGGCAAGCGCAAGTCCATGGATGTTCGTGTGGGTGATGTAGCCCTGCAAGGCGGCCGCCGCGATGCAGAGCCGCAGCAAGAGCGACGCGCAGCACCCAAAGCTGAAGCGTATGACGACGGCGGCGACGTACCTTTCTGACCATGAAGACCAACAACTTTGAAGCCGTCAAGATTGCGATGACGCAGAATCGCACCGGCTACGTGTTGACCTTGTCCGTCCACCCCGACGAAGTACCGGAAGATATTCTGCGTGACTTTGTTGGGGCACGGTACCAGGTGGTCATGGTCCGGCTGAACGCGCAAGAAGAACCAATGAACCGCGAGCATGAGTACTCGCGCGACCTGGTTCGCAGCGCCGGGATGCTGTGCCGTGACCCACTCTTTCAGAAGTTTCTGTGCCAAGCTGGCCAGACCTTTAGCGAAAGCGAAGAAGAAGCCCGGCAGTGGATGCTGGATGAATTCCAGATCGCCTCACGCGCAGAACTTAAAAATAACCCAGAAGCGGCCAGACAATACATGGCCGTGCAACAGGAATACCTAGCATGGAAACAAAGCGTCTAATCCCTTATTCGGTCCACCTGCGGGAGGACATCTACCATCAGCTAAAAGACGCTGCAAAGGGCCGTAAAGCCAGCGGAATCGTGCGTGATGCCATCACCATGATCATCGAGGGCGACGACGCCTTTAACGCTGGGTTTAACAAAGGTCTACGCGAAGCCATGAAAGTGGTACGCGATGACGTTTGGGCCAAGAGCTTGTCGGTTCACGGCGAACTTATGTCCGAAGTCCTGGCCGACCAGATCGCGGAAAAGATTGGGGGCGAAAATGGCAACAAGAAAAAAGCCTGAAGGCATAGCAGCCCTGGCGCCGCCGCCATACAACCCATCTGTCCAGGAAATTACAATGCTGGACTGGTATGCGGGGTTTGTGGCGCTGCGCACGTTTGTACACGCCGACCACCAGCAATCTGCCCAGGACATATTTGACATGGCAGAGGCGCTGCTGGCCGAGCGGGAAAAGCGGCTATGACAAGTATTGCCAATTTAATTATTTGGTTGTGTAGCAAAACCGGCCATCTGATCAAGGCCGAGTGGCCAGATAAAAGCGAAGGCACTTACGACCATTGCCAAATCTGCGGCACCTTAATTAAAAAGGAAGATGTCGCATGAACAACAAGCTAACCGCCAAGCAACGCAGACACCTGGCTGCGGTAAAAGCTTTACCATGTAGCGTATGTGATGCGCCAGGCCCCAGCGCTGCGCATCATGTAAAGCAACACCAGCAGTACACCGCTGTCGCCCTATGCACCGACTGCCATCAGGGCTCGGTCATGGGCTGGCACGGTCAGAAACGTATATGGGCAATCAAAAAGATGGACGAGCTGGATGCTTTGAATATCACAATAGAACGTTTATTAGACAGCCAATGAACCCATACCGCATCACCGAACCAACGTGCATTTCTTTTTCAGGCGGCCGCACCTCGGCATACATGCTATGGAAAATCCTGGAAGCTCACGATATGAGCTTGCCAAAAGAAGCGATTATCTGTTTTGCAAATACAGGTAAAGAAGAAGAAGCTACGCTACGGTTCGTTGATCGCTGCTCAAAAGAATGGGGCGTGGAAATCAACTGGTTGGAATACACGCACCACGAAGATGTCAAACAAAGATTCAAGCGGGTAACATTTGATACGGCCAGCAGGGATGGCCAGCCATTTTTTGAACTCATAGATCAGAACGGCAAGCCTTTCTTGCCCAATCCGGTTGCGCGCATATGTACCGTGCGCCTAAAGCTGAACGTCATTCATCACTACTTGCTATCCCTGGGATGGGATCACGAGGAGAATGAAGACTGGGTCGGCATCCGGGCAGACGAGCTACGCAGAGCGGCGAAGATTCACCGCAGCCGCACACCCCTGGTTGTCGATGGCGTGACAAAAGAAACAGTAGGAAACTTCTGGCGCCAGCAGCCGTTTGATCTGGAACTACCCAGCATGAACGGCGTAACCATGCACGGCAACTGTGACCTATGTTTTTTAAAACCAGCTCAACAAATCTTGAGCTTGATCCGGGAGAAGCCGGAGCGCGCCAACTGGTGGATCAAGATGGAGCAACACGCTCAATCCAGCGCTCGCAATACCGGGGCTACATTTAGAAATGACCGACCAAGCTACGCTCAGATGCAAGAGTTTGCTATAAAACAAACTGATTTGTTTGACCCAGACGACGAAGGCATCGCCTGTTTTTGTGGTGATTAGTACTACAAAATGTAAAAAGAACCGAAACGTTTTGGTTCTCGATACACTTTAGTTCTCACTTAATAGATTTGCGTACTGATTCGGCTTGCTCAGCGTACATGCCAATCAGCTCCTTCAAGCGGTCAATTTCTTCCCGTTTGTCAGAACCTGACAGCCCTTCGTTGGCGTTCACTTCCCGAATCTGTTTACGCACGGCAGCCATTTTCTTGGACGTCTGGTCGTACAGTTTAGCCAGGGCTATCTTGTCGCCCTTCTCTTCCATGATTTCAATTACCTTGTCCGTTTGATTGGACTCAGCGTAGTGGCGCATGTCAGCAAAGGCTTGGCTAATCTGACGATTGTTCTCATAGAACGCCGTGGCATAGCGCGACTGATTAGAAGGTAATGACTTAATCAATCCCAGGCTGGCTCGGTCCAACCACTTGGCATCAGGATATTCACCATCACGGAATGGCATGACTGCGTACTGACTGGTGACGGCCGCCGTGCTACCCAGCCAACCAAAGTAGGCCTTGATTGCGTAGTCCACCTGGACAGGGGACAGCTCACCCTTCTCACCTAGGATGGTAGTCATACCGCCCAAAGCTATGGCCAGCGGGCTGGTAGTGTCAGCTGCGCGCTCTTGCTTGGACAGGCGCTCCATGCCAGCGCTTTCAATTGGGGCGCCGGTGAAGCTATCTTTGTTGGCGTACAGGTCTAGCACTGGCTTGAACATCTGTGGCACAGGATTCAAAGCAAACGTATCACCCAGCATGCGTTTGATACTGTCGCCAAACTGTTTGCCTTCTGCTTCCTGGTCAATGATCTGTTCCAGGGTGCGCTCAGCCATTGTTCCAAATGCGCCAATTTCAAACGGCTTAGGTACACGGAATGCGAAGTCCATACCGGGCAGCTTGAACCACCAGAAGTTATCGCGGTCCCACTCGTCCCGCTTTTTATAATCCTCGTCGTCTTTAAAGATCATGTACAAAGCCATAGACGCGCCTGCTACGGCCAGCGTGGTGTAACCAAACGCTTCGGCTTTCTGTTTGTCCGTTTGCTCAATAGGTTTTCCGGTCACGGTGTTGTACAGAACGCGAGCTGTAGGCGTAACGCCATCACGGCCCAACTTGTACAGGCCCTGGACACGGGCATTCATAAACGGAACCACTTGGGTAACCAAGCGGAATGCTGGCCACGAACCTTGCATGGAGAAGTCCAACAAATCCCTAGCAGCAAACGACGCCTGCAAGTGGGTCAGCTTGCGCTCGCGCATCTGGTTGTACAAAGCCATGCGGTTGGCGGCTTCAGATTTGTTGCCCCATTCCTGGTACTTGTCCCAGGCCGTCTTCAGGCCGGCTTTAATCTTCTCGTCTGTATCCAGAATGTGCTCTGATTTAACGCCTTGTGCGAGCAAACGTTTGACCAGCTTGGACTGGTCGCCTTCGTATGCGGAACCAAAGTTAAAGATTGCACCACCGGCCAGCGCAGAAATATGAGCGGGATTGTTTTTATCTGTTGCAGCCCAGCCGTCAATCACGTTGGCAAACGGGTTACGCTTCAAGTCACTTACAGCCAGCGCCTGGATTGAATCGCGAATCAAGTTGTTTACCTTGAAGCCGGGCGCAATGGTCACGCCGTATTGCAATAGATTTTTAAAGTCGCGGGCAACGTCTAGGAACTTTGACTTGGGGCCCAGGTATCCAATAGATGTAATTGAATCCAGCAGCATCGGATCCAGCACCTCAAAGTAGGCGGGCTGACCATTTATCATAGTCTTGACCGTGCCCTTGCCGGATTCCATATATTCTGGGCGCAACGAACCATCCCCCACCACTTCCCCCGTTTTGGAGGACACCACTTGGCCGTCTTCCCAGCTCAAGCCCACCTTCAGATTGGGGATGGCAGCGCCAGCTTCCATTGCTGCATCAAGCGTGGCGTTAGAGGCCTGGTTCTTCATCGACGCAGACAGGATGTGACTCCAGTTGCGCAGCGTGTTTTCCATCAGGTCGCCAAATGGTTTGTCGCTTTGACCCTTTAGCTCAGCACTAAACTTCTGGCTAGTTAAACCGGAAGCCGTGGCCGCATCTTGCAGGTCGCCACTCTCCATCTGCTTATAGAACGGAATGTAGAACAGGTCCTGGGAGAAGCGCTCGTATGCTTTCTGATCCATCAGGCCGGCGTTGTAAGCAACATCCAGCACAGATTTATTCAGGGCGTTCATGTCCTTCTGAACTTCTTGATACACCTCTAGGCGGGGCCTGCCGTTAATGTCACCTTGCACCAGCTGGTCGCGGTCAGCAAGCAGCGGGGCCAAGTTAGGTGAGCGCTTGTCAATAGGCAGGCGAGATTCACGACCCAGGGCAATCCACATCATGTAGCGGTCTGTCTCGGCGCCGACGGGCTTCATAGCTTCAAACAAACCTTTGGTCTGGCCCTTGATATCCAGGGCGCCGCCGTTGTTAAACACATGTCCGTGCATCAACAAGCCTTCCAGCGCGCCGTCCACAGTCTTGGACAGACGGGCCATCATGTAGGCTTCTTCGCTATAGTCTTTGATGGTGCGGTACTGGTCAGCAATACCCTGGGCAGCACGGCGCCAGAAGCCATCTTTTAAACCAGCAATGCGGTCAATGATGGTTTTGGTCTGGGGGTTAAAAACTGCGCCCAGCTTTTCCACGTAATCCGCATCCATGTCGGACAGGGCTTCGCGGTTAATAGGCTCGCGCTTTTGTAGCTTCTGCTGGGCTGCAGCTTTGACAGTAGACGCCACCTTAGCCGCTGTTTGACCAGCGCTTTTCAGCATGAACATTTCCATCTGAGCATCTTCCGCAATGATCGGCGGAACTGTCATGTCTTTGGATTTTTGAGCGGCTTCGTTAGCAGCTTCCAAATACTTCTTAAATGTTTCGTTAGGCAGGTAGCCGGCATTCTTGACCTTCATGTAGAAGGCGCGCATTGAATCGGCTAGGCGTTTAAAGAACTGCTCCACCACACCCAGGGGTTTGTCGGACGTCACAGCCCAACGCGAAACCTGGTCGGCATACCATTCTTTAAACAGCTTCCAATACGGATCCATTTTTGCCGCCGTCAAGCCTTCTTCAATCTTGGTGGTCTGGGCCGATGTCTTGGCGCGCAGTGAATCCACCAACTCACGGGCAGTCTTGCCTTCGGTAGAAGCCACCCACTTGTCGTATTCAGCTTTAATAGATGCCTGGGTTTCGGCTGGTGCTTTGTTAAACACCTCGTACATGTGAATGTGACCCATCTCGTGCGACAGAGTTTCCAGCATCTTGCTAATGCTAGATGAGGGCTGCATAGCAATGTAGTAATCACCGTTAGGCATTTGGCGCACGGAGCCAGCTTCGCGGTAGTCAAGCGCAGCAGAACCAACGGCGCGCCACTGGCCCGTCATGTTGTGGGCATCTACGCGGGCATCAGGCGTTGTAGTGATATAGATGTTGTTCGTTAAACCCAGCTGCTCTTTCCAGCCCTTGGCCACACCGGCAATCCTTGGCGGCAGGTTTTTAGAAAACGCCAGGCCATCTTTGTTGAACTTAATGAATGGATTTTCTGCTTCGGCTTTAGCATCCGCAGCTTCCAGGTCGGCTTTAACCTGACGCAACTCTTTAATTTCAGCAGACGTCAGCAGGTGTTCACCCATCTTTTCATCAATGTCATATCTATTAATGGTGTTACCTTTTACGGCAACATACACCGGCGCACCCGTGCGTTTATTCCAACCGCGTACCAACGCAAGCGGGCCTCGCTGCCAAACTGTTTGGCCGTTATATTGTGCAGCACCTGCATCCACCAAAGAAATCTGCTCTGGCGTAGCATCCCGCAACATGTATAGGAACTCACCGCGGTCAGAGTACTGGACATTTTTGGCCAGCACAAAGCGGCCCACCTGGATAACGTCGTCAGCAGCTATCACGGGCTGCTTGGTTGCCCGGTCATAGAAGTAGGAATGACGCAGCGGATCAAAGCTGACCTGTGACCAGGCTTTATCTTTCAACAAGCGCTGAACCATTGCGTACGCTTCTTCAGGCGTAATGTTGACCCAGTTACCTTCCATGGTTTGCTGGGGTGATTTGTTACCTTGGGGCGTTACATTGCCGCTCTTGCTAATCGTAGGCTCGGCCTGGGTGGCCACCTTCATGGCAGCCTTTTGATTGCGTATAGAAAACCTGACGTTCTGTATACGGGCAGCACTAGAGTAGCTGATAGGTGAATTAGGATTGTTTTCTGGATGGATAGCCACAACGCTACCTGTCAGACCCTGAGATTTAGCGCGGCCCAGGGCATTAATATCCATGCGCAAACCAACGGGCGTACCGTCAGCAATTGGCGTATTCATTTTGGATATCTGGTTAGTTTGCAAAACCAGCTTCATATCAGATTGAGACATGGGCCGCTCAGGATTAGGCACCGTGCCAATAGGCATGTAGAAATCCACATACTCATCAAACTGTTCTTTGGTAATACGACCAGCTTCTAGTTCACGGGCAGCCAACACAACTTGCTCGTTGCGGTTTTCTTTTAGCTTGAAGCCTTCTGGAGGTTTAAGCTTAGGAGGGGCTTTTTTAGGTTTCTCAATGACCGCAAGATTTTTTGGTAAATTTTCTAAAGCATTTATAGCGCCATCAATATCGCCATCTTTATATAACTTGCCAATTGTCTTACGTACTTCGTCATCGGTGGTATCCAAATACGCAAACGTTTCGGCCCCTATCTCCGGGAATTCTTCGCCTAAAGCTACGGGGTTAAAGGCGTCTTTCTCGGCAAAGATATCTTTCTGCCCGCGGGACGCAGCAACATCGGCATCACGGTCGCTACCCGTCAGGGTAAAGTCAGCAGCAGCTTCGTCGGCCTGGGCTTGCTCTTCCGCGGCGCGCTCAGCAGCTTGCCTGTCCTTTTCCGCTTTGATCGCAGCATCTTGCTTGGCCACAATCTCTTCAACGGAAGGTTGGGTTAGCGTGAGTTCAGCTCCCGCATCGCTCGGTTGGCCAGTATCCTGGACGCTATCTTCACGGCTTCTGGCGATGGCTCCTTCGAGGGCTGACTTGAAGGCTTTGTAGTAGGCTTGGACGGATTGGGTTTCTGTTTCATAAAAGACCTCTTCTCTCATTGATTCTGTATCGATGCCAAGCTCATCGGCCTGGGCCAGCAACGCGCGCACTTCAGCCTGGACGTCAGGGTCGGCAGCTTCGTAGCCAGTGCCGTCAAAGTCAGACATCTCATAACCCAGCTCTTCATCGACGGGGGAATACAAGGATGCCTCTTCTTCTGCTTTGCGGTAATCTTCAAAACGCTTTTCTTCGTCGCGCTTAGCCATTGCCTCTTCGTCTTGTGGACGGTACTTAGGCTTCTTGACGCTGTCCGTGATCATGTTGCGGGCATCGTTCTGGGTAGCATTTTCACCCAGGTAGCCGGCTTCTTGAAGCTTGGTGTAAGCCTCTTCCATCGTTAGGCCTTTGCCGTCGCCAGCAAATAGGAAGCGGTTACCAACACGGACATTCTTGTCCATGCCCAGGTCAGACATTTCAGTTTTAACTATGCCGCCTTCGCTGGTGATGTATTCATGCGCAGACATGGGCGTACCCGTAGCCGACGTCTTTGCCTGACTTAAACGTTTAGCTTTAGCTTCATCAGCAGCAATCTGCTTAGGCGTCTTGGGCGCCAGGATGAAACCCTTCTTGTCTTTTGTAGGCAAGATGCGCATGTCAGGATAATTCTTACGCGCCATATCCGCTGACTTGCGGGATTTAAATGGTACGCCGCCTTCAGTAACCGGCTGAGGTGCTACCGCCAACTTACCCTTTTCATCTAGCTCGCGCTTGGCAGATGCGTCGTGGCCAATGTTGTCAGGGTGGTTAAAGTAATCTACCTTTGGTTCTTTAGGTGTGACCACTTTAGCGGGCGGGGTCAGGCCCAGCTCATCCACTTCCGCTTGCGTAAGCTTGGGATACTCTTCCCTAACTTCGGGCGTCATAGTAACCGGTGGTTTTTCTGGTGGCTTTTCTAAAGTTAAAGATGTAGGCGTGACGGCGGGGGTGGTAACCGCTGCTTTTGGCTTAGGCTGGGGCGTCAGGTTGCCCTTCTTGTCCAGCTTTAGCTCATATCCCAATTCACCCAATGCTTCACGCTGACGCACGTTATTCATGATCGGGTCACGGCTGTATTCGGTAACCATAATGCCGCGCACTTGGGCTGCTACATCTTTGGCTTCGGCAGCCTTCTTGTCTTGTTCAGCTTTAGCCGCGGCCGCCGCTTGGTCTGCTTGACGCTGACGGATAGACGCCATCAAATCTTCGTTAGCCGTGGTACCAGCCAGGGACTGACGCACTTCATCAGCCCTGCGACCTTCGGCAATCTTTGCCTCTTGGGCTGCACGTTCAGCGGCAATATCCCTGCCGGCCGGCGGAGTGGGTATAACAATGTCGTTACCCTGCTTATCCCTAGACATCTGATAGCCCAGAGTGGCCAGCTGTTCATCACGGCGGATGGCATTCATCGCTGGATCACTGCTGTACGTAGCGGCAGCAGCAGCTTTAGCTTCGGCATCACGCTTAGCTTTGGCTTCTTTTTCGGCTTTAACGCGCGCCTCTTCGTCGGCAGCAGCTTGATCCTGCTCACGAACGCGAGCTGCTTGCATCAAATCTTCATTACGTGGGGCAGCCTGTTGCTCAAACAAACCAGCGGCGCGCTCTTGTGTAGCACGTTGGGCGTCCAGCTCATCTTGTTTGGCTTTGGCAGCAGCAGCTTCACGCTCACGCACAGCACCCATCACATCGGCACCCATGCCCTGGCGGCCAGCAGCCTGCTCCTGGAACATCTCGGCGGGTGTTTTTCCGGTTAGGGAAACCGGTGGTTGATATGCAGGCGGCTCTTCTTTAGGTGTAACGGCAGGTTTACGTAAAGCGCCGGCAGCAGCACCGCCAACACCACCGATTGCAGCAGCGCCAAAGAATGCCTCTTTGTATTCGCGCATAGCATCTTCACCCTTGAGGGGTAGACCTGCTTGCCAGCGTTCACCCATCTGCTCCAGTACCTCGGTAGGAGCTTCGGCCACCACGCCAACCGTAGCCCCAGTAGCAGCACGGACACCGGCCCGTTTAGCTAACTCCGCAGCTATTTCTTTACCTAAAATCTTTTCAGGAATATTGCCCAAACCTAATGTCAGTTTGTCAGCAAAGTATCCAATAGGCGCGGTTACAGCAGCTGTGCCAAAAGCTTTAGCAGGAGCTAAGGTGTCACCGGTTGCACCCTCTTCAGCTTGACGGCGCATGAAGTTACCAAACTGCTGCAGGCCATATGTACCAATACCTACGGCTGGTCCCACTACGGGAGCAAGCGGTCCAGCAAAAGCGGCAGCGCCAGCACCGGCAGCCAAAGGTACAGCCATACCAGGCGCGCTCTGTAATGCTTGTTCAGTAACGTAGGAAGGCAGCTTCTTGGCTGCAGCCAGCAGGCCTTGCTCTTGGTATGCCTTTTCCAGATCGGCAAACGACACACCCTGGGGTTTACCTTCTTCTGCTTTAGCTTGTGCGCGAATGTCTTCTGCTTGCTTAGAAGCAGATTCCCTCATGCCCAGGGCAGCTTTAATACCTAAGCCAATACCTGACGCGCTTTCGGGTACGGATTCCAAGCCACGGACCGCGGCAGCTTTAGCGCCACCAAAGAAGCCAGGTTCTTCGGGCGCAGCTTGTGGCTGTTCCTGCATACTCTTGATGTATGTAGCAAGTTGCGTTGCTGCCTGTACGTCACCCGCCGCATGCGCGTTTTGCAGCGCGCGGTAAAGAGTCTGCATGTCTGCCATAGCCCAACCTTATTTTGCGTATTGATTCACTAAGTTTGCAATATTGTCGGGCAAGTCGGGCATGATGCCGGCGCCACGCTCAATCTCTTGCATGATAGCTTTAGCTGCTGCTTTTTTGGCAGGATCTTTAGCAAAATAGTATTGTTGTGCGGCGTTTTTGTAGGGCTCACTCTTCTCAACCAACGCCTGACGTTGCAAAGCAATCTTGTCTTGTGCCGTTGCACCGCGTGAACCCGTCTTGATGCGCTCCAAATCAGCCATGTATTGCTCGGCAGCCACTGGGTCTTTGGCTTTCAACGCGCCGTAAGTCGACATCATGCGCTCTGTTTCGCCTGGGCGGTTGGCAGAGGCGGCTTGAATCTTTGCTACTTCAATTGAATTCAAGTTACGCTCTCTGGCAATCTGCATCTGAGCGGCATTGCTAGAAGCCTGGTTAGCCAACTGAACATTACCCTGCATCTGGTGACCCAGGACGCTGGCGCCTGTAGTAGCTGATGTATCACGCAGCTTAGCCAATGTATCGCCAACTTTATTAGCGCCAGCAATACCTTCAGAACGACGGGCAACATCCACCGCGTTGCGCATATCCATCTCTTGCTGCTGCATCTTCAAGTCTTCAGCGCGCTTCTGGGTTTGCATCGCTGTGTATGCTGGGCCTAAACCAGACAAGCCTTTGGACTGACCAGCTTGACCGAACACACGAATCAAATCATCTAAGCCGGATGGTTTAGATTGGTTGTACAAATCACGAGCTGCTTGGATGCGGGCTTCTTGCTCTTCACCGCCACGGCCCGTCACGCCCATAGCCGCCAAGCGCGCCTGGTTTTCAGACAACAATGATGACTGCTCTGGCGCTTTCAAAGCAGTAGCTACAGCTGCGGCTGCTGCGGGGTCGTTCATCCCAGGAATATTTGGCATGGCCGCTGCAGGTTGCGCGGTGGGCATAGCTGGTTGAGCCATAGGACGATTGATAGCAGGTCCTTGTGGCAAAGCCTGGGGCAAACCAGGACGCTGGCCGGGCATGGGTGGACGCACGTTTGCCATATTGGTGTTGGCCGGCATGCCAATATCTGTAGGCATACCCATGTCAGCAGCCGTAGCGACGGGCGCAGGTTTGGGGGCGGGGGCCTCATCTTTAGAAAATCCATAGCCTGGCGCACTGACCAAAGTTTTAAGCGCTGCAAGAGGCAAGTTGCCAACCAAAGCAAGCGCCTTCCTAATCCCCTCACTATCTTGTTTAGCTTCAGGGCTACGTGCCGCTTCTTCAGCTAAACGCGCAGCTTGAAGACGCGCTTCATAATCCGCACCTTGCTCTTGCAATGTGTAGTGGCGCAGCTTCTTTTTCTTACCTTCTACTTCGCTATCCCCATCTTCGCCGCTAAAAGCTACGATACCGCCGCCGTCATAGTTAAAATTGACAGGCATTTGGGCCAAGCCACCACTGCTGGCCATCATCATTTCTGGGGATGGTTGCATGTCTGGCTCAGGCGTACCTTCAGGAATGGGGCCTGGCGGCGGGCGCTGGGTCATTTGCTGCTGCTGCGACATGCGCTGCTGAGCTTGTTGCAAGCCCATCAATCCAGCTTTCTGTTCAATCTGTTCTTTCACGCTGGGCTGCGGGCCCTGGGCGGCACCTTGCATAGCCTGCAACTGTTGCGCGCGCTGCATCTTGGCCTGCATTTCACCCGTTGCCAACCAGGGCGGGATGATGTGCGGGGCAAAACCATTAGCAAACTTCTCCAGCTCTTGCTGGGGCATTTCTTTGGCAAGCTGTTGCGCTTTAACGAGATTCATAATTCACCTTCAAGTTTTAACGCCAAGGTTGGCCAATGTTTTATACAGTGACGCCAGGCCGGCAATATCTGTTTGTAATTTAGAAATGGTATCTTGATTTGTCGCAGTCGTCGAGGCACCAATTGGCAGGCCTTCCACCAACTTGCGCTGGAATTCCACCATGTTAAATGGATACGCTTGCTGCTGCTCAAACTGGGCCTTGTCAGCAGCGATGCCTTCTTGCTCAATACCGCGCTGCGTAGCACCGGCAGACATCAGATCAGACAATGATTTCAAGCCAAATTCAGAACTGTATTGACGCGATGCTTCGTTAGCAGCTTGTGCAGACTGGCCGTACTGAGCAGCATTCTGAGCTGCCGTCATCCCTTGTCCAGCACCAAACTGAGCTTCCGCCATTTTGCGGGCTTGGTCAGCATTGAACTGTTGGGTGGCTTTGTCATAGGCAGTGTTGTACCCAGTACCAGTAATGTTGGCCAAGTTAGCACCCAAAGAACGCTGGGTTTCAGCATCCATAATTGCTCCGCGTGAACCACCAAACGCGCCAGCTTGTGTCATTTTGGCAGCGTTTTGTTGCTGGGTAATCTGTGACTGACGACGAGCTTCGTCAATCTGCGGTTGCAGGGCAGACGTCAAATACGGGTTCATGTACTGACTAGCTGCTGCCGTATCAAACGATGAAGTCGTAGGCTTATATGCACCAGGCGCGCTAAATTGGTTGGTAAATGTACCGGGCGTATAACCACCAGCAGCAACATCGCTCATCCCAGCAAAACCTTGTTGCTGCAGATCAAGCGCCAGCGGTCAAAGGACCACCATATACCTGCATAGGCGCGCTGGCCAAAGCCGCACCCTGGCCCAAAAAGTTGGTGACATAATCACCGGCCCATGGGGAAAGGGTAGACGTTTTAGACGTATCCAAAGGCACGCCACCTGCGGATGTAGCCGTATTAGATACAACACTACCTGTGTTTCCGTCGTAATGTTTCACACTACCACCGGCCGCATAAGCAGCAGCCAAACCACCAGGCATGAACTTGTCAGGGTTAATCTTCTTACCCTGCTTTTCATTACCAGTCCGGGCCTTGCGGATACGGGCCATCATTTGATAAAGCTTGTCTGCGCCGGCTTCTGAGTTGCCGTTACCCAAGTGGGAAACAACGTCAGCAGGAATAACAAACTCACCGTGGCTTAAAGCTGCAGGTTGTTCGTTATCAATAGCAGCTGGAATCTTGTCAGCCATACCATCAGTACCGCCCTGGAGGTAGCGGGCATTAGCAATACCGCCAGACGCCATGCCAATTTTGTAATTAGGGTTCATAAGCTGTTCTTGTGTAGGGATCACAGGCAAAGATGCTAAGCCGGCCGCAGGAGCAGCCGTTGTATTAGCCGCAGTATTGGTCGCGGTATTACCTTGTCCAGAAGTGGTAGCAGCTACAGGCGTGTTCCATGGCGTCTTCATGGTTGCGTCGTACTTGTTCACAGGTGCTGTGTATTTGGGTGCAGCAGCCAACAAACCAGCAGCTTGACCGGCAGAAATGTCCTGTGCCGCAGCCATAGAAGCAGCATCACCCTGTTTAACAAATCTTGGGTCTGTCAGATACTGACGGCCCGCAGCGCCTGGGCGGCGGTTTGTATCGTCATAAGCCACTTGCTGGCGAACGGCGTCCATCTTTGGAATGGGTACGTTATAGCCACCGGTATCGTTGCTGCCGCTTTTGAGCATGGTGTACAAACCAGCTCCAGCCGTAGCAATAGCAGACCAATCATAAGTGCCATCAGCCTTTTTAAAGCCGTTCAATACTTTGCCAATTAGGGAGGGGTCAGCTCGGCTGGCAATCAGTTTTTGGACTGCTGCCTGGGCTTCGGGCGTCATGGACTCTTTCATCCATGCCGTGTAATCAACGTTGTCTTTACCCAGGACGGCAGCTAAAGCATCAGGAGTTAATAAGCCACCAGCCAAATCGGCATCACCTACGCCGGCATCTAGGTATTGTTGCCACGTTTGATTCTCGCCGTCGTCATAACAGCGCTCACTGTATATGGGATCCCCATAATCGTCATCCCCGATATACACGTTGTAACATTGCATTGTCATCTTGAGTCCTTCAGCGTAAGAGTTTCAGCAGATCGTCTACCGTCATCTGCTCCGCCAGCAGGTCATCAAGGTGCCCGCCGGAAGCCATTTTAGTCTTATCCTTCGATTTCTTGTCATCTTTTTTTGGAGCTTCACTTGCCAAAAGTTCCTGCAAAGTTGCCAACAAATTAAAGTCATCCATACCGCCGGCATAGATGGGGTCTGTCTTCTCTCCCTCACCCGATGCACCCATCGTGGGCATGGCTGTAGTTTTTGGAATGGGTACGCATGCACCATTAACCAACTTAAATCCCGTGGGGCAAACA
>CAUYUB010000187.1:0-3567 GCA_963575685.1 Gammaproteobacteria bacterium | reverse complement strand
CTCCGGGGCCTTTCACCTGGCTCGTCCTTCGGATCTCATCCCCGAACTCCAGGGACGCTTGCCCATCCGGGTAGAACTGAATGCACTCACTGCTGAAGACTTTGTGCGCATCCTCACCGAGCCGGATGCCTCGCTGACCGAACAATACGTAGCCCTTCTTGCTACCGAAGGGGTGAACCTTTCCTTTCTCCCGGACAGTATCCGCCGTATCGCCGAAGTCGCTTGGCAGGTCAATGAGCGTACCGAAAACATCGGCGCTCGACGTCTGCACACCGTAATGGAGCGGCTCCTGGAGACCATATCCTTTACCGCCACCGAGTGTATCGGTCAGACCATGGCCGTTGATGCCGCCTATGTCGATGCACAACTTGGCGATTTGGCCAAGAACGAAGACCTAAGCCGTTATATCCTCTGACGTCGGAGCACAACCATGGCGAGCGAAGTACCCAAGCATATTAAACCTACCGACATCCGACTCCACCAGAAATCGCGGTTCCTGGAGATTACTTTTGAGGATGGTGCCCAATATCATCTCCCCTGCGAGTATCTGCGTGTCTATTCTCCCTCTGCCGAGGTCCAAGGCCATGGTCCCGGTCAAGAGGTATTGCAACTCGGCAAGGAGACCGTGAACATCAAAGATATTGAACCGGTCGGCAATTATGCCGTCATCCTGCATTTTGACGACGACCACAATACCGGCATCTACTCTTGGCAACTCCTTTATTCCCTAGGGAAAAATCAGGCATCATTATGGAAGAGCTACCTGGAGCGCCTGGAAGCAGCCGGATATCAACGCAAGGCACCCGCCGTACAGTAAAGGTGATTGCGAACGGTTAACCCAAATTGCTGCTCATCAGCTTACTGCCATTAAATTATCTGAGATCAACACGCTACCCGAATTGCCGGTACGCGCGGTTTTACCGCGATTAACCGAGGTACTGGCGGCGAATCGAGGCGTCGTACTCCATGCCCCACCGGGGGCAGGCAAAACTACGCTGGTACCGCTTGCGCTGCAAAGGGCGTCTTGGCTCGCCGGGCAGTCCATCCTTGTCCTGGAACCACGACGCTTGGCTGCCCGTGCCGCGGCCGGACGGATGGCCCAACTCCTCGGCGAAGAGGTCGGGGAGACCGTCGGCTACCGCATCCGTTTTGACCAACGGGTATCGCGCAGAACCCGCATTGAAGTCCACACCGAGGGTATCCTCACCCGTCGCCTCCAGGGTGACCCGGCGCTGACTGGGGTAGGTCTGGTGGTCTTTGATGAATTCCACGAGCGAAGTCTCGATGCGGATTTGGCGCTCGCGCTTTGCCTGGACATCGCACAAGGATTGCGCGACGACCTGCGCCTGTTGGTAATGTCGGCCACGCTGGAAGTGGACCGAGTGGCAGGGCTGTTGCGTCGCGTGGGATTGGGCGGAGAGGTGGTTGCCGCAAAGGGACGCAGTTTCCCGGTAGAGGTGCTCTATCTACCCCGCGACCCCGAGGGCGATCCGGCGCTCTACGTTGCTGCGGCTGTGCGTCGGGCACTCGTAGAACACACCGGCGACGTGCTCGCCTTTCTTCCCGGTGCTGGAGAGATCCGCCGTGCCCAGGAGATGCTGGGGCAGGCACCGGAGTGTGCCTTGGACACTGACGTAGTGCTTCACGCCCTCTATGGCGACCTATCCCAGGAAGCCCAAGACCAGGCGCTTCTTCCTGATCGCAAAGGGCGACGCAAGGTGGTACTGACAACCCCAATTGCCGAGACCAGTCTCACCATTGAAGGGATTACTACGGTCGTGGACGCTGGTCTGGCACGGGTGCCACGTTTTGATCCGGGGAGTGGCCTTACGCGCCTGGAGACGATACGCATCTCCCAAAGCTCTGCCGCGCAACGGGCTGGACGGGCGGGACGGTTGGGGCCGGGGGTGTGTCGGCGGCTGTGGTCTGAAGCCACCCAGCAATCATTGGCCACTCGAACCTCTCCCGAGGTCCTCTCCGCTGATCTCGCTGGATTCGTTTTGGATCTGGCCCTGTGGGGAGTAGAAGCTACCGCCCTAGAATGGCTCGATCCGCCGCCCGCCGGCCCTTTAGCCCAAGCCCGAGCGCTGCTTCAAACCCTTGATGCCCTGGATAGTGTCGGACGAATTACCACCGTCGGGCGCTCGCTCGCCGAATTACCCCTCCACCCACGCCTCGCCCATTTGTTGCGAGCGGCTCAAGAATTGGGAACCGCTGGGTTGGCCGCAGATATAGCGGCAATCCTCTCCGGGCGTGATCTCTTGCGGAGCGATCCTAGCCGGAAATCGGAGCGATCCTGCGACCTTAGTATCCGTTTGGAAGCCCTGACTGCCTTTCGCCGTGGAGGAAGGGCTGCGGCCCTGTCCCAGGGGGCCGATCCTTTTGCCTGTTCTCAGGCAGAGGCAACGGCACGCCAACTCCGCTCATTGGTAAAAGCATCACCACCCCAGGGACCGGTAGTACCGATAGAAGTGGGGCGGGTTTTGGCCCTAGCCTATCCCGACCGAGTAGCGGGGCGTCGCGCGGGAGAGACTGAGCGTTATCTGCTTTCCGGGGGACGGGGGGTACGTCTTTCGCTGGGAGACCCGATGGGTCGTTATCCCTTATTGGTCGCCGCCCATCTCGACGCTGGCCGCGGCGAAGGGGTGATCCATCTGGCGGCCCCTATCGAACTTGCCGATGTTCGCGAGGTCCTCGCCCACCATATCCAAAGCCAGGATCGCTTGGAATGGGATGAACCAACAGGTGCAGTGCTGGCGCGGCGCGAGGAACGGCTCGGGGAGTTATTGCTGGAAACCCGCCCTCTGGCCCGACCGGACCCAGAGGCGGTACGTGCTGCGGTACTGGAAGGGATACGAACCAGCAAGAAGGCCCAGTCATCCGGGCAGAGTGCCGGCTATGTCCTTGATGTCTTACCCTGGACGCCGGAGTTGCGGGAATGGCAGGCTCGGGTTCTGTCGCTACGAACGTGGAAACCAGAGGAGGGATGGCCTGATGTCTCCGACCTGGCCTTGATGGAATCCCTACCGGAATGGTTGGAACCGTTTCTCGATGGCATCACCCGCCGCGACCATTTCGCACGGGTAGATCTGGCGGCTGCGCTATCGGGACATCTCTCTTGGGAGCAGACGCGACATCTGGAGGCACAGGCCCCGACTCACCTCACCGTCCCCAGTGGTTCGCGGTTGCGACTGAGTTATACGCCGGGAGGAGAAGCGCCGATACTGGCGGTGAAACTCCAGGAGTTATTTGGTCTTGGTGATACCCCCCGCGTGGCGGGGGGTAAAGTGGTGGTGACCCTGCATCTCCTATCACCGGCCCGTCGTCCCATTCAGGTGACCCAAGACCTCCGCGGCTTTTGGGAACGTACCTATCCGGAGGTCAAAAAGGAACTCAAGGGCCGCTATCCCAAACATCCTTGGCCTGACGACCCCTGGACGGCGACGCCGACGGCACGGGCAAAACCACGGGGAGACCGTCGGTGACATCACGGTCTCGATTTGTGATCAGTAAGGCAAGTCCCGGTTAAAAAACTACCAGGAGCCAACCACCGCGTAGCGGCGTAAT
>CAUYUB010000186.1:0-3596 GCA_963575685.1 Gammaproteobacteria bacterium | reverse complement strand
CGTGGAGGAAGATATGCAGGACGCTATTAATGGCTTGAGGATTGTTCCGTAAAAATATCGTAATACCCACTGACGCACAGGTAAACACGGAATTACTTGATCCCGGATTCTGAGTAGCCATAGCTAAAGACTTTGTGCGTCAAAGTCTCCGCAAAATACTCAAACCGTTCTTGAATGCCGCGAAATACTGCTGAAACCGCAGATGACAAAAAAACAGGGATGTGACCAATGACCAAGTGACCGGGGCTGTGCATCAGGAAGCCCCTGTGATAGCGTAACCATCGGATTTTATACCGCGCTCACCCGACCACCGCCCCGATGCAGTTACGCCGAATCAAACTCGCAGGCTTCAAGTCCTTCGTCGACCCCACTACCTTCCACCTCCCAAGCCGTCTGGTAGGGATTGTGGGACCCAACGGTTGCGGTAAGTCCAACTTCATCGACGCCGTGCGCTGGGTGATGGGGGAAAGCTCCGCCAAGACCCTGCGCGGGGAATCGATGGCGGACGTGATCTTCAATGGCTCAACGGTACGCAAGCCGGTGGGACAGGCGTCGGTGGAGCTGGTCTTCGACAACTCGGATGGGCGCATCGGCGGGACCTACGCCCGCTACGCCGAGATCTCGGTACGCCGCCAGGTAAGTCGCGATGGGCAGTCGGTCTACTCCCTGAACGGGACCCGCTGCCGACGCAAGGACATCACCGATGTCTTTCTCGGTACTGGCTTCGGACCGCGCAGTTATTCCATCATCGAACAGGGGATGATCTCGCGTCTGGTCGAGGCGCGTCCCGAGGACCTGCGCAACTTCCTCGAAGAGGCGGCGGGTATTTCAAAATACAAGGAACGACGCAAGGAGACCGAATCGCGGCTCACCGAGACCCGTGAGAACCTGAGCCGTCTTGAGGATATCCGCACCGAATTGCGCCAACAGCTCATGCGTCTGGCCCGTCAGGCCGAGGCCGCATTGCGTTACCAGGAACTCAAGACCGAGGAGCGCACCACCCGTGGCCAACTCTTGGCCCTGCGTTGGCGCACTTTGGACCAGCAACGCCAGCAACAGGAGCAAGCAATCCAGACGACTGCCACAGCTCTGGAAGGACGATTGGCGGCGTTGCGCCACACCGAGGCGGAACTCGAAGAAGCACGCGAGACGGCACGGACCACCCAGGACGCCTTTGCCGAGGTCCAAGGTGAGGTCTATGCCGCCGGGGCCGAGGTGGCGCGGGTCGAGCAGGCCCTTCAGCACGCCCGTGATGGACGCAAGCGCCAAGCCGCTGAACTGGAACGTGCCCGTACTGCTTTAGCCCAAGCCGTCGCCCACCGCGAGGCAGACCGGGAAGAAACGCAACGTCTGGCAGCGGGCCTGTCCGACCAAGAAGAGGCCCTGGCCGCAGCCGAGGAACTGGCCGCCGTCACTGCCGAGGACCTGGCGGTCGCGGAAGAGGCCTGGACAGAATGGCAGGCACGTTGGGAAGACCTAAACCGTGCCGCCCAGGGACCCGCCCAGACCGCCCAGGTCGAACGAGCCCGTCTCACCCATCTCGAACAGCAGCAGGACCAACTCGCCCGACGCCGCGAGCGTCTCGAACAGGAAGCCGCGTCTCTTGATCCCACTCCTCTGGAGACCGAGGTCGAGCGTCTGGAAGAGGCCCTGGAGGCCCACGACGCCCACCAGGAAACCCTGACCGAGGCCTTGACCACAGCGAACCACGCCATTGGCACCCAGCGTGACGCCAATCATCATATTGCTGGCCAGCTCGACCGTGCGCGGAGCCACTTGCAGCACCTGCGCGGACGGTTGACCTCTCTGGAGACCCTCCAGCAGGCCGCCCTCGGCAAGGGTAAGGGTGCAGTGGCGGGCTGGTTGGAGCGTCACGGTCTCCTTCGCACCCCACGTCTAGCGGAAGGGCTGGAAGTAGCGCATGGCTGGGAACGGGCGGTCGAGGTGGTGCTTGGTCCCCATCTGGAGGCGGTATGCGTCCCCAACCTCCCGGCCATGGCAACGGTGGCGGTGAAACTCGAAAAAGGGATGCTGGGGTTGTGGTCTGTCCCACCGTCAATGTCTTCCCCCGCCCTCCCCTCCCCTACTCTTCCTGCGGGAAAAGAATCGACAAGTACCGCACCACGACTGCTGGATCAGGTACGTGCCCCTTGGCCAATGACGGAGTTGTTGTCGGGAATCCATACCGCGCCGGATTTGTCGATGGCCTTGGCCCTGCGCGACACCCTCGCCCCAGGCGAATCGGTCGTCACCCCCGATGGTCTGTGGTTGGGGCGCGACTGGCTACGGGTAGTACGGGACTCTGACGGTCATGCCGGGATGCTCGCTCGCGAGCAGGAGATCCGCCACCTGCGGGTTGACTTGGAAGCCGCCGAGGACCAAGTGGAGACCCAGGCCACGGCGTTGGAAGAAGGTCGGACCCGGTTGGCCGACCTGGAGCGTGAGCGCGAACGTGCTGCGGCCGTTGTCCACGAGGCGACGCGTACCCACGCCGATCTACGCTCCCGACTCGGTACCCACCAAGCACGTTTGGAGCAGGTCCAGGTCCGGGTCGCCCGATTGCGCGGAGAGCTAACCGAAGTGGCGGACCAGGCCCGACAGACTGTGCAGCAGTCGGAAGAGGTCCGTCATCGCCTCCACGAGGCCTTGGAACAGGTCGATGCGCTTGCCGAGCAACGTGAGGACCTCACCCAGGAACGCGACGAGCGACGGATGGCGGTGGAGCGGACGCGGACCGCGGCCACTTCGGCCCGCGATCAGGCCCACCGTTTGGCCCTGGAGGTGCGTACCGTTGGCACCCGCTTGGAGGCGACGCGCACGAGTCTTACCCGCATCGAGACCCGGGTAACCGAACTGACGGCGCAGGTCGAAGGGCTAACCGAGGCCCTGGCAGGGACCGAGGCCCCCATCGATACCTTTGAGACAGAGTTGAAAGAGCGCTTGGCGATCCGCCTGGAGGCCGAAGGTCAACTCAACCGCGCCCGGCGTCGGGTAGAGGATGCCGACCATCGTTTGCGGGAATTGGAACGCGGCCGCACCGAGGGCGAGCGCAGCGTCGAGGAACTGCGCGCAGAATTGACGGCGGCACGGGTCGCCCACCAGGAGGTAGTGGTACGGGCACAAGGCATAGAAGAGCAGGCGACGGAAGCCGAGGTCTCCTTGCCTGAGGTCCTTACTACCCTTCCCGCCCAAGCCGAGGAGGCGCCCTGGCAGGAACGCCTCGATACCTTGGCGCGTCAGATCCAGCGCCTTGGCGCGATTAATCTAGCTGCCATTGAAGAACACAAAACCGCGTCCGAGCGCTCGCAATATCTCGAAGCCCAGCACACCGACCTCTCGGCGGCAGTGGAGACTCTAGAAAATGCCATTCGGCGTATTGACCGCGAGACCCGCCAACGTTTCCAGGAGACTTTCGACCAAGTCAACGAGGGCCTCAAAACCACTTTCCCGCGTCTCTTTGGCGGCGGCCATGCCTATTTGGAATTGACCGGTGAGAATCTCCTGGAGACCGGCGTAACCATCATGGCCCGCCCTCCAGGAAAGCGTAACAGCACCATTCACCTACTTTCCGGCGGAGAGAAGGCCCTAACGGCGGT
>CAUYUB010000185.1:0-3624 GCA_963575685.1 Gammaproteobacteria bacterium | reverse complement strand
AAGATGGCGGCGCACCCCCTCGGAACAGCTGGTGCTCCAGCAGGCTTGTGGCTCAAGGTGTGGTCCTAGCGTACCGGCGTTCATGAGGGGTAGGCAAAAGGTGCTACCCCAAAATTTCGTTCGTAAACCTGATTGGCGCACGGATGAAAAGCAAATAACTGTAATGCGTACCGTGTGCTTTCGTTGAACGAATGATTGGAGGATGGCAACAATGAAAAAACGCAGTTCTGCGAAAGCAAGAGAAGTTCGGGTTTGTTTCCGAACAGCAATTCCCAGCAATACTGGATTTGATAAAGTTGATTTACTAGAGTGGTTGGAGTTTGAGCTTGGGGCTCGCCAGGAAATAAGAAGCGACAACCCGTTTATACTTAAACCCTTGGAAGTGATTCCATTTTCTATACGCTTAAATGAGATATAAGCCTTACACAGGCAATACGGGGTGCGGTAACAGAACTTCAGACAGAAGGCGACCTCTTCTGGCGAGAGGAGAATCATTCGCACTAACTGTTCATCCTAGCACTAGGATGGCCGCATTTCTTCAGGGAAGGGGAATGATATTTTTTGTAGGTAGGAAGTATCCCTAAAGCAAGATAGAAGGGTGTCAAAATTTTTGCTAGACAGCAAGAAACACTCACATAAAAATGGGATAAGTTGTGCCTGACCGCAATAAGCCGTAAGATGGGAAGTGGCCTAACCAGGCAAACAACCTTTATGAGATTCTCAAGAATTCCTCATATCGGCCTTCGGGATGAGTATTTTCTGAAAATACCTTAACCTCCAGATCCTAGAGAGAACTTCAGCTATGTTTAAGCATCAGTTGGTAGGCATCCTTGCCGCCGCCGTTTTTGCTGTCCCCGCTTTCGCCAGCGATGAGCATGAGCATGGCGATGCTGCGGTAGCTCAGGCCTTCATCAAGGAAATCATGGCCACTGAGACGGCCTACGCGAGTGGGCATGGTGCCAAATTTTTCCAGGAATTGGCCAAGGGACAACATCCGCGCGCTACGGTGGTAACTTGTTCCGATTCGCGCGTGCATACCAATATGCTCGATAAGACACCGGAAGGCGACCTATTCATGGTGCGCGATATCGGTAATCAGCTTGCCACTGCCACCGGTTCAGTGGAGTATGGCGTGAACCACCTGAATTCCTCTCTGTTGTTGATTATCGGTCATTCTTCCTGCGGCGCGATTAAGGCAGCCAGTGGTGATTACTCCTCACTGGAAGAGCCCATCAAGAAAGAACTCGATACCATTAAAATTGCCAAGGGCGTTGCCAATATCGAAGGCGTCAAGACCAACGTGCATAACCAGGTCGCGCGTGCGCTGGAGCTATTCGGTGATAAGGTAAAGGAGAATCATTTGCTGGTGGTTGGCGCAGTCTATGACTTTGCTGATGATATGAAGCAAGGTTCCGGAAAATTGAATGTGATCGATGTCAATGGTGAATCCGACCCCGCCAAGATTGGTGCGGCATTGGCAGGCAGCCACGGACACCACTAAGGGAACAATAACGCCCGATGCGCGGGATACTCGGTAATTAGGGTCGGGTATCCCGTGCGCGGGTGGTTCCTTTTTAGTCAGGCGGAAGGGTACCCCAACGCAATGAGCCCGACCAGTTTATAGTCGGTACTGATCTCGAATCTTTCTATAATCTTTCGTTCTCTAACCTGACCGATCCAACAGCTGGCGATTCCCAGGGCATGAGCCATCAACATGATGTTCTGGCCGGCAAAAGTAGCATCCTGCATTGCGTACAAACGACCACGTTTATACTTACGGGTGGCGGAAGTGATGTTTGCACACATAATGATGATACAGGGAACGTTGCGGAAAAGCTGTCGCTGTTCTCTGACTCGATGAGAGAAAATGTATTTGATGATAAAATCCAGATCATCGGAATTGGTTATTAGTATAAATTTTCTTGATTTCAAACCGCCAGCGGAAGGAGCGGCATCTCCTGCTTGAAGGATTATTTCGATACTTTCTGTAGGGAGCGCATTCGGTTTGAAGCTACGAATCGATCTACGGCCGAGAATATTTTTTAGGACAATATCTGCAACATGGTTGCTCATGATGGTAGGTAGTTTTTGGAGTGTAATACCGTATTCAGATCTCCGTATTTTTAGTCTGATCCCGCTGATGGTCTCCTAATCTATTTCATCACTGTTATAACCCCTCGTTTGAAACTTGACCAACAACGCCTGCGCGGTAGGACGCAGGGGAAACGCCGTCAGATCGTTCAGTAGTTGTCTTACGGTGTGATGTGCATCTTCTTGTCGACCGGCCTGATCAAGGGTAGCCGCCAAGTGATAGCGAATATCACCATCCCGAGGTGCCCCAGAAACCGCTCGTTGCAACAGAAATAGACCAGGTAGCCGGTATCCCTCGTTCGCAAGAATCCAGCCATAGGTATCCAGCACTTGTGGGTCATTTGGGGCGAGTTGGTAGGCTCGTTTCGCCATTGCCAGTGCCCGCTGATCATGCTTTTCTAAATAGAGCCAGGCGAGGTTGTTTAGTGCCAGAGGGTGGTTGGGCTGGGTCTCCAGTATCTTTTCATAGTAGGCTTGGGCGCTTTGCAACTGTCCGTTCTGCTGTAGGGAGATCGCTGCCGCGAGTTGGGTCTCGATATCCTTCGGATGCCCGATAAACCAGTTTTCCAATACCGACGCTGCTCCATTTTCACCTTGGTTGCTGCGTGCGGCATAGAGATCGAGCGCAAGTAGACCGCTTGGTTCACGTTGGTAGGCTGCTTCCAGGGCGCGAGCGGCGCCACCCCAATCCTGTTGTACCATCCGTATCGTACCTTCCGTAGCGTATCCCAAAGCCAGCATTGGCGCTTGGCGCTGGAGGCGTCGGGCCGCGAGCAGGACCGCTTGATGATGTCCGGCCTGTAGCTCCCGTTTGATCAAAGCGCCCAGCAAAGAGAGGAGTGTTGCGGGAGATTCTTTCTGATCTATGGTAAGAATTTGATTGAGCACCTCTTCCATAGCAATGAGATCGCCACGTTCGTAGGCGAGCAATCCGCGCAGACGGTTGAGCAGTAAGTGTTGGGGGACTATTTGGGCGGCACGCTGAAGCTCTCCGTCGGCAGCATCAAGCTGGTGTTGGGCCAACTCCATAGCAGCCTTGCCGAGACGAGCGGAGAGGTTACGCGGGTCAAGTGCGATGGCTTTGGTGAAGGACTCTTCCGCCGCGGCGGGCTTAGCACGTAGGCGTAGGATCTCCGCTTTGACCAGCCAGGCCTCGACCTGTTCGGCATCTGCAGTGAGCGCCTGGGTCACTTCGGCCTCAGCACGTTCGAGATCATTCTGGGCCAATGCTACCCGTGCCAGACCGACGCGCGCCGCGCCTTCAACACTTCCAAACTTCAGCGCCTCGGCAAAACTTGCCTGAGCCGCATCGAATTGTTCCAAAATCAGTTGGGCTTGACCATACAACACCGCGACCTGTGCCCGCAGGAACGGTGAGGTAGGATTTGGCAGCCTAATCCGCTCCAGTACCCCACGCGCATCACCCTGCGCCAGCAGTGCGCGTCCCAGGAGCGGTAAGATTTCCTTCGGGTCTGCTCCCAGCCATAGGTATCCAGCACTTGTGGGTCATTTGGGGCGAGTTGGTAGGCTCGT
>CAUYUB010000184.1:0-3638 GCA_963575685.1 Gammaproteobacteria bacterium | reverse complement strand
TATGGACAGCTACGGAATTCAGGATAGTCGTGCTGGCTATAGCGAATGGGGAGAAGTAATCACTTATTATTATTGAATTACTGAGTACGGGCGCTGTAATTCTAGCCACCTGTTTGTACGGGATAAAATGTTTTCCCTCTAATCTGGCCAATAACCCACGATATGAATGACAACGCTTATTCTTCCTCGCTAAGTTTTCACGATTCCAATTCTAGTTCAACGGTAAAATTATCAGTAATCATCATCGTTCGCAACGAGGCTAAGCAACTTCGAAATTGCCTCAGCTCGGTTTGTTGGGCGGATGAGATTATTGTGCTCGATTCCGGTAGTACTGATGGTACGCAGGCCATTGCTCAGGAGTATACCAACCAATTTTATGAAACTGACTGGCCTGGCTTTGGTCCCCAGAAAAATCGTGCATTGGCCCACGCTACCGGAGATTGGGTATTGTCCATTGATGCCGATGAGCAAGTCAGCGCAACACTTCGTGCGGAGATTGAAGAGGCCGTCATGGTTACCACTAAATACCATGGATACTGGATACCACGCCGCTCGAACTTTTGCGGACGGTGGATTCGCTATGGAGATTGGCGCAGAGATGAGGTAATCCGACTTTTCCGTCGGGGCTACGCCCGATTTAGCGATGATCCGGTGCATGAACGAGTAATTGTCCAGGGTCCGATAGGAAAGCTCCACTCGCCACTTTTCCACTACAGCATCAAAAATTTAGCTCATGCCCTGGAGAAGGTTAACCACTACTCCAGTGCCGGTGCCCAACGGCTTCGGAAACGTACTCGGCAACCAGGCCCTAGCGCTGCGTTGGGTCATGGACTGTGGGCGTTCCTACGCAGTTATATTTTGCGGCTGGGTTTCTTGGATGGAAAAGAGGGGTTTTATCTGGCGGTGTCTGCTGCAGAAGTAACTTTTTATCGTTATGCCAAGGCAAATTATCCTATTGGAGACGAACGGCCTCTCCCTCCTGAACCTCCCATACCATGCCTTTCTGAGATGGAATCGAAGTGATTATGGACAGAGTTTTAAACATAGTAGAACCTACCCTCACCACTCAGGCGGGCCACTGTCACAGCTTCCTTGCCAGTCTCTGCAACGCTGCTGATGATTTCCCAATATGTTTGTGGGTCGGCAGAGGAGCCCAACTTACTTTCGAGCGTAGATCGGTACAGGTCGAACCTTATTTCTTGCGCCATCTTCGCCGTCCCCAGGTATTTTGGTTGTATCGTCAATTATTGCGCCGCCCTGGTCGGATTTTTGTCGCGACCGCGACGCGTACCGATTTGGCACTGCTTCACCTTGCCGCTGCGGATACCATTGAGCCTGGAAAAGTATTTCTCTACTTCCACTGGTTTTCGCTAACGTCCCGCAAACTCCGATTTCTAGAGAAGTTTGCCTCCTTACAACCAAATTTGGGGATCCTTGGCCCCACCCCTGGAGCAGTAGAGGCGTTTTACCACAGTGGCTTTCGAGACGTTCGGGTAGTTCCATACCCTATGACCAAACGTACTGCTAATCCTTTTTGCTCGGAGAGGGAGATAGTTGATCTTTCTTCTGGCTTTCGCCACCTGCTTTTCGCAGGCATTGCCCGTCAGGATAAGGGCATTACCAGCATTGCTGATTTAGTGACACACTTGGCGCAGACAGGAAGTGACCTGCCTATTGTGGTTCAAGTATCCGCTGATCACCGTCATCACTTCGATGCAAAGACGGCACAGGATATTCAACGTTTGAAACAGGCTAACTATCCCTACCTGCATCTGATTGGTAAAACGTTGCATCAAGATGAGTATTTGGCTCTATTCAATGGTGGTATCTGCCTGCAACCCTACGACGTTATAGACTTTACCGATCGGGTGAGCGGGGTATCGCTGGATGCCCTGGCTGCAGGCTGTCCATTGGTGGCCCGTGCCGGTACCTGGAGTGCGCGGGTTGCAGAACGTTTTGGTGCGGGACTAACGCTACACGATACTTCACCCTCCCTCCTATTGGCGGCCATTCGGACAATTATCGATGACTGGTCGTCTTTTCAGGATAAGGCATGCCAGGCAGGACAGATCCTGCAAAAAGAAAATAATGCCAGTCATTTAATGGAAGTCTTGACCAGTCATGGATAAATACGACAGCATCATCGGCATGTGCTTCGTCCATCTCCACGTCCACGCCGAGTACTCGCATGATCGTGGCGGCTTTTTTGTTGACGGCTATATCCTATGTCTTCTTGTTCCCAGACTGGAGCGTGGGAGTAATAGGATTATCTGCCACTGGTTGGGCAAAGGTATAATGCTTATGGCCGAGGAAATTTACGATGGCCATTCCTCCAGTAACAATTGCGCCGGCAAGGTAGGGAACCGATTGATGGGAGGTACCGATCCATTTGAAAGCTACCATAAACAATGGTAGCAGCGCCAAACTCGTCAGTACCGTGCCTCCATATACTACAAAACTGCGCAGATATTCTTGGGAATACTTTCAGTGCGGGTGAAATGACTTTAATGCCTCAAAAGGATTGGGTCTTTTCTGTCCATCGCCACTTTCTTCTTTCGGGAGATATCTCTCCAGCATCTCCCGCGCCGGACATTGATCGACCTCATGCATGGCAACCACCGGCTATTCCAGGATCAATTCGTCCTCCACCATCTCGCGCACGGAGGTGGCGCCTTCCACCACCAATGGGTCCAGTTCGGTGGGAAGTTGGTCTGCTGCCGTGATGTCTGCCACCACGCCCAGCCGCACCTCACGCGCCACGGAAAACCAGGTCGGCATTAGACAACGCTGGCAGGTGAGGCACAACCGCGCCGAGACCTGCCCCAACACTACCCGGCGTCCCTCGTTATCCCTTGCGAAACGTAAGCGGAAGGCGACCTCACCCTCCACTTGATGCAACAGCGGGACGAGACGATCGAGCGCAGCAAGTGGATAGCTGCCGCAGATCTCCCCCCCCTGGTCGGCTAATCGCACCGGGTCGATGAGTTCGGGCCATGGATTCGACATAAGCTGCGCAGTGTAATGACCTCTACTGACCGGTGTCAAAAGGGGATGCTTTGCGTCCGAGAATTTTCATGGTAACGGTTAGGTTATTGGGCTGTCTTGCCATTATCCCGTCTGCTGGTTTCGGGTAGACTTAACTCTTTGAGGGGTGTGGGCGTCATCGGCCTTGCTGACCCCTCAATCGTCCCCGTGCGGGGCACGGATTGAAACGAGGAATACCTTACTATGACTCAACCGACCATCGTCCTCATCGGCGGCGGCAACATGGCCCGCAGTCTTCTGGGGGGCCTGATCGCCGACGGCCTCGATCAAAACCTGCTGTGGGTGGCCGAACCTGCGGAAGATCAACGCCAAATGGTACAAGCGCGGTTCGGCGTACGTACCACCTCCTCGAACCAAGAGGCGGCACGCTTGGCCGATATCCTGGTCTTGGCAGTAAAACCGCAGATCCTCAAGACTGTCGCACTGGAACTGGCCGCCGTGGTGCAGGACCGCCGGCCGCTGGTGGTCTCCATCGCTGCCGGGGTGCGTAGTGCCGACCTTGACCGTTGGCTGGGGGGTGGAGTGGCCCTGGTGCGTACCATGCCCAACACCCCGGCCCTGGTCCAAACCGGTGCCACCGCCCTTTATGCTCG
>CAUYUB010000183.1:0-3639 GCA_963575685.1 Gammaproteobacteria bacterium | reverse complement strand
CTTCCTGTGCAAGTGGTGCTCTTCGGCGGGTAGCGATTTGGCGGGGGTGTCACGCATCCAGTATCCCGCCAATGCGACTCCGATCACCGTGATGTGCTCGGGAAGCGTGTCACCGCAATACATCCTCTCAGCGTTCAATAAGGGGTTGGCCAATTTGAGACCGGTAGCCACCGGAATGGCACGGCCATGGGTGGCATGGATCGAATCGAAGTTCATATAGCCGGCAACCCGACCGGAGCAGCCGATCCCCGATACCACCGCCAACTTGTCTTGATCAAGCTTGCTACGCTTAATGGCCTCGGCAAAGCAGGTAACCACCGAACCGATACCGCAACCCGGACACCAAATATGAGGCATCCGCTCGACGCGGAGCATATTGGCCATGGGGTTTTCCGTCTCCCCCGGCGAGGAAGGGGTCGCCACGCATTGGACGCATTGGGCGTTATCGTTCATCGGCAAGCTTCCTCAATGGCTTTGAGAATGACCAGGGGGTCATGGACGGCACCACCACAATGGTTGACGCTGACCACCTTGCAACGACCCGCGGCACTGCGCTCGACCTCACGGACCATCTGGCCGTAGTTGATCTCCGGCACTACGATGGCTTTAACCTGGTCTGACAATTCGCGGATCCGCTTTTCGCAGAACGGCCACACCGTAATGAGGCGCAACGAACCTACCTTGATCCCCTTTTGACGCGCCAACTGGATGGCCCGCACCGCGATCCGAGAGGTGATGCCGTAAGATAGGACCACAACCTCGGCACCCTCAATCTGATCTTCATCGAGACGGATGATCTTGTCAGCGTTACCATTGATCTTCTCGATCAGATGGGTCACCACGATCTGGTTCTGTTCCGGGGTCATTACCGGATAGCCACGTTCGTTATGGGTTAGACCGGTAATATGGAAACGATAGCCGTCACCCGCCCGCGTCATGGGATGGCCGCCCTGGGAATCAAACCCGTAGGGGCGAAAATCCTTCTTGGGTCCCTTATAGAAATTGCGCTCCACCACTTTGATTTGACCGGCCGGCGGAATGACCACCTTCTCGTGCATATGACCAACGGTCTCGTCGGTCATAATGAATACCGGGGTGCGGTAGAACTCCGCCAGGTTAAATGCCTCAACAGTCAGGTCGAAACACTCTTGTGGACTATCGGGAGAGAGCGCAATGATGTTGTAGTCACCGTGTGATCCATAACGGGCCTGCATCATATCCTGTTGTGCGGTCAGGGTCGGCAGACCGGTAGAAGGACCGCCGCGCTGAACATTGGCAATCACCATCGGAGTCTCGGTCATCACCGCCAAGCCGATGTTTTCCATCATCAGCGAGCCGCCGAAGTCACGGTCATTACATAGCGCCGCCAATCATAGCACGGAGCGATCCGTCTTCCATCTGGATGAACAATGCACCCACTCGGCGCCCGTCGGAAATGGCGGTTTCCGTCGAGGGGTGATGGGGTAGATACCGATACCAATCTGATGGCATGGTCACCGTCCAGAAATGGGCCCGGCATCGACTCCTTGGGCAGGTGACGATTACATTCCCGCTCTACAGGGCGTGGTGATGGATACTAAGCTACTTTAGTGGTTGTCCTGTTGGGACGAGCGCCTCGCCCACGTACCGCATCAAGTGCAAGATAGGTAATAAAACCAAGCACCGAGCAGAACAAAGCAACTAAATAGTCATTGCTACAACCAGACATGCAATCTTTTTATCTGCAGAATTGCATAACCAGCACCCACAGGCAAGCAGACATCAGCAAGGACAATAAACCAGGAGCTGACTGGAAATTTTGAATAAGCTAACTTAACAGCAGCCAGATGCTGAGCCAGAGCTTTATAGCAATCTCTTTTACAGATCCAGGCCCTATGGTTAATATCCGTCCGCTGCTTCACCTGGATGGCGACGGGCAAATCACCACAAAACGAATATTGCGACAATTGTCAGACCTGGATAGCGGATGGCACCTTCGCGTTAATCGCTGGTCGGGCAGAACTGAATTACCTGTTGATGATACTGCCCAGGATCGGTTTGAGATCGCCGAACACATACCGTCTTCTCAGAGCAGAGCCAAGGCGGGCTGAGGGTCGACGTGATGGAGGTCGAAGTAATACGGTGCACGCACCCCAGCGATCGCCATCAACTGCGTGAAATCGGCGGCGGGTGGAAGTCCGGATTCAGCCGCCGGGCCTCCTCCTGTCGGTGGTCGAGATTGTGGGCGCAGAGCGGACAGCTCACTACCACCACATCGGCGGTATTTTCGTGTGCCGAGCCCATAATCTGGTTGGTCCGTCCGGCGATGATCTCCGGCCGCGCCTCCGTATGATAGGCACCGCAACACTCCGTCTTTAATGCAAAAGGAACTGGGGTGGCACCCAACGCCGCGACCAGATTCTCCATGACCCTCGGGTCCTCGACATCGTCGATAGCCACTTCCAGCGCACCAATGCTCGTAATAACAGGCCACGCGACCCTTGAGCGGCCGTTTCACCTGTTTGGTCAGTTCTCGAAACCAATGGTGAGGACGAGATGCAGGACATCGACATCCCCGGTATTTGGTCGTTTCGAGAGACAGAAAATTAATCACCGCAGTGCCGCAGATCTCGCCATGCTGGTTAGCACGTTTGAGGGTGTTGTAGCACATCGCGCAAGAGGTCATAAATGCGCTGGCCGATTCCTTTCGCGAATCAGATTATGATCGGCGCGACCCGGTGGATGTCGTCGGAGGACAAACCATGCACCGTTCCGCAACAATTCCAGTGATCCAACTCCTTGACCTCCACATCTAGGCGCGCCATCGACGCTACCGTAGACTCGTCAAAATTCCGCGCATGACTCTTAAGGGTACATCCGGGATAGTAGCTGAGCTTCATTGATTTGCCTCCATTCCCTTAAGAAGTCAGCTTGCGCATACTGCTGATTAGAGCAATCGGCGGTAGCGCAGCAATTGTTTCAGGGGACAATTCCGCAATATGCAAGTGATCCTGGCGTTCATTAATGCGCAACACCATCTCACGCACCGCCTCAATAACTTCGGCGATCCGTATTCCCTTGGGACAGCGCGTATTGCAGGTCATGCACGACACGCAGGTCCACACGGCATTGGATGCCAGCAATTGCTCGCGCATGCCGAGCTGGACCATGCGGATGATCTGATTGGGAAGGATGTCCATGTGATCCGACATCGGACAGCCGGCCGAGCAGTTGCCGCATTGGTAGCAGGCCAGCAGTTTCAAGGCACTGATCTCGATTCGACCTGAGTCACGAAGGAACTGCTGAGTCGCGCTGGAGAGATGCATAAAGGATTATCATGGACTTCGCGGCACGGCTCAGAATTTGCCGTCCAATCGGAATTCCGGCGCGTCAAGCCAGATTCCCACATTCAACACGCTATCAAGCTGCGCTTGCAGAAAATCATAATGATAGCGCTCCTCGTCAACCAGAGTACGGATCATCCTCAGCTTTACTGGGTCACTGGTGTGATTTTTCAATCCCTCAAAGAACAGAATCGCACGCCGCTCCAACTCCATACCCAGACGCAACGCCTGGGTATCATCCGCCACCGCGCTATGACCACGCGCCAAAATAGCGGCTTCGAGTTGATCGATTACCGCCGAAGAACGAGGACTCGCC
>CAUYUB010000182.1:0-3653 GCA_963575685.1 Gammaproteobacteria bacterium | reverse complement strand
TGGTTGCCGCCGCTGTCGGGCTTTCTCCGGTGGCTGCCTTATCCCATCGTTGGGGGGGGGGGGTTACTGGGTCTGGCCCGACTCAAGGCCCTTGATGATCGATTGAGCCAGGATAGTGAGTTGGAAGCCTTTGCCGCGCGTCTTTCTTCCCTGGCTCAAACCATCGCCGCCGCGCCCCGCCGTTTGTTGTTGGTGGGCGAGGCCGGCCATCGGGAGGCGGTGCTGGCTGCGGCGGCCGCGGCATGGGCGGGTACGGCACCGGCGGAAGAGGCGGCCTCTTTGGTCGCTCCCGCTCCAACCGGAGCGGTGCGGGAGGGGTGGGCTACCTCCACCCAGGTCAATTTCTGCGCCAAGGCCTATGCCACGGTTGCTCTCGACCATCCTGATGCCGCAGCGCTCACCGTGTTGGGGGCCTTTCTGCGTAATGGTCATCTCCATCGAGCGATCCGCGAACAGGGCGGTGCCTATGGCGGCGGGGCCGGTTACGACGGCGATAGTGGCGTCTTCCGCTTCTATTCCTACCGCGACCCACGTTTGGTCGATACCCTGGAAGACTTCGACCGCTCCTTGGAATGGTTGGCACGAGGCGATTATCCGGCGCGGGCGCTTGAAGAGGCGTGCCTCGGTGTCATCGGCGCCATCGACCGTCCCGATAGTCCTGCCGGTGAGGCCATCGGTGCCTATCTGGGCAACCTCTATGGTCGCACGCCGATACAACGTCGCGCTTTCCGTACCCGCGTGTTGGGCGTGACGCTGGATGATTTACGTCGGGTGGGGGTGACCTACCTTAATCCAGAAAAGGCCAGCATAGCGGTAGTCAGCGATCCCACGACTCTGGAGCGGGAGGGGGAACGATTGGGGTTGGTGGTGCGGCAGGTGTAGAGGTTGAGGTAATTTTCTGATCGCCCTTTCCCTCAGCTTCCTACCGCTGGGAGGGGTTGGGAGAGGGCGATCCATGATTCGTCGGCAGAATAAAACGGATAATTAATCCCCCCGTGGGATGATTTGCTGCGCTGACGTGTCCCTGGTGCGCTTCGATAATGCGTTTGGTAATGGCCAATCCAAGACCATAACCAGAAAAGGTATCGGAAGTTCGACAACGAAAAAAAGGCTCAAAAATCGTCTCCAAATTTGTTTCTGGTACCCCTGCTCCTTGATCTACAACGGTAATGCATAGATTCCGGTTGGTCCCATCCCGCTTCGCCGAGATTACGATACGACCGCCTTTGGGTGAGTAGCGTACGGCATTCCGTATCACGTTTTCCAGTGCACGATAAAGCAAATCGCCATTCCCTATAACGGACACTGGACTGGAGAGTTCACACGCCACGGTACAACCCTTGGTGATAGCCTCGAAATGGGCATCATCGGCGATCTGAGCGATAATCTCATAGAGATCGATCTCTTCGGTGAGATCCCCGGTAATTCCGGCATCGAGACGTGCCAGTGTCAGCAGTTCCCCAACCAGTTTGTCCATCTGCGCCGTATCACGCTCAATGCGCTTGGCGAATTCACCGGCGCGTTCTGGTTGTTGCCGCATCAGATCGGACGCGGCTTGAAGCCGTGCCAGTGGTGAGCGCAATTCATGGGAAACGTCGTGCAACAACCGATGTTGACTGTCGAGCAAAGCCTGAAGATGCGTGGCCATTCGGTCGAAATCCTTGCCGAGATCCGCGAGTTCATCTTTGCGTTGGCCCATGCTTACTCCAACGCGCATCGCCAGATTGCCACCCGCGACTGCTTCGAAGGCCAAACGTAGACCGCGGATCGGCTTGGCTAGATACCATGCCAGCAAGGCCGCGAACAAAAAACTCACTGCGCAGCCTGCCGCAATCGGCATCAGCGGCGGAAACAGGGAATGAGGCGGAGGTCCGCCCGGATGGAGAGGGAATGGTGGCCGATCCATGCTGATAAATAGACAATATAGTGAGGAGGAAAAACAAGGAAAGTATGGATCCTCCCCATGGTGGGGAAAATGTTCAGGATTATGGTCTGGATGCGACAACCACATCATTACCCCGATGCCGATAGTAGTAACAATCTGGGCCGAGAAAAAAATGAAGAAGAATTTCCAATACAATCTTCCCACGGTGTCCTCCTATTCGCGAACCAACTGATAGCCCTTGCGGATCACGGTTTGGATGCAGGAGCGTCCATCAGCGAGTCGTCCAAGTTTATGGCGCAGACTACTGACATGGACATCAATGGTACGGTCAAAACGCGTCAGCGGCCGTCCCAGTGCCTTTTGCGAGAGTTCCTCCCTGTCTACCGGACATCCGGCATGATGGGCAAGTACTTCGAGAATATTAAATTCCGTGCTCGTCAAATCTAATGGAATACCTGCCCATTCTGCGCGACGTTGCGTTGACCAGATGGTTAGGGCGTTTACGGTAATGGTCTGTCCGGTCTCCAGCGTTCCGCCCCCAACGCGTTTTAGAATAGCACGGATTCTTGCAGCTAATTCTCGCGGCATGCAGGGTTTGGGCACGTAGTCATCCGCGCCCAATTCGAGACCAACGATACGATCGATGTCGTCGCCACGCGCCGTTAGCATCAGTACCGGCACTGAACTGGTCCCTCGAATGTGTACGAGGGCTTCAATACCACTTTTACCCGGCATCATCACGTCGAGCACAACTATATGATAACGGCCGGAAAGTGCAGCTTCGGTGCCTGCCTCGCCATTGTGAACAACGTCTACCTCGAATCCCTCTCGTTCGAGATAGTCACGTAACAATTCAACTAGGTCTACATCGTCATCAACCAGCAGGATTCGTATAGTCATCTTTACGGGAAGCACGTGACAAAAAATATGGATGGTACAGTCATTACTGCTATTTTATGCCGGATTGATTATCGATAGTGGAGACCTTTACGTGAATTTACAACATATTAATCGTTCTTTACAGAACTGTTGCTTGCATAATAATATTATATCTCTCGTCAAAAACAAAGAAAATCGCTCAGGATGTTTTCAATAATTTCCGCCATCATGGATGGTATTTATTTATTAACAGCCTTTTACCCAAATTTACGGCAAGCCATATGGATTCAAAACCATTATGGCCGATATCTGGACTAGGCGTTGGCACCATAATCTACGATGCCAGTAAATCTCCAGCGAACCAGTAGAGAACTAAGGAGAAAATCATGAGCAGCATTAGTGGTATCAGTAGTAACTACAGCAACTATTCGACGATGACGCAGGCCGGGAGTGGGCGCGGCATGCAGCGTCCTGATCCGGCAAAGATGGCAGAAGAGCTGTTCTCAAAGCTCGATACCTCGGGACAGGGATATCTCCAAAAATCGGACTTGCAATCGGCTATGGATAAGGCTTCAACATCATCATCTTCGTCAGGAACCTCCTCATCGGATACGTCGACGATTGATGCCTTATTCACTCAGCTCGACAACAACAGCGACGGCAAAGTTACCGGACAAGAATTCTCAGATACTTTGGCGAAGCTTGCCCAGCAAGCCCATCAATATAGCCGTCAGGGTATGCCAGACGGTGGCGGAATGGGGGGGAGGGGTGGTGGGGGCGGCGGGGGTTGGAGGGGAGGGGGGGGGGGTGGAGGGGTGGTCGCGGTGCGTGCAAAGGCCGAGGCGGGGGGGGGGGGGGGGGGGGGGGGGTGGGTGTGGGTGGGGGGGTG
>CAUYUB010000181.1:0-3663 GCA_963575685.1 Gammaproteobacteria bacterium | reverse complement strand
GCGTTTTCTGCGAAACTTTACGCCGGAGCCCATTAAGACTCAATTAATAGGAGCCAATAACCATGAAGAAGAGCAATTTCAAAGAATGGAACAAACTAGATCTGGAAAAAACCTTTGGATTGTGTCAGGTAAGGGCTTTGTCGGCGCTTGATGATTTGATCAAAGAATCCGAGACGCAACTGATAGATGATTCCGAGCGTCGGGCACTGATTCGGCGACGCGACCAGTTAATCTATCGTGGCGATGACTGGAATGAAATTGAACTTATCGAGCATTTTATCGCACCAATTCTGACAATAGTGGATTTTAATACCGATGAGTTTGGTTTGTTTGCGGAAAGAACCATTAGCGCAGCCGTGGAAGAATATGAACTCTCCGGTGAGCCAGATGCTATCATTGCCAAGGGTAGACGTGCTCCCGAGATTCCCTATTTTTGCTTTCACGAATACAAAAAAGAAAATGAGCCAAGAGGCGATCCGGCCGGACAAACGCTCGTAGCTATGCTGGTAGCTCAAGAGTTAAATAAGCATCAAGCACCAGTTTATGGTTTATACGTAAGCGGCTCAAAATGGCACTTCATGGCGTTGCGAGAAAAAAATTACGCCATCAGCGTATCATTCCCCGCTGATCGGGACGAGCTGTTTGATATTTTTAAAATTCTTAAGCAATTAAAACAGCTTATTGAAGTACTGGTAAGGACCGCGTAGTGAAAAACCACCGCCTTGTCCGGCCGTGAGAGGAACTCCTCGCGGGTATCCATCAACCCAAGGATTCCGCTTTTCCCTTTTACACCAAGCTTGAGGTCCAACCCGCACAGTCTCGCAGTCATACCGACCAAGGTTTCTGACTTATGCGTATTGAGCTGATCCAGCACGAAATGGTAGACCCGATAGCCTGGGTTTTGCTGAACCATGCTCTCAATAAATCGAGAGAAGTCCTCCTCCGTTCGAGTATCCCGGTACTGGGCACGCACGGTCCCGGTGGTGACCTAGAGGGGGGCGATCAGCGTTTGAGTGCCATGGCGTCTGAAGCTCGGCGTACGGCCGGCAGGACGGACGAGCAGACAACGTGCCGACGTGCATTGTTCTTGAAGAGGGTGTTAAATAAGGAATGATGCCGCCTTGCGGCAGGGGGTCCGTCCGGTCATCCGAATGGGGGGTATGGTGGTCAACGAAAGTAAGGACAGCGGATTTGATGGTCTAAAGGTGATGGTAATCGATGACAGCAAGACCATTCGCCGCACCGCCGAGATCCTGCTCAAAAACGTCGGTTGCGAGGTCATCATCGCGGGGGATGGTTTCGAGGCGCTGGCCAAGGTTTCCGACCATCACCCCGACATCATCTTTGTCGATATCATGATGCCGCGTCTGGACGGCTACCAGACGACCGCGCTGATCAAACGCAATAGTCGGTTCAGCAGCACCCCGGTGATCATGCTCTCCAGCAAAGATGGCATCTTCGACCGGGCTCGGGGTCGAATCGTGGGCTGCGAGGAGTATCTGACCAAGCCCTTCACCAAGGAAGACCTGTTGGGCGCCATCAAACGGCACGTGATCAGCGCCGCCAGGACTCCGACACCATCAGGCAGCACAGGAGGTTAGGCATGGCCCATGTCCTCATTGTGGATGACTCTCCCACCGAGGTGTATATCCTGAAAACCATGCTGGAAAAACATGGACACCGCACCTCTGCGGCCGGTAACGGTACCGAGGCGGTAAGCTTGGCCCGGCAGGAACATCCTGACGTGGTATTGATGGATATCGTGATGCCGGGCATCAGCGGTTTTCAGGCAACCCGTCTGCTCAACAAGGACCCCGCCACCTCCTCGATCCCCGTCATCGTGGTGACCACCAAAGACCAAGAGGCCGATAAGGTGTGGGCGCTACGCCAAGGTGCGCGGGACTACATCGTCAAACCGGTGTTCGAAACCGATTTGATCGCCAAGATCCAGACCGCCCTCGGCGGCTAGCCGGAGACGGGAGTACGCCGTGGACCGTTCAGACCCCTTTGCGTTACTCCATAACATTGAGGCCCGCGCCCGCGCCCACGCTCGCGGCCTACCACGCCGGACCGAAGGTAAGTCGATCTGGTCGGGGATCGTCTTTCGCCTTGGTGCCCGAGAGTTGGTCGCACCCCTCGGCGAGGTCAGTGAGGTGTTGGCCTATCCCCCTCTCTCGCGGGTACCCGGTACAAAATCTTGGGTAAAGGGGATCGCCAACTTCCGCGGCAACCTCCTTCCGATTATGGACCTGCGTACCCTACTGGAAGGCGTCCCGGTCGCCCGTGACCGACGGAATCGGGTATTGGTGGTCAATCACAAGGGGGTCTTCGCCGGACTATTGGTAGACGAAGTCATCGGCCTCAGACACTTTCTCCAGGAAGAGACCAGCCCGCACCCGCCGGTCATGGAGGCGCCGATAGCAGCCTATCTTCAGGGCGGATTCGAGCGAAATGGACGATATACCGCAGTGTTCGGACTTCATGCGCTTGCGGAAAGTCAGGAGTTTATGCAGGTGGCGGCGTAGCGTATACCGGAAAATTTCTTAACCGATTAAACATTAAAATATTTCTCTTTTGCTATCAAAAGAAAAATATTTTAATTTTTTTGTTTTTGAGAATTAAAAGGTTGACCAGGTCCGAAATTATCCTGGGATCGTTGCGATAAATTAATCAGCTTGCTCTATTTTCAGGTGGCCGAATTCGGCCGCGGGGGAAAGACGGAGATGAAAGAGATAATTACACAGACCAGGAAAATGGGAACCGGCGCCAGCCAGACCCTGATCCTCGTGCTGATGGTAATCGTGCTGCTGTTGATGGGGAGCACCTTCTACTATGTGGCCATCAACGAGGGCTACGACGCACACTATCGCAACCTCGCGGCCGATCAGCAATTGCTCACCCAGCGCCTCGCCAAGGCGGCGCAGGGGGTAACCACGAGTGGGAGCGCGTCCCTTGCCCTGCTCAAGGAGAGCCGCACACGCTTTGAGCGCAACCTCAGTCTGTTGGAGAAAGGGGACGACGCCACCGGTCTGCCTCCAACCCCAGCCAGCGCAGAACCGGAGTTCCAGACCGTCAAGACCCATTGGCTGCGGGTACGCGAGAATATCGATTTAGTCCTCTCCGGTGCCCATGACTTCCAGGCCTTGCGCGATCTGGCTACCCAGATCCAGGACCAGACCATCCCCGAGACGATCCGTCAGACCGAAGATCTCTTGACGGTGTTGGTGGAAAAGAATCCTCCTTCTACCGTGCTTAACCTCGCCGGCCGCCAGCGGGTACTTGCGCAACGCATCTCCGACCGGATTGGCCGCGTCCTGTTGGTGGGTGGGGCAGGAGCTAACCGAGCCGTCAACGAATTCGCGCGCGACCTGACACTGTTCGTCCGCGTCGTGGACGGCCTTCAAAAAGGAGACGAGCTGCTTCAGGTCAAACCCATCCAAGACCCTGAGGCCCGTGACAAGCTGACCCAACTGGCCAAACAGACTCAGGCGCTCAAGGACCAGATAGACCGTTTTCTGGAAAAGAAGGACCTCCTGTTCAAGGTGCAAAGCGCCACGACTCAGATCGTCGAGCAGAGCGAACTCCTGATGACGGACTGCACCAAGTTACTGAATGCCTATGGCCGACTCGGTGAGACTCGTTTTGTTTCGCGCCTGACCGGCT
>CAUYUB010000180.1:0-3668 GCA_963575685.1 Gammaproteobacteria bacterium | reverse complement strand
GTTCGGTTGCCGTGAGATTTTCCTCGTTATCCACCTGTGATGAAGGTTGATTCCAGGTGATAGGGGCGCTATCGGTAAGAGTCGCCGCACATACGTCGCACCAGTTCAGTGCAGTTAGCGCCAGCGCAATAATCCAACCCCTGAGGTATGTATATTTCATAGGTATCGGGATGAGGGAGTAAACCATCAGCGACGATAGTATATCCCGCGTCCTGCCGCTACAATGCGCGGCTTCCGGGAGGTAACCCCCCGCTTCCCGAGATGCGCGAAGCGGTTACTTCAGAACCGATCCCCCCTCCATCACAGGCTCAGCATTATGGCTTTTCTGAAAGGAAAACGTGCAATTATCGCCGGTGTCGCGAACAATCGTTCGATCGCTTACGGCATCGCCCAGGCCATGCACCGCGAAGGGGCGGAGTTGGCCTTCACCTACCAGGGTGACAAACTGAAAGAACGGGTAGAACGAGTGGCCGGAGAGTTCGGCTCGAACATCGTTATTCCCTGTGACGTAGGTAGCGATGAACAGATTCAATCGGCGGCAGAAGCGCTGGCTCAGCACTGGGACAGTTTGGATATCCTGGTCCATTCCATCGCCTTCTCCCCTCGGGACCAGCTCGAAGGGACCTATCTAGACCACGTATCCCGTGCGGGATTCAACATCGCCCACGAAATTAGCGTCTACAGCTTCGCGGCGCTGGCCAAAGCCGTGCTGCCGCTGATGAAAGGGCGCGCCGGTGCGATGTTGACCCTGAGCTACCTAGGGGCGATCCGGGCGATTCCCTACTACAACGTGATGGGGTTGGCCAAAGCCGCCCTTGAAGCCGAGGTGCGCTATATGGCCGATGGTCTAGGCCCGCAAGGGATCCGGGTCAATGCCATCTCTGCGGGTCCCATCAAAACTCTGGCCGCCTCGGGTATCGCCGACTTCCGCAAGCTGTTGGATTATGCCGAGAGAAACGCCCCGTTGCGGCGCAACGTGACGATTGAGGAGGTCGGCAACGTTGGTGCCTTCCTCTGCTCCGATCTGGCCTCAGGCATTACCGGTGAGATTACCTATGTGGATGGCGGCTTCAATATCACCGGAGTAGTGGTGCCACCGTAACCGGTGATACGGTACGCGGTAAAGATTAAAAAAGAAAAAAGCCACGGACTGCAAAGACTAAAAGAATTTTCTTTTAGTCTTTGCAGTCCGTGGCTTTTTTTGTCTTGGGTTAAATCGACTTGCGCAGCAGGGCTTTATGGACATCGCCCAGGCTCAATATCCCCTTGAGCCGCCGATCTTCGGCAACGGGGATGCGACGGAGCTTGTGATGCACCATCACTGAGGTGGCTTTCAATACCGGCATATCGGGACGCACGACGAACACCTTACGATTCATCAGATCGGAAACCTTAAGCTTGTTGAGGTTATGGTAATCATCTTCCATCGCCTCGAAATCCATCTTGTCCAATCCATCGCTGATCACGATATCCAAGGTCGGAAAGAGGTGGCGCAGGATATCGCTCTCCGCAATGATACCTACCAGACGGTCGGTATCTTCGACCACCGGTAGGCTCGGGATGCGGTGGAGACACATACTGGCCGCTACCTCGTTGAGGCGGGCATCGGGTGATACGGTCTTCACCCAGCGGGTCATAACATCTTCTACTTTCATGACTTCTTTCCCCTACGGTAGTCGCCGCCTGCGGTCATGGGCGTGCATGATTAATACATTTTATTACTTTACCAGGGTTTCGTTATCGGTTCACCCGCCCATTCGAGGGGCAGTGCCATGTCACCTCTGGCGGAATGAGATCGCGAGGGTAGCCATCACCGCCTGGAGGGTCTCATCGAGCGGTGCTTCCAAGGACAACTCTTCGCCATCTTCCTCCAGCCGCAAGCGATGGGCATGGAGGAACAACCGGTGAAGCCCCCAACCCCGCGCTACCCGGTTGAAATCGGGGTCACCGTACTTTTCGTCTCCCGCCACGGGATGGCCGGCATGGGCGGCATGGACGCGGATTTGATGGGTACGACCGGTAATGGGCCGCGCTTCCAGCAGACTCACCACGGGAGCCAGCCCCCCTCGGGAAGACGAACCGGAGAGCGGGATAAAACGAGTCTCTGCCGCCTTACCGGTCACATCTACCCGTACGATCCGCTCCCCGGACTGAAGATGATTCTTCAGCAGCGGGGCATCTATGTTTCTCGCTCCTCCCGACCATACCCCCTGTACGAGGGCCAAGTAACGCTTCTCGACCCCGCCGGTGCGCAGCAATGCGTGGAGACGGCGTAACACGCTCCGCCGCTTGGCGACCATCAGCAGACCCGAGGTGTCACGATCCAAACGGTGCACCAACTCCAGACACGGGGCATCAGGACGCAATGCGCGTAAGACCTCAATCGCCCCAAAACGAAGTCCGCTACCACCATGGACCGCGAGACCAGCAGGTTTGTTCAGCACCAGTAGACCGCTGTCTTCATGGATGATCCGCCCCTGGACCAACTCCAACGTGCTAGCTCCGGGTCGTGTCGGTTCTTCCGTCACTCCTTGACGTACCGGGGGTATCCGTACCGTATCTCCTGCCTGGAGACGGTATTCCGGACCGATACGGCCCTTGTTGACCCGCACCTCCCCCTTGCGAAACAAACGATAGAGATGGCTACGCGGCACCCCTTTCAAGTGGGTGGTGAGGAAGTTATCAATGCGTTGTCCGGCCTGGTCCGGCGTGATCTCCAACCGGTACACAGACAGCACAGGGGTTCCGTTCGTCTCATTCATAACGGCATAGTACCGGGAACGTTTCTATCGAAAAACAGGTCAAATGGTAGAGTCGTGTCCTCTTTGCTTCATGGCCTTGGAGAGTCGTTAGGTAACCGTTGGAAATCATTATCGTCTGAGTAGTGTTGGCCGTGGGGGGGGTAGGATTGTTATAGTTCGATGTCCGTCGCATACCGCTATCAGGCTGCGGATCACTGTTTTTGACATAAAAGAAAAATCGTCAAATAATTTTTTTATGTGCTTGAAAAATGGATGGGGATTAACCGGCAACCATGCCGGCACCTCTGCCTAGGCCTCCATCCGCCCAACCTGAGCCACACCCTCGCAGACCGTAGCGGGACTCAAGGCGCCGGCCCGCCTCCCATTTGGGGCGCCGCGCTTCCCGCCCGATCCCGGCGACGATCCCGTTCATACCAATCGGGGTAGACCGACGAAACGTTGTGGCAGACTGGGCACCCACGAGAACCATATCACGATGAAAAGAATGCTCTTCAACGCAACTCAACCGGAAGAGTTGCGGGTTGCACTGGTGGACGGCCAGCGTCTTTATGACCTCGATATCGAGACTTCGCTACGCGAGACAAAGAAATCAAATATTTACAAAGGGCGCATCACCCGCATTGAGCCCAGCCTGGAAGCGGCCTTTGTTGATTACGGTACCGATCGCCACGGCTTCTTACCCCTCAAGGAGATCGCCCGCGCCTATTTCAAGACCGATGCCCCCGGTCGCGGCATCAAAGAATTATTGGATGAGGGGCAGGCCGTCCTGGTTCAGGTGGACAAGGAGGAGCGTGGTACCAAAGGCGCAGCACTTACTACCTTTATCAGCCTCGCTGGCCGTTATCTGGTCCTGATGCCCAACAACCCTCGTGCGGGTGGCGTTTCCCGCCGCATTGAAGGGGTGGA
>CAUYUB010000179.1:0-3689 GCA_963575685.1 Gammaproteobacteria bacterium | reverse complement strand
CGTTACATCTCGACTGGACCCGCCGGGATCGATCTGAAGACAAACGCCATTCGTATCGGTCAGCGTCAAATTGCCCGCCAGCGTTATCGTTTCCGCTTCGCCCGCGCCTGGCAAATCATACGCTTGTACTACGTGCCCCTGCTTTACCGTGTTCCCCATGTGTCACCTATGCCAACAGCCGCGTGAGCGGCTGCAGGTCCAATGTGATCGCACCGTCCACTGTCAGCTCTATCGTGTAACTGCCGGCATATCGCAGCCAGGTCGTCATGTCCAATTCTACGTTGTTCGCATACGGACCTGCCGGCGTTGTCAGCGCGGTGATATCTGTACCGTCGACCGCCAGATTTGTCACCGTCACCCCGCCCCAGGCCGCGCTCGAAATCGCGAGCCGCGTCGATACGATCAATCCATGCAACACCAATCGGATGCCCTCGGTATCTGCTCCGGTGAACACCACTCTGGACGGAATCGAATTGATCCGCTCCGTGAAACTCCGAATCAACCGCACCAGATTCTCATTTTGCTGCCGGACGAAAGTCGTTTTATCCCACCGGAAATTATCAAACGTTAGATCGAGAGCGACGGAGTGGCTCGCCCGCGTGAGCGCGCCACTGGATTCAGCCAACCCAATCGCCCGCCACATTGCCGGCCCCCGGAATCGCCAAATCGCATGGCCGAACATCGGTTTCTGCCGATAAGCGCGATTCATCGATCACTCGCGCCGTGAAATCCTGTCCGTCCTGGCATTGAGCAATAGTTCTCCCCGGAAGCCCGGGTCAGCCGAATCGATCATCCATGATCGCCATGCCTGACGATGCCATAAGTTTGTATCGCCGGGATATCTACCGCGATAAACCCATTGGCCTTCTCGTCATCGGATTGTGGCTGCACGTTCACCCAGGTCGCGAATTCATCCGCCGCATCGCTGCGCGTCACCGATTCGATATTTTGACCATCCTCCAGACGGATCACATCTGATAGGTCTCGGCCTACATCCAACCCCACGTCCAGTGTGTCTTGATACCAACCGCGTCCCGCGTTCAGCGGTGTAGGCCTCCCCTGCGCGTCAGAAACAGCCCTTTGGTATCGCCGTGAATGGTTGGTCGATCGTTGTAGGAGACGGGTCAATCGGCCGGGGGGATGGCATATTGTGCCGGAGATGATCAAATTATCGTAGTTGGCGACTGTTCCGTGAATCCGCAAATTCCGGAAAATGCCGCGGTTTGGGGGCCGTGCCCTTTCGGCCATTTCGTCTGCAATGTCGTCGGTCCCGTTCTCCTTCAGTAAATGTCATAGCCGCCAGACATTGCGCGTCAACGCCGTTCATTCCGCGATGACGTAGCACCGCCAACACGCCTGTAGATCGCCAAACGTCCGTATGGCAGCCCGCTGCGCAACCCCGACGCGGATAGTTGTTCGCGTCCCGTGGGACATAGACAACTTCGTATATTTTGAGCAGGGTCTGTAATCAATGACACGCGCATATGATCCATTGCGTTTCGAATACCGCCAATTTAAGTTCTCAACTACGATACCCGGCGTAAATATTATTGGTAATATCAGGACCGAATATTCCAGTTCGCGCCGAGTCAATCACTCTTAAAATCGTCCATAAATACCGGGTAATAAATCTCGACCTTTGCAAAGACCCGCAATACCGGTCAATACGCGTTTGGCGCATGTGTTCCGCACAGCAGCCACAAACATGTCCGCGCCCCGTTGCGCCATCGTCAATCGGCGTTGACGCACGGCCAGCAAACCGGGCAACTTGTTGTTGTCGTAAATCCCACGCGCATTTTTCCGTCAAACGTAGCGATTGCAAATAAAATGTGCGCGAGCGTGAGGTAAGAACACCTTGTATTCCCGCAACCTCATGTACTCGATAATCCACCGGAAACGGCTCGACCGTCACCGGACAGACATCCAGCTTCAATCCTCGCCCACTGGCGGTTTAACGCAGTGGCTGCTCCGTTGTACATGCATTCCTGCGCGTCTATCCGCCTGTGCGCGTGTACCGTCATACAAATCGATATCGTCAAAATAGGCCAATGCCCCGCCGGCCAGATCCGCCCCGAAGAACACGGCGATCTGCGCTGTCCCCGGAGCGGTCACGAAAGTTATTTTGACCCGTGTCCAGGCAGCCGCTGTGACTCCGGTCGTCGTCCACCACGGAATGATTGGCACAGCATGAGTTACATCGTAAACTGCATAGACTCCCGCGTTCGCTTCCATATCGAAATCGCGAGCGGTTTTCGAGCCTGCACGTTGATGGTCTGTCGATGCTCTTCCTGCAACTCCGGCTTTGGCGCTCAACCGCCAGGGCCAGATGATCGGGTTGCACCCGCTCGATGACGCCCGCACCACCGCCCCAATCCTCAGCCCAGCTTGCGAATATGTCAGGCGCGCCGCCGCCCGCCGTTTCAAAATCGCGGTTGAGCACCAGATTGCCCATCGTCGCGACACTCTGCGCCCAGCCGATGAGGAAAAACACATGGACCGGGTCTGTTCCAACCGTCCAGGTATTTGATTCGGCCAGCGTATTCGCTCCGGCATCGGATGGCTGATAAGTCGGCTCGTCGCCAACACATAGCCCGCGATGATGTTGTTGCATACGCAATAACGTGGTCGCGTCCGTGTTTCTGGTTCCTACGCCCGGAATCGCTGGCGTTGAACATGCAACATTCCACCGACAGTCGCATACGTCGCGGTATCAATGCCCGTGTTAATATCGTTTGGCAACGCAGACAGCGCGGCATCAAATATATGCGTACCATGCCGGTCCCGTATTGTCGAATCTCTCACCGCACCATCCGGCACATCGTGACCTGGAATCGTATCGGCGTCGCCAGGTTGAATCCGGTGAGATAGGTTCTCAATTCGCCCGCATAAATCAGGCCGCTATCCAGACGTAAACCGCTCCTCCATCACGTATATTTGACAACTGTTTTCAACATCAATCCATCCTCAAACGCATGCGTCGGACCCGCGTGTCTCCGTCATAGCACCGCACCTCGGCCTTGTACGTCCCGATGATTGACGCGTCAAACTCGATTGTCTCTCTGGTCGGGTCAATCAATGTCTGATTTGAACCGTAGGCCCCGACTCTCGTTTCATCCACGGTCCAGGGAATATGAGTCGCTCCATTCGGGAGCGCGATCATCTCCAGTGCATCCAGCGTCGCCCAGCCGGTGTATTCCTCATCCACGCTGGACCAGACCCGGCCAATTCTTGTCCGATAAATCCGACTCGTCATTCAAAATCACGCGCGTCTGCATTGTCATTCTGAATGATAGCGCGCCGCCGATAGAAACCGTCGGCTGAAGTGATTGACCGGAACTGAAATAGTGCACCTCGAAAGCGGGGTTATTGAGCAGCTCCTGGAATTGCTGTACCAGTTGCTCGCAATCTTTGGCGCAATCACCGACGACGCTCCCCGCCAGTGTGTAAGCCGCAACGTCAACTCCCCCGGTCGAACTGCAGGCATAGCCACCCGGTATCAGACGGCTATCCAATGTCTTGCCCGAACGAATCTCGAATCCTCGAAAGTCCAGAAACGAAAGGCGGTCGAATAAAAATCTCATAGGCCGCGCTCCCTCGAATCCATCATGTAGGCCCATTCATGCCGCAGGTTATCCATGCCGATCACGGTTCCGATGTTCATCGTCGGGCCGATGCTCGATTGATTATTG
>CAUYUB010000178.1:0-3692 GCA_963575685.1 Gammaproteobacteria bacterium | reverse complement strand
AGCCCGGCTTGCCCGGCTGGATTTCCGGATTGCCGGACTGACGCAGCAGAATGGGCATCCAGCCAATCTCCAATTCCGAACCGGTGCATACCAGCAGATTTGCGTTGCGCACCGAAGCAATGAGGCTGGGGCGTGCTTGCACGTGGTGGGGGTCCTGGAGGGCATTGGTTGCTGTGTAGATGCTGGCCTGGTCGCCGGCAAGTTCTTGCGCCAATGCGCCCCATTCTGGTTCGCAGGCAACAATCTTGATGGAGGCAATACTGGCCTGCGAAAACAGTACCAGTAACAATGCGGCAAGGTAAAGCGTCTTATTGATGTGATTCATTGCGTTTCTCCTCAGAAAATGTGGGCACCATGAGCACCAAGGCTCATTTGGTATTGCAGGAAGATCTGCCGGTCGGTGGTAGCGCCACTCGATTTGTCGTTGGCAAACTGCAACCGTATCCGGCTGAACTCGCTGGGGGTCCAGTCGAACATCAGGCTCGCTTTATTCGGATTGAAATTGGTGGTTGCAAGATAATTACGGTTGGTTCCGAAATCGACATGGCCGCTATCTAATTGGTCGTAACGCAAACCAATCCGCCAGGTCGGCATGAATTGGTAAACGCCTTGTAAATACCAACCCAACTGCGTTGCTAGATAGCTAACGGGGGATGCCGTGGTATTGATATCGTAAATCAGCGAACCATCTTCTCGGCGATGGAAATATTCGCCTTGCAGTTTGAAATTGGTACGCTCGGCATTGCCGTTCGGTGCCCACTTCCAAACGAAATCAGCAAGCCAGAGATGGCTGCTGCCCGTGAAGGAATTCGTCACCGTATTTCCCGCAAGGTTGTTGTCATCATTGCGCCGATCCTGCGGGCTGGTCCGCAACCACGACACGCCTGCGCGCCAACTGTTGCTGAAGCCGATATCTCCACCGGTGTGTGCGATCAATGCAACAGCCCCGGCACCATTGCTATTGCGCTCCGAGCCCGGGAAGCTCGCGCCGCTGCCGAGTTCCGCACCCAGTTCAAGGAAAGTATCGGTCGGTGCTAACCATTTGACTTGCACACCATCCTGGTTGAACTGCGAGCCGAGAAACGCCTGATAAGCCAGCGGTGCATCCACAAAATCCCAGGTATGGGAATGTTGCTCGTTGAGGTAGCCAATCCCCGAGAAGAAACGCCCTGCCTTGATCTTCATGCCATACGGCAAAGCCGTGGTCTGGATGAAGGCTTCCTCGGCGGATACGGAATCGTCCGGGTGGATCGAGAAATTCAAGCCACCGTAAAACCAGGGATCGATATTTGCCGAGATCCCCAGTTCCGATTCCGAGAGGCTAAAGCCCCGCTTGCCTGGGCCGATGTCGCCACCGGGAATGAAGTTGGCGATACGGTAGTTCTTCGGATCTTTTGAGAGATTGGCGTAAATACCGGACAAGACGAGTGACACGTCGGGATTAAACGCATTGGAACCCGCCTTGGACGTAGCGGACGGGGTAGACGGGGCGGAGGCGGTCTGTATGACTTTCTCCTTCGCCTCGGCGGCCGTTGTCTGTGCGGATGCGGCGGCCTGTTCCGCCTTCTTGAGTCGCGCTTCCAGTTCATGGATATGCGATTCGTAGCTGTGGCGGAGCTGTTCGATTTCTTTACGGATCTGTTGCAAGTCGCCGTTATCGGCGGCAGAGGTCAGCGCAGGCGAGGCGAGCGCCATCGCCAGCGCAATCAGTGATTGCCTGTTCATGGGAAATCCTCAAATAACTTAGGCGTGCAACGCACCTTCTGGTGGTCGCAGGAAAATAAATGAACGAGGAAATTTAGATTGCGCGGGCAGGAGGCGCGCGCGCGGCATAGACCTTCGGTGCGCGCTGAGGGATCGTTGAAAAACTCGTGATGAAAGCTATGAAATGCTGCTTAACCGCCACAATGCGTGGCCAAACAACATAAATGGCCGCTACCAGGGCAGAATACGCAAGGCACTGTAAACACAATGCATCACCGTCATCCTTGTCGATAGGATGGCCGTGCGTGGAAGTGCTGAACGATGCGCTATCGCCAAGGTGCGCCCCAAGGTGCGACATTGCGTGCAGCATCGCGCCTTGCTGGGCAAGCAGCAGGCAGAAGGCCAGCACGAATATTTGGAGGCGATGGATCATGAGAAACGATATTGGAAATCTACGGATATGGAGGATAACTACTAAGGAGCGGTAATTTATTAACTTGTGCAATGGAAACGTTAGGAGTGCAAGGCAAGCCTTGCACTCCTTGCACAAGTTATAAATTCCCGTTCCCTACAGGGTATCATACACAAAGGGTATCATACACGCCAACTGTCACTTAGCAAAGCCGGGGGTCAGATCCCAACGACCTAGCCATGCTCAGCCCTTATAGATTTGTCAGAAATAGATAATTACTACGCTTAATGCAATTGCAACCCCGGCAAACCTTATAAACACTGGCCTCGATTCCTGTGACGACACCGCGAAAGCAGCGGCAATGCCCGCCAAGTGCAATGCCGTTGTGGCAGCAATGAATCCGATACTATAAAACAGTCCCGATACCGCAGCTGGTATTTCTGTTCCATGTGAGTGGCCATGGAATATAGCAAACGCGCCGGTAATCATCATACTTACCAGCAACGGAAACTGCGCCGCCGCTGCTATCAGAATGCCAAACACCAAAATTGACATAAAGATTCCCTGTTCGACAAACGGCAGCCTCACTCCGCTAAACCCCAAGATTCCCCCGACCAGCATCATGGCGACAAAAGAGGTCGGTATTGCCCATACGCCCTTCCCACCCGATTGGAATGCCCAAATTCCAACCGCAACCATCGCAACCATGTGATCGGTCCCGGACCATGGGTGACCGAGACCCTCCCCAAAACCTGGCATAGTTCCCAACCCGGTATGAGCGTAAGCAAGCGTGGGAAGGAAAATCGCAGCAAGCGACGCAAGAAAGTTTCTGTTTAGTAAAAAATTATTCATAACCTTTTCCTAATGTTGATGATTAATGACAGAGTAATGATGATACTGATGATACATCATTCGTTGAAAAATAGTAATACGTGACCGCGCGGCATCTGCTTCATTGAGTGTGTGATATGACGCAAACTATACCATTCTCATAGAGTCTTAACTGAATTATTCCATTATAAAACAATATTGTACGTTGTGTGGCATTAATATTGCTAAAGTTGCGGAAGGGTTAGTACCAAACACCACAAACCATTAATAACCTGTCAGCAACAGAAACAATATGGGTAAAATGATGAAACACACTCGCATATTAAATTCCCTGGCAATTATGTTGGGGGGCACCGGGATGATCTGGACAGGAATGTCTGCTCAGGCCGAGGAAGCAAAAATAGGCGATGGAACATCGTCCCTGCAAGAAGTAGTAGTTAGCGCGCCGCGGATCGAGGAATTAAGCAATGGTTCACTAGTGAGAGGTGAGGCATTAGCTAGCAAACGCTGGTGGACCAGTGATAGCACTTCCTTATTAGATGGTATTCCCGGCGTCAGTCGCTATTCCAATGGTGGAATTTCAACTTTACCGGTGATCCACGGGATGGCCGACGATCGGGTACGGGTGTTGGTCAATGGGATGCCTATTACCTCAGCCTGTCCTAATCACATGAATCCACCACTGTCCTACATCTCCCCCGCTACTGTGAGCAAAATGGAGGTCATGGCCGGAATCACCCCAGTG
>CAUYUB010000177.1:0-29257 GCA_963575685.1 Gammaproteobacteria bacterium | reverse complement strand
CCCGTGCCGACCGGGCAGGGATACCAACCGAGGTGCGGGAGGCAGACGGAACTACACAGTTGGCCGGCAGCGATGGGCCTTCTCCGTACCAAATACCTCTTCAGGAAGAGGCGAAACGTCGCGGGGTACCCCTGGTATGGCCCATCATGGATTTGGTGGAAGCCTCTCATCTGCCTCTCACCGATGGTAAAGGCACGTTACCGACTGCCCTGCGTGAGGCATCGCGGGACTACCCGGTAGAGGCGGTGTGGCTGGGAAGGCTGGTCCCTCCGGTCACCACGACTACGGAAGGAAAGGGGGTATGGACGGTACACTGGACTTTGGTTCGAGGAAGCATCGCGGAGCAGTGGGATACGACGGGAGAGGAGCCTGCTGCGGCCTTGGTGGCGGGGGTGGACAAGCTGGCAGAGCGTTTGGCCGTCGGCGTGCCGATTCCTGGCGGAGGACCGTTGGTCCAGAGACCGGTAGTCCAGATAGTGGTGGAGGGGGTCGTCTCGCTGGAAGACTATGCCCAACTGCGCAAGCTTCTGGAGAGCCTTCCCGAGGTGGTCCGTAGTTGGCCTACCTACCTTACCCCGGAGGGACGCCTGACCTTTACCGTCGAACCTCGGGAGAGTGCTGTGGTGCTGGCCGTTGCCCTGGGCAAAACCGGACTTCTGCTCGCAGAGGACCCTCCTATCGACCTCTCCGCGTTGGGAGATACCACCCGGTATTACCGTTTGCCGCCATCGCCAAGAAAATAAAAGATGAGACAAAAGATAAGGCCAAAAGATTTTTATTTTACGCTTAAAAGAAGAATCTTTTGATGTTTTGACTTGAACGTGTCTTTTGGTTTTTGTTTAATTCTAGCTATCCACTTTATCTTACCGCCCAGCACCGTGACCCGTCGCGACATTCCAAACCTCATCACTTTGCTGCGCATTCTGCTGGTGCCGCCCTTTCTGCTCGCCTTATTGAAAGGAGATTATTCTACGGCACTGGTCTTGTTTTTTGTCGCGGGCGCTTCCGATGGGCTGGATGGTTTCCTGGCTAAACGTTATGGTTGGAGCAGCCGTTTAGGTTCGATTCTTGACCCGCTTGCCGACAAACTACTGTTGGTGGCGGCCTTTCTGTCCCTGACAAGGGTAGGGTTGATTCCCTTCTGGCTGACTGCCGTGGTATTGGGTCGAGATGTGCTCATTGTGGCGGGTGCCGTCGCTTACCATTTTTGGATCGGACACTATCATCTGGCTCCCGCGGGTCTCAGTAAGATCAACACGTTGGTCCAGATTTTGTTGGTCCTGACAGTAATCATCACGGCGGGTAGCGGAGCGATATACCTCGGAGAACAGATGGTCCAGGGACTGATCTACCTGACCCTGGCGACTACCGTACTCAGTGGGGCACACTATGTCATCCTCTGGGGTCGGCGCGCCATTATGGTTCGGCGCACCGTATCAACCCTCTCCAATGAGTAATGGTAACCTCTCCACGGTGAACCAATTGCCCCTTCGGTTCCGGGTACGAGAGGGGATGAGCTTTGACGATTATTTACCTGGGTCGAATGGCGAAGCGGTAGACCTATTGCGTCGTGATACCGAATCCTACGCCTACTTGTGGGGAACGGCGGGGGTAGGTAAATCCCATCTGCTGCAAGCAGCATGTCGAATTCGAGAATCGGCCGCCTATTTGCCGCTCGGAGAGTTGGTAGATCACGATCCCGGCGTATTGGAAGGGTTGGAGGGTCTTGACCTGGTCTGTTTGGATGACTTGGAGCGAATCGCCGGTCATGGTGCCTGGGAGCGTGCCCTCTGTGACCTCTATAACCGCCTGCGGGAAGCGGGAGTACGGTTACGGGCAGCAGGCGGGGCGGCGCCTACGGCGCTGGGATTGACGCTTGCGGATTTGGTTTCACGCCTTGGTTGGGGACCGGTCTACCACCTGCAAGGGTTGGATGATTCCGATAAGGCCACGGCCTTACGTCTGCGTGCCCATTCTCGCGGCATGGATCTGTCCGAGGAAGTGGCGCGTTACCTATTGCGGCGTCAACCTCGGGATAACGCTTCCCTGTTCGCTTTGCTGGATGATTTGGACCAGGCATCACTGGCTGCCCAACGCCGTCTTACGATACCCTTCGTGCGTATCGTACTGGATGCGCGCGAGCGTGAGACCTAACGGTTCAACGCTACTTCGCGTGCCTCACCCCGGAGATGGTGGAACGCCTCGAACATAGTGAATTGTGGTAGGGATCTCAAGAGCACTTAAAGATAGAAATCTCCATCCCTTATGGAAACAAGATTCAGAAGTTTCATAAAAGCGGTTTCATGGCGAATAACCGGAACGCTAGATACTTTTATTGTTAGTTGGTTTCTTACGGGAACGCCGGCACTGGCAGCAACGATTGCAGTAACAGAAATAGCGACAAAAGTCACCCTGTATTGGTTGCATGAACGGGCCTGGAATAATACCAAATGGGGTGTGAAACCAACTCAGTCATAATATTTTTCGTACTCTCCACGGGCATACCATGAAGCTATTATACGACTTCTTTCCCGTTTTGCTGTTCTTTATTGCTTATAAGCTCTACGGAATTTATGTGGCAACCGCCGTTGCTATGGTTGCGGCCTTCGTCCAGACTGCGGGTTATTGGTTGAAACATCGCCGCTTCGAGACCATGCATCTGGTAACACTCGGGTTGATATTGGTATTAGGCGGGGCAACCCTGTTCTTTCAGAATCCCGTATTCATCAAGTGGAAGCCAACATTGGTGAATTGGATCTTTGCCGGTGCATTTTTGGGCAGCCACTGGATCGGTAAAAAACCTATCATCGAGCGTATGCTCAGTGCTCAAGTAGAACTACCCCGTTTGGTGTGGATTCGTTTAAACCTGGCATGGGTAGCCTTTTTTATTATTTCCGGGGCGACCAATCTGTACGTGGCCTATAACTTCAGCGAAGCGAATTGGGTCAATTTTAAATTGTTTGGGATGATGGGGCTTACCATTACCTTTATTTTGCTCCAGACCCTCTATATCAGTCGCTATATCAAAGAAGACGGGCCAGATCCGGTTTCAGGAAGTGGCGTTGAATAGGCGAATAAGCCGCTATAAAGGGGGGGGCGATTTTCCCCACCGTAGTGGCGGCTTGGGAATATTGCTTGCCAATCTGGGTACGCCTTCCACCCCCACACCCGCAGCAGTGCGCCGTTATTTGGCGGAATTCCTTTGGGACCCCCGGGTGGTTGAACTGCCACGATGGTTATGGTGGTTCATCCTCCATGGTGTAGTGTTGCGAGTGCGTCCCTCTCGCTCCGCGCACGCCTATCAAAAGGTGTGGACGGTGCAGGGCTCCCCACTGCTTGCTATCGGACGCCGTCAGGCGGCCGCGTTGCAGGATACGCTTCGTTCCCGCCTCACCGGGTCAGTGACGATAGCGTTGGGGATGCGCTACGGCGATCCTTCCATCGCAACCGCTCTGGAAGAATTGCGTCGGACGGGAATACATCGTCTGCTGGTCCTGCCCCTCTATCCTCAGTACGCCGGCGCCACCACCGGTGCCACGTTCGATGCCGTTGCCGCAGAGTTACGTACCTGGCGTCGAGTGCCGGAGTTGCGTATGGTCGGGGATTATCACAGCCATGTACCTTATCTGGAGGCACTGGCGCAGGGAATCCGGGAGGCCTGGGCGGAACGGGAACGTCCTGACCAGTTATTGTTCTCCTTTCATGGCCTGCCCCAACGGGTAGTAGATGCCGGTGACCCCTACTCTGATCAATGTCGGGCTACAGCGCAGGGTGTGGCGGAACGCTTGGAATTGGCGGAAGGGCAATGGGCGGTAAGCTTTCAGTCCCGATTCGGACGTGAAGAATGGGTGCGCCCCTATACGGATCAGACCTTGCGGGAATGGGCGGTGGCGGGAGTGCGTTCGGTAGATATAATCTGTCCTGGTTTTGCTGCGGACTGTCTGGAGACTCTGGAAGAGGTTGCATTGCAGAACCGTGATCTATTCCTAATGGCAGGTGGGAAAACCTACCATTATCTTCCCGCCCTCAACGACCGTTCCGACCATATCCTTGCCCTGGCTGAATTGATTTTGGCTCAGATCCAGGGCTGGCCCGAAGCAGAATCGGTAGTGTTGTGATGGTGATTTCGTCCTCCATTCAATAGAGAGAACTATGTTTGGTTTTGGGAAAAATAAGAAAGACCCGGCCCAGAAAGATCCAGCGCGGCGTAGTGGCGTTATTGGCCGACTGAAAGAACGGCTTGCCCGCACCCGCGCCAATCTCACCGAGGGTTTGGCGCGCCTCTTTGCGGGACGCCGGGCAGTCAGTGAAGAGATCCTGGAAGAGGTGGAAGAACGCTTGCTGCTGGCGGATGTTGGCATTGACGCGACGATGGCCATTCTTGCCGACCTGCGGAGTCGGATGAAACGTCAGGCGCTTGCTGATACCGAGGTGCTCTATCAAGCCCTACGGGAAAACATGCTTGCCATCCTCGCTCCGTGCAGCAAGCCTCTGGCCATTCCTGACGCTGTCCGTCCGTTCGTCATTTTGATGGTGGGGGTCAATGGTTCCGGCAAGACCACCACTATCGGAAAACTTGCCTTTCGCGTTCGCCAGGAGGGGCGGAGTGTGTTGTTGGCCGCGGGAGATACCTTCCGCGCGGCGGCGGTAGAACAGCTCAAGGTCTGGGGTGAACGCAACGACATCCCGGTCATTGCCCAGGGACGGAACGCGGATTCCGCTTCGGTCATCTACGATGCCTTCCAGGCGGCCCGAGCACGCCAAGTAGATTTGGTCATTGCCGACACAGCCGGACGTCTCCACACCAAGTCCGGTCTGATGGAAGAACTCAAGAAGGTAAAGCGGGTGCTGGCCAAGTTGGACCCCACCGCTCCTCATGAGGTATTGTTGGTGCTGGATGCCACTACCGGTCAGAATGCCCTGATCCAGGCCGAGCAGTTCCATCAGGCGATCGGGGTTACGGGTATCGTCCTCAGCAAACTGGACGGTACGGCCAAGGGCGGTATCCTTTTCGCCATCGCCCAGCGACTGCGTCTCCCAATCCGTTTTATTGGGGTCGGAGAAGATTTGGAGGACCTTCGGGAATTCGATGCGGGAGAGCTGATAGATGCCCTCCTTGGGTCAGAGGGAGAAAGTGCCAACGTATCGCCGCATTCATAACTAACGACTAACGATAACTAATAACTAAGAGGACCACCAGCGTAATCTTACGCTGGCGGTCGTTAGATGGATAGCCCAGCCCATCGGGAAAATGATTGCTAATTCCTAATGTGCAACGCGGGTTACACCACGGTGATCTGACAATACCCGAACCCGGTCACCGATGCGGAATGGTTCATCTGCAGCTTGGGTGACAGCGATCATTTTGCCGTTATCCAGCATGATCGTGATCTCTAATCCTTCCTGTTTTGTGGTTGTCTGTTCTATGGCATGCCCGGCGATACCTCCTAGAACAGCGCCACCAATGGCAGCGGCAACGCTGCCCGAGCCTTGACCGATTCGGCTGCCTGCCAGACCACCCAAGCCCGCACCGGCAATAGTACCAACCCCGGTTTCCGTACCCTCAAGCCTGACCTTACGTATTGACTCCACAACCCCCAGGCGGATGGTCTGCTCGCCGCGGGCTTGTGCGCGGGCATAATCACCGCTGCCTAAGCCGGGAGTGGCACAACCGGTCATTGTCAGGAGGCCGACTAAAGCGAGCGAGGGGATTGAAATGTAATCCCATAATTTCTTTTTCATATGGTTTCCTCTAAAGCAAAGTAGAGACAGATAAGGTAAGTGTCTCGTTTTAATGAGGTGCCTGTCAAGGCGCGGGATAATTACCATATCAAATAGGTAATTTACTTCATTTACAGGAACCCATTGACGAGTAAAAAACCAGAGTAGGAAATAAAAAGAAGAGGGGGTGCGTTATAAAAATAAAGAACCTCTTGCTCGGTTATCTCTGGGAGGTATTAGACTGCTGAAGGTCCTGCTGTACGCTGCCGAAAGTACGTATCCATGGTTTTCCTATCCCGTGGGGTAGTTGTTTGGTTGCTTCCTGGGCTTGGCGCGAATTCGGGTAGACGCCGTAGAGCAATGCGTACCAATCATGGCCGCTACGTCGGGTATGAGCGACCACCATCTCCCCGGCAAGTCCCCACCGGCGCAGAAATTCCTGCAACGGTGCTTCCGCATTTCCGCCCATGAGTTGCATCGTATAGTTGGTGGGACGTTGGGCGCGTAGCCACTCCTCGGGTTTTAGATTGCCGGATGGCGCAGGGTTGGTGGGGGGAGGCGTGGTGTTGGTCGCTACGGTTGGTGTAGCCGGTGTCTGAGTCGATGCCGGAGAAGTCGATGGGGGCATCGGCACGGGATGTGGGGCGGCAGGCCCAGCAGAGGGTGCAGACGTCTGGACTTGGGCGGTGGGAACCGTATGGGCGGTCGGTGGAGTAGGTGGAACCGCTGCCGGAGTGGTCGAGGTTGCGACTGGCGGCGGCACGACCGGCGGCGTAACCGTTTCCCGGGGAGGAACCGCTGCTATCGGATGGGCCGGATGGGTTGGATGTGGCCCAACCGGTTCCACCATCGGATTGGCTACCGCTGGGGGAGTGACGGGGGGTTCGTGGGCCGCAGCTGTCGTGGGAGGTGTCTCGGGCGTTGGAACTAAGGGCGGGGACGTTGGACGGACCGGCGGCGGTGGCAAAGTAGATAAGGAAGGGGAAGGCCCCGTTGTGGACGGAAAGAGCGTTGGGACTTCCTTCGGCCATAATCCGAATAGGATAGCCAGCGTGCTAACTCCTACGACCGGCCACAGCCAATAGGAACGAACGGCACGACGGAAGGCCTTTAAAACAGTATCTCCCATCTGATTGAATCCCAGACGATTGCTCCCTGCGTGAGGGGTTACCGGGGGGGCGTTTTTTTTGGGAGCGGTCGGTTTTTGAGTTTTGCCCGGACGAACAGCAGTAGCGGCAGTCGTAGGGGTCAATGCCGTCCGGGTATGGGTCACGATTGCCCCCGGCCAGCCTCCAGTATCGCGGTATAAGCGCTTGAGGGCTGCGGGCAGGAGGAGCGGATGATTATGGATGCCCGCTGCCGCCAAACGGCTACGCACGAAGTGGGCGCTGTCTTCCTCAGAAAAGGGCAGCAGTTCCAGCACTTTGTTAATGATGGGAGAAGTCATGGCCGCGATCCGTTGCACCAACCCCGGAGTACCGGTGAGCAACACGCGGACTTGTCCTGCCCCTTGCCCGGAGGCCGGGGTGAGCAGTACCTGTAACACCACATCAGAGAGAGTATCGGCATTATCTATCAGTAACGCCGCCTCTGCCGCGCCTTCCAGCCCTCCCGCTGCCAGGGCGGCAGTAAACTGGCGCTGGGCCTCGTCCAATAGGGGGTCGGCGGCCAGTTCGGGATAGGCGCTCAACAGCGCGGTGGGTTGGGTGCGGGCCAACCGCTTTTGGAGTTGCAGCAAAAGGGTGGTCTTGCCTGCTCCCGGAGGACCAATGAGGAGCAGCGGCGAGTGACCATATCCAATCAAGGCGTAGAGCAAATCCAACCGCTGGACGCGCGACGGTTCCTGAAAGAAGTTGGCCACGCTGGGTGCAAAGGGGTCATTCCGTCCGCCCCCTGGCGGGGGTGTCGGCGTACGGTTGGGGGCGGTGGTGGGTGCGGCCATGACGAGGAATCAGGGGGGTGGGCGGCCGGTCGCGAACATTACCCGATAGCCGTGCTTAAGTTGGCTATCTCGGGCGACCTCTAGGGCGTGTTCGGCGGCTTCGTGGCTGGTAAAGTTTTCGCGTTTAATCTGGCCCGAGGAGCCCTGGTAGCCGGTCTCTCGGATCAGGGTCCAGCCCTCCAGTAGGTCCTGTTGCAGGGAGAGCGAACAGAAACGTGGGGGACGGTCGGAGGTAGGGGGGGTTTGCAGGTAGATGCGCATAAGCTTCCGGGGCCAAAATCACGGGGCTGGTGGGTCAGACGCTGGGGTCCAGCACCCGCTGGTGTTCGACAATGGCATAGCGGTCGGTCATGCCGGCAATATAGTCGGCTACGGCTTGTGCCCGACCCGCGGCACCATCACTTGCCTCCCGTTCCCGGAGTATGGCCAGGGTTTGGGGCGGCAGCAGGTACGGATCGGCAATAAAGGCCTCGAATAACGCGCCGATCAGGCGTCCTACCTTTACCGAGGTACGGTGGATCAGGTAATGGCCATACAGGGCCGTATGCAAAAAATGTTTGAGTTCCCTGTTTTGCGCGGCCATGGTGGATGAAAAGCCAATGAGGGGACCGGTACGTCGGCGTACCTCGTCCGCCTCCCGGGGATTGGCTTGTTCCAGCCATTCCAGACTTGCCTCCACCAGATCCACCACTTGGCGGTTAATCATCCGCCGTACTACCTCATGAATGATGCGTCGCTCCGAGAGGTTGGGATAGAGACTCCCCACCTCTTCATAAGGGACCCGAAACAGGGCCACCTCCTGGAGTTGGCCAAGCGTGATCAGTCCTGAGCGTAGGCCGTCATCCACATCATGGCAATTGTAAGCGATTTCATCGGCCAGATTCGCCACTTGGGCCTCCAAAGAGGGTTGTCCACCCTCCAAAAAGCGGCGACCGAGTGTGCCCAACGCCGTGGCGTGCACAGGACTACAGTGCTTCAGGATGCCCTCGCGGGTCTCGAAGGTGAGGTTGAGTCCGCGAAACTCGGCGTAACGCTCCTCCAATTCGTCCACCACCCGTAGCGACTGAAGATTATGCTCGAAGCCTCCATAATCTTTCAGGCAGGCATTGAGGGCTTCCTGGCCGGCGTGGCCGAAAGGGGCATGGCCGAGATCGTGGGCGAGCGCAATCGCCTCGGTAAGGTCTTCGTGGAGTCCCATAATCCGGGAGATGGTACGCCCGATCTGGGCCACCTCCAGGGAGTGGGTGAGGCGAGTACGGTAGAGGTCCCCCTGGTGGTTTACGAAAACCTGGGTCTTATATTCCAACCGCCGAAAGGAAGTGGAATGGATGATGCGATCGCGGTCGCGTTGATATTCCCCACGCAGGTCGGGTGGTGGTTCACGATAGCGCCGGCCTCGCGAGTAACGTTCGTGGGAGGCGTAGGGAGCGAGCGACATAGGGCTGATATCTGTTGAATAGTGAGGGTGAGTCTACCGCGAAATGATGGTGTAATCTAATGGTAGGATAACATTGGGATAACCATATCATCCGCACCGACGAAACGATGGTCAATTCTTTCCATTAGGAGTCATTAAGAGAGGGCCACCAACGTAGATGTCTTGGCCTTTGGATTGTAGGGAATTGCGGTCATTATCAGGGAAGATGTTGTATCGCTGAGTTCAAATTGCAAACTGTTTTCCCTTATTTGGCAGAGGAAGTAATCCAGAAAAGTTGACGAGAAAAGTAAAATTCCCCTCGCCGGGTGGCAGGTGTGCTGGGGTGAAAAGACACCCCAGCACACCTGCACCAGTTTGTTTTTATTGAGGTTGCGTCAAGGGCTTAAACGCGTTAGTGCAACATTCTTTCTGTAATTTCCAATCCAGCGGTATCGGTGAGGTCGACAAGTAGTCGGTAGGCATCAAAAAGGGAGATATTGGCCTAACCCGCCTAACCTCCGCGCAAGCCGACGCGACCAAAGGGCTTCTTGCCCGTTGCATGGCCGACTATTTGATAGATATGGCCGCTGACTATCCAGGTCGTCTTCAGGAGGCAAAGGCTAAATGGACAAAGTACCGTTCCGCCGCCTTGGAATTGAATCTGGATGGTCGATTGCTGGAACAAATAGCGTTCTTGATGCTTGGCAATGAGGCTGCCCTATCACATTGGTTGAAGGCTGGGTCCATCACACAAGAGGAATATGAAACGGAACTATCGAAAGCATGGGAGGTGCTCTACCTTTTAGCCAAGGAACACGGGAAACGCATTAAGGACGAACAACCCGCCGAAACTTTCATCTACACCCTCCGGGAATTATTCACCGTGGGGGAGGTGCATGTACGGGCAAAGGAAGATGAAGATGATGGGGAGCCGGTTCATTTCCTCTCGTATAGTGGTTGAATGCGCCTGAAGTTAGAGGTAGGAACCAGCAATATTTTCGGCATGACCTACCAATCAACCAGCCATGGCTATTAGAGAAAATGCAGAGGTCGTATTCGCTGGAACCCAACAGCCACTCCTAAACCCCAACGCTCCCGAGAAGAGATAGCATTAGCCCTCGCCCAACGGAAGCCAGCAGATGGAAGCGACCCCCCGCCTTGATTCGCTCTAACCCGTTCCCAGGCCAGTTTCAAGGTTCGCGATGCCTGGACCTTGTCCATCAGACTGTACCATTTCCCTCCCTTCACCCCGTTATCCAGGGCCGCCAACATTCGGTCGGTCCAAATCGATGCTTCCACCCATTCCCAGGAATGGGCTTCTGACTCACGTATAGTCGTTTCCGACACTGCCTCATCTCTTTCTTTTCTTTGCATCTCGCTGTCTCTTCCTGTTTCTCTCTTCCTACCCCCCGCCCCTCGACGCGGTTTTTGCTTTCCGCGCTTTTCCACATCCGCTTTCGACCGTAGGCAGGGCTCTCCCCCCGGCATCTTTTTGTCCACCCGTTTCCAGATGGCCGCCTTAGTCGCTCGTAATGCTTGCGGTACCATGAGGGTTCTGACCGCTGTCCGACGTCACCTCCTCGGGCAGCTCTCCCTCTTTATCTCGTTTCACCTTCCAACCATTCCGTCCCCAAACATGCCCTGTGTCCTTACATCGCTTTTTTTTCTCCCGCCATTACAGCGTGCAAGGTGTTTTTCAGACTTCGCCTTCGATCGGATAGCTCGTCACTTTCAGAACACCGAAACGGGTTCGCTTTACTACGGACTGGTTCTTCGCCTCCAGTTGCTCCCCACCTCGCCTCACGGCGACGCAGTTACTTTTGGCTACGGAGTTATGGCATGCTCCGACGCGGACTTCCACCACGCTAATGAAACGCCTTCAGAGGCGCACCAATCGTCGCGACGCGACGATGAAAATCTCTCGATTCAACCGTGGGTTGAAACCCACGGTTAAATTCATTACGCCGCTACGCGGCATTGATCGATCTGGTAGTTCTTTAACCGGGAGTTGCCTTAAGGTATAGCATAGGCGCACCGCCTCCGGTTTTGCCGACGAGCAAGATAACTGCTGAGTTCCTCTCCAGCTTGTTGTGCGTATTTCGCGGCAAGCAGCTTTCTCATCCATCTCAGGAATAAGTTGCGGGCGAGCCCACTGGCAAGTCTCTTGCTTCCTCTTACTCGGAAGACGGTTGGTGCGTTGGGATCCCGTCGCCATTCGTCTGCGCATTAGATTTCTCGAGTTTACCCCATCCTCATGAGGTGCCCAACCTTCGCGTCCCAAAGGGCGCGACTGAATCCCAAGAGTTAGGCATACTGGAACGGATAGCGCGAGAAACGGCTGCACCACATCCGCACCCCCGAAGAGAAGTAACGAACATGACAACCCGTACCCAAGCCCTGGGCGCCCTCCAGGATACGCTTCGGAACCTGGTCGCCAACGGCCTGGGGGCACCGCTGTTGTTGATGGGGATGCTATCCATGATGGTGCTGCCGATGTCACCATTTCTGTTGGATATCTTCTTCACCTTCAACCTCGCCTTGTCCCTCATCGTCCTGATGGCGACCGTTTATATCCAGCGCCCGATGGAGTTCGCCGCCTTTCCAACGGTGCTGCTGGTAACCACTCTGTTGCGGTTGTCACTCAACATTGCTTCCACCCGTGTGGTGTTGCTCGAAGGACACGCCGGCCCGGGGGCTGCGGGCCAGGTCATCCAGGCCTTTGGTGATTTCGTCGTAGGCGGTAACTTTGCGGTCGGATTGGTGGTATTTGCCATCCTGATCATCATCAACTTCGTGGTAGTAACCAAAGGTGCCGGCCGTATCTCCGAGGTAAGCGCCCGTTTTACCTTGGACGCCATGCCCGGCAAACAGATGGCGATTGATGCCGACCTCAATGCCGGCGTCATCAACCAGGACGAGGCGCGTGCCCGACGCTCCGAGGTGATGCAGGAAGCGGACTTCTACGGGTCTATGGATGGTGCTAGTAAATTCGTCCGCGGAGATGCTGTGGCAGGTATTTTGATCCTGTTCATCAACATCTTGGGCGGGTTGAGCGTGGGCGTGTTGCAGCATGGTTTGGCTGTCTCGGAAGCCGGACGCATCTATACCCTGCTCACCGTCGGTGACGGTTTGGTGGCACAGATCCCCTCGCTGTTGTTGTCTACCGCCGCGGCCATTATGGTGACCCGCGTCTCCGCCGCCCAAGACATGGGTCAGGCGGTGACCTCCCAACTCTTCCGCGACCCACGCGCGCTAGGGATGACGGCCGGTATCATCGGCATCATGGGCATGATTCCGGGAATGCCCAACGTGGCCTTTCTGACCCTGGCACTGTTCGCGGGGCTTGGTACCTGGTGGCTGTCGCGTAAAGGCACTACCGTAACCGCCGCCAAAACGCAGCAGGCTGAAGCTGCCGCCGCTGCCGCCGCCCCTCCAGCCCCTCAGGAACAGAGGGATCTATCTTGGGACGACGTGGTGCAGGTAGACCTGATCGGGCTGGAGGTAGGCTATCGCCTCATTCCCTTGGTCGATAAGACCCAAGGCGGGCAACTTATGAAGCGTATCAAGGGGGTACGCAAGAAGCTTTCCCAAGACCTCGGTTTCCTGATCCCCCCGGTCCATATTCGCGACAACCTGGACCTATCCCCAGGTACCTATCGAATTACCCTGCTCGGGGTCACGGAAGGCGAAGCCGATATCTATCCGGAGCGGGACATGGCCATCAACCCCGGCAAGGTCTACGGACATTTACCCGGCATCGAGACCAAAGACCCTGCCTTTGGTTTAGAAGCGGTGTGGATCGAGGCGGGTCTGCGTGACCAAGCGCAGAGCTTAGGCTATACCCTGGTCGATTCCTCCACCGTGGTCGCTACGCACCTCTCTCAAATCCTCCAGGACCACGCCCACGAACTCCTCGGACGCGAAGAAGTGCAGCAGATCCTGGATAAACTCAAGACCTCTTTCCCCAAACTAGTAGAGGACCTGGTTGCCGCGGTTCCCCTGGGGATCACCCAAAAGGTCTTACAAAGTCTACTGGAAGAACGCATCCCTCTGCGCGACATGCGTACCATCGCCGAAACCTTGGCATCCAGTGGGGTACGCGACCCTGCTACCCTCACCGCCGCCGTGCGCATTGCCCTGGGACGCTCGATTATCCAGAATATCACCGGGGTGACGAAAGAATTACCGGTCATTACGCTCGACCCAGCATTAGAACAAATGATGCAGCAAGGGATGCAAACGGGAGGAGATGCTGGACCAATGTTGGAACCGGGACTGGCGGAACGGGTCCACAAGTCCTTGGCCGAAACCACCAGCCGCCAGGAGGCGCTTGGTCAGCCGGCGATTCTATTAGTATCCGCCCCCATACGGCCGTGGCTATCGCGCTTTGTGCGTCATAGCGTGCCGGGTCTGCATGTGCTTTCCTACCATGAAGTCCCGGAAGATCGGCAGATCCGCATTGTAGCCGCAGTCGGACGTTAAGCAACGATGAAAGTCAGCGGTTTTACCTTCCTGCGCAACGGTACCCTGCTGGGTTACCCCTATGTGGAATCCATCCGTTCTCTCCTCCCCATCGTCGATGAATTTGTGGTGAATGTGGGTGCCGGAATGGATGATACCCTTGAACGGATACGCGCCATCGGCGATCCCAAGGTACGGATAATTGAATCGATGTGGAACGAACGGATGGAGGACCGGGGCTATGTCTACGCCCAACAAAAGATGATCGCCCAATTCAATTGCACCGGTGATTGGGCCTTCTATCTGGAAGGGGATGAGGTTGTCCACGAAACCGACCTACCCATTATTCGCGCGGTCATGGAACGCCATTTGGATAACCCTCGGATTGAGGCACTGGTATTTGATTATTACCATTTCTACGGCTGTCCGAACCAGATCGCGATCAGTCCCGGTTGGTATCGCCGTGCGCCGCGTATCCTCCGCAATACCCTGCGCAGCTACTCCCCCGATGGATTATTTTTTGTGGTGATGGATCACAATAAACGAGGCCGTTATCCCCGCGCTGCTGTGGTCGGTGCACCTATCTACCACTATGGCCATGTACGCTCCGTCGCCGCCATGCAGGAAAAGATTCGTCAGGTGAGCAAATACTGGGGACACGGGCCACCGAGAGATCGATCTAGCGGCCCTTGCTTCATTTACCGGTAGCCATCCCCAAGTCGTACAGGCGTGGCTGGCGCAAGAGGCGGAGACGAATTTTACTCCCAATCCAAACTATCGTTTGACCCGCCGCGAGCGTCGCCACCGCTGGATGATGGTGCTAGAGCGGACCTTCGGTTGGGAACTAAGTAAAAAGCATTTCCATCTGATATCTGACTGATAACCTGGTTAGCCGGTAATTAAACCGGCCAACCCTACGCATTGAGTCTTCTGGAGAATATTCCGAACAAACGGAAGCGTCCACCATCGCCAAGATACTAAAAAAGATCGTGGTGAAATATCTCCATGCCCAAGGTCCCCATCAATAGGCATTGTGCCCCACGAATCCTGATAGGAGTGTCATCCCAATGATGCGCAGGTCAAACCACAAGGACCAATGTTCAATGTAATAGAGGTCATATTCGACCCGATTGCGCATCTTATCCAGGGTATCCGTTTCACCCCGCCAGCCGTTGACCTGAGCCCAACCCGTGATACCGGGCTTGACCTTATGACGTTGCATATAGGCATTAATGAGATCTTTATAATGCTGGTTATGTTCAATCGCGTGAGGGCGGGGTCCAACGATCGACATCCGTCCCTGAAGAACGTTGATGAACTGGGGAAGCTCATCAAAACTGGTGCGACGCAAAAATTTTCCGAGAGGGGTAATCCGAGGGTCGCTACGCTGGGCTTGGGTGATGGTGCCCGGCGCTTCGTTGTGTATAACCATGGAGCGGAATTTATAGATCTCAATCGGTTTGCCGTCCCAGCCGTGGCGCAATTGACGAAAGAAAATCGGGCCCGGGGAAGAGAGTTTTACCCCAATCGCGATGATCAGCAACACTGGCGAGATTAGGATTAAAATCACCAAGGCCAAAAAACGATCCTCCACGGCCTTGATCACGCGATTGATCCCAACCATCGGCGTCATATTGAGATCAAGTACCGGAAATCCGGCTATCTCATGCATGGAGTGGTTGAACAACCTAAATCCGAAGATATCAGGAATAAACCGAATATTTACCGTCGAGTGACGCAGGTCGAACAAGATTTCGCGCACGCGTTGCTCGGCCCGTAACGGCAAGGCCAGCCAGACCTCATCCGCCACATGACGACTCAACAGCTCGCCGAGTACGGTAGTAGCGCCGAGTACGGGTACCCCTTCAATACTCGTTTCCTGCAGCGCAGGATTATCATCAACAAAACCAATCACTTTCATGCCAACCCAAGGGGTATCGAGTAGTCCACGCACAACCTGACGCCCCAGCTCGCCGGCACCCGCGATCAGTACGCGGCGTGAGTTCCACTCCATCTGTCGGATGGTGCGTAGAATGACGCGCAGAGCAACACGATAGACGACGAATACCCCCCAACACAGGCCCAGCCATAGCCCCAGCCACAACCGCGAATATTGTTCCCCGGTCTTCGATAGGAATGCAGCGACCACCAACCCAATGACTACCGTTATCCAGGCAAGCGTAATATTTCCTAGTTCCCTAATAATGCTATCGCCGCGCCAAGAGCGGTATATTCCATAAATTGGAAATACCAGAGCCGTCATTAAGACCGCCAGAATTAAACCCACCCGATACAGCGGAGGGATAGGCCAATCGTTTATGCGTAGGACATAAGCGGCCATCCCGGTCAAGGCAACAATCAAAGGGTCAACAATTTGTTGCAAGACCGCAATCGTACCGCTATACCCTTGAAGCAGGCCACGTTTCCAGATACCCATCGGTTACCTCTACCTACCAGAACAATAAGGGGAAAAACCATTGTCTAACCAGTAAAATTGATTGATTAGTTCTAAAAGATTGACGCGATCAATCCTGCCATGTAAGGTATAATATACACATTGGAATTTTGGTATCAATCAAAAAATATCTAATTTTCATTTAGTTAGACTGTTAGGCCAAACGCGCGAAAGACCTCCTCTACGCCTCCCGCCATTTTTCGAGTCTAGGTGCTAGGGTAGACGGTCGGGTCTTTCGGACAACGGGTTTGGACTAATTCGTCGAGGAAAGATTCCCAATCTTGGTCAGATTTTCCAACGGAGCCGATGAGATGTTCAAAAACATAAAGATACGCAACAAGATCATCGTTGCGATTGCGGCCATCCTGGTTGCTACGTTACTGGCAGTGACGCTGATTGTGTCGGTTGAATCAGGACGTTGGTTTACTGAAGAAGCGGAAGCGAAGCTAGGTACTGCCGCCAAGGTCGTCCTTGCCGACATCAGCAGCCGAGTTGAGAAAATGACCAGGGATATCAATATACTCGCCGAGGACGATACCGTCATTTCACAAACCTGTTTGATCAGAGATTTTGTTAACAATAATCCGACGCAGGGCTTGGATGATGCTTATACCGAAATCACTAAAGAATTAGCCCTCCGCTTCAAAAAGATTAGCGATACCCGTCAAGGTTTTCAATTAATACGGCTCTACGATGCTAATGCTAATCTGATTGCCTTCTACGAGAAAGCCCACCGACTTGCCGGCTGGTATAAAGGAGACGGCAAATTTTCCGGCATGAAGGGAAACAATAAATTGTTACCGGACGCCGCTCTTCCTGACTCGGTTGGGACACGTTATCCCACGGCCTTACCGGAAAAATCCGCTACCGGATTTGATATCTTTGCCAATCATCTGGAAATTGTTGCCCATAATCCGGTATATGAAAAAGTAGGCAGCAAGATGGTTTTTGCGGGACTAATTGTTGTCGATACCTTTTTCGATAGTCAATATGCCGAAGATATGTCGGCGCTGCTCAACTCGCAGATAAATTTCTTCCGTGGGCAAGACTACGTGGCAGGTGTAATCGAAGGGTACTCAACCATTTCAAAAGAATCCTACCAGGCATTGCAATCTCAATACCCAGCGAGCGCCAAACCGGAAGATATTAGGCCTCTCAATCGTTCCACTATCATTGATGGGAAAGGGTATTATGAGGAACTTTTCCCCTTTGGTAAAGATGGGAAAGTCATCGGTGCCATGTCCATTGTATACTCGAAAGAATACGCCACAGCAAAGAAGATGAACGCAGTGATGCTGTTGTCAATACTTGCCGCCCTGTCTTTTGTGGTGGGAATCGGAGTGGCTGTTGCCTTTTCACATGCCATTACTCAGCCGATGAAAGCGGCGGTGGAGATTTCGAATCAATTGGCCAATGGCGATTTAAGGGTTGAGATTGAGGTCAAGGGTCGTGATGAAACCGGACAACTCCTTGCCGCCATGAAAAATATGGTTGGGCACTTTAAGGACATGCTCGCTAGTGTCCGCCACACGGCAGATACCGTCGCCTTGACCAGCCATGAGCTGCACGATCGATCACAACGGATGACGGCTGGATTAACCGGACAGGCGGACAAGGTTACCCAAATTGCTACCGCCTCAACGGAGATGTCTCAGACGGTAATCGATATTGCTAAAAACGCGATGAGTATTGCCAGCTCTGCCGCAGAAGCTGCCGAAACCGCTAAAAAGGGCGAAAGCATCGTTAAAAGGTCCATAGAGGAAGTCCGCTCCATCGCCAGCACCGTACGTGAAGCCGCACAGATGGTCAATTCACTCGGTGGCCGTTCCCGACAAGTCGGTGAAATCGTCGGTGTGATTAACGATGTTGCCGACCAGACCAATCTCCTGGCACTCAATGCGGCGATTGAGGCGGCCCGCGCGGGTGAAAGTGGGCGAGGCTTCGCCGTGGTTGCCGATGAGGTGAAAAAACTCGCCGAACGTACCGCGCAGGCTACTGCCGAAATTCGTAACATGATTAAAGATATGCAGAACGAGGTGCATCGTACCGTCGAGGCCATGGCCGAAGGCACCCGCCGGGTTGAAGTAGGTGCCGAACTTTCTACCCAGGCCGGTCTTGCCCTCGGCGATATTGTTACTAGTGTTGCTGCCCTTCAAAACATGATCGAACAGATTGCGGCAGCTACCGAGGAAATGTCGGTTGTTTCTGAACAGACCAACCGTGATATCGTAGAAGTTTCTACCGTTTCTCAGGACGCGGTTTCCAGCTTTAGCGAGATATCCCAATCAGCGGCAAATATGACGACCCTCTCAACCAAACTGCAAAATAAGATGGGAAGATTTCATATCGGTGCCGGATAGATTGGCGGCACCAGACGATCAGATGGACATAAGCTGTCAGCCATGAAGCACAGGAGCACTATTCCTTGATCGCCATCACCTTTGATACCCTGAAATTCGTCGAGCGTCTCATTACCGCCGGCGTCCCCGAGACCCAAGCCAAGGTTGAAGCCTTTGCCTTGCGCGATGTCTTGGCGGAGTCTTTGGACACTACCCTCGCCACCAAGGCTAACATTACTGATCTCAAATTCTCTATCACGGAACTTAAGTACGACCTCCTGAAGTGGATCGTTGGCCTAGCGATTGTTCAGTTTAGTCTACTGATCGGCGTCCTGATCAAGTTATCACATTGATCTCTTCCTTCTCCTGCGGGGCGGCTATTCCCGGGTCGCCAACGCTATTCCCTCTCCGGCCACTTCCGCTAAGAAACGAATCTCTTCCGGTGTGATTACATAGGGTGGCATAAAATAGATCACATTTCCGAGTGGTCGTAATAGTACTCCGCGTTTCAAGGCGTGCCGATAAACCACCAAACCACGGCGCTCTTCCCAGGGATAGGGGGTACGGGTTGCCTTATCCTTTACCATCTCAATCGCTAGAATCATCCCTCTTTGTCGGACCTCGGCTACCTGCGGATGGTCGGCCAATGGCGCGGCCGCCTCGGCCATCGTTGCTGCGAGCTGATGATTCGCCGTAATCACGTCCTCCTCTGCAAAAATATCCAGACTCGCCAGGGCCGCACAACAGCCCAAAGGATTGCCGGTGTAACTATGGGAATGGAGAAAGGCGCGGAGGGTCTGATAATCATCGTAGAAGCTCTGATAGACCGCTTCCGTGGTCAATACTGCGGATAGTGGTAGATAGCCGCCGGTAAGTCCTTTGGAGAGACATAGAAAATCGGGACGGATCCCTGCCTGCTCGCAGGCAAATAGCGTTCCGGTGCGCCCAAATCCCACGGCAATCTCGTCTGCGATAAGATGGATGTGATAACGGTCGCAGGTCCTGCGCAGCAGGTTCAAATAGATCGGGTCATACATGCGCATTGCCCCTGCGCATTGTACTAAAGGCTCCACCAACACCGCACTGACCGTATCGGCGTAGCGTTCTAGGGTTTCTTCCATCCGCGCAAAGCTGCGTTCGCTATATTGTGCGCAGGATTCTCCGGCGGCTCGCTGAAAACAGTCCGGCGCGGGGACGGTAATGACCTCCATGAGTAGTGGCTGATAGGTCTCTTTATAAAGTGGGACATCTCCTACGGCCAATGCGCCTAATGTCTCACCGTGGTAGCTGTTGCTCAGCGTGACAAAACGTTTCTTTTCGGGGAAGCCGTGGTTACGCCAATAGTGGTAACTCATCTTGATGGCAACCTCGATGGCCGAGGAACCATTGTCGGCAAAGAAACAGCGGTTGAGGCCGGCGGGTGCGAGGGCGGTAAGACGTTCGGCAAGGGTAACCGCTGGCTCGTGGGAAAAACCGGCCAGGAGGACGTGCTCCAAAGTATCGATCTGCGCCTTCAGGGCCGCATTGATGCGCGGATGACAATGACCGAAAAGGTTGACCCACCATGAACTGATGGCATCCAAATAGCGCCGGCCATCAAAATCTTCCAGCCATACCCCCTGCCCGCGTCGAATGGGAACCAGCGGCAACCATTCGTGGTCTTTCATCTGGGTGCAGGGATGCCAGAGATGGGCTAGATCGCGGGCAATCCAGGCGGCATTGGACATCAACTACCTCCCGCGTAATTTCTCCAGCCGCCGAACCATTTCTTCCATGATGATGCGATAGAGGTCACCCTTGAGGTAGGCATCCTCAATACCGGCGTCAATATTCGGATTGTCATTGATTTCGATGATATAGACACCCCGTTCGGTTTCCTTGAGGTCCACGCCGTAGAGGCCATCGCCGATGAGGTTGGCGGCACGGCGGGCAATGCGGACCACCGCCTCGGGGACCTCTTCTACCGGCAGCGTCCGAAAACCGCCCTCTTCCAGACGACCGGATTCGTCATGTTTGTAGATCTGCCAGTGTTTACTCGACATAAAATACTGGCAGGCATAGATTGGTGTGCGATTGAGAATCCCGATCCGCCAATCAAATTCGGTCGGCAGGAATTCCTGGGCCAAGACAATATCGGTATCCTTGAACAGGGTTCGGGTATATTCCCTGACCTCATTAAGATCATTCGCCTTGACTACTCCTTTAGAAAAAGAACCATCAGGGATCTTGAGCACCACCGGATAATGCAGTTCCGCCTCCAGGCTCTCTACCTGGGTCTTATGGACAATGACCGTACGTGGGATTGGGATCCGATGGGCCTTGAACAGTTCCGCCAGATAAACCTTATTGGTGCATTTCAGGATGGAATCCGGGTCATCAATCACCACCATGCCTTCACTTTGGGCGCGGCGGGCAAAGCGGTAGGTATAATGATTGAGCGAGGTGGTCTCACGGATAAAGAGGGCGTCGTACTCGGCTAATCGCGAGTAATCCTTCTTGCCGATCAATTCTACATCCAATCCCAGCTTCTTGCCTGCCCGCACAAAATTCTGTAGTGCCCGCCGATTGGAAGGGGGGTGTTTTTCCTGGAGGTTATGGAGAATGGCCAAATCATAACGGGCCACTGCACGCGGTTTGGGTTCCTGCCAGCGTTTGGCCACATAGGCGTTGAGCCCGGCGACAAAATGGGCATCTTCCGTGCGTTCCAGGGTATGGAGTTGGATCGGTGAAATGCGTGAGATATGCCACTTGCCCTGGAGACGAAACTCGACCTTAAGCAATGGGCAGGGAAAGGCCTCGAAGATCTCCTGAGCCAACTCCTGGAGGGCCTCGTTTTCCACAATGCCGAAATAGATATCCAGCTCAAAACGATCGGTTCCTCCTGTTCCTTCACGTCGGGCAAGCGATTTCTGCACCGGTTCATCCAGGTCTTCGATCCCCAAGCCATAAATGGAGCGGCTGGAGAGGTCGAGAATGGTGCGGACCGAGGGGATTACTTTGTGCAGGCGCGCCTCGGCGAGCAATGAAACATAGTAGCCGACCGAGAGATAACGGTAGCTACGACACAAGTTGATAACTTTTAGGTTTTTAAGCTTCAGGTAGTCGTGCTGGGCAATATAGTCCTTCGCAGAAATGACGATATTACCAGGAAAACCCTGCCGCCAGTCTTTCGAATTCTCGACAACAATGATATGTGCGGACATCTTTTAGGTGTAGTCTGTGGCGGAAGCACGTCAGGGGTTGGGGTTCTTCTTTCTCAATACCAGGGCGGCCTTTTGGCCGACCTTACCATAACGGGTCATGCGTTCAAATTCTTTGCGCGGAATGGGCATATTGACCCGGTCCACAATGGTAATACCGCGATCGGGTTCCACCAGCGGGTCGTGGACATAGATATAGCGCTCATCGAAACCCGTCACCACCAACCAGTGGGGAAATTTTTCCTGATAGATGCGGTAGGAACTGATAAGGACGACGGGTATCCACCCGCTTCGGAAACGCTCCTCCAATTCTCCCAGGCTCAACCCGTTATCATGCACCAAAATCGAGGAGGAGCGGATCTCTTCCAGGAAGTCTTCTTCCACCAAGCGCATAACCACTTTTTTCTCTGGACTTCGCACCGAATCGATGAACAAGGAAGTCGCCGCGTTCAGATAGACCTCCACATCAAAATCCCTATGGTAGGCGGACAGCGCCATGCCGTAAGGCCCACAACCGCCATGGCCTGAGGTCATGAAGATGGTCGTGGACTCCCGCCACAGCCGGGTCTCCAGCTTGCGGTCTAAGGTCAGGTCCGGGTCCAATGCCTGCATCGCCATCATCAGGGCGGCGGGTCCACAAGTAAAATCCATGGTTTGCTGATAATAAGGCACCCGCACACTCTCTCCGTGCGGGGAGGCCACGGTCTTTTCGTAGCGTAACGCGTCCATGTCGTCGTCATAGTAGGCAAGCAGTATCCCGAATCGGCGGTAGCCACGCCGTTTCAACAGTCGGATGGCAGGCCCATTGTCCTTGCGGACCTCGGTGCGTAGCGACGCCCCTCCTAATTTTTCCGCCAACTCTTCGGCAGCATTCAACAGGGTATTACCTACGCCGCGTTGGCGAAATTCCTCTTCTACCGCAAAGGAGTAGAGGCGTGCCAAGGCGGTTCCCGCGCTCAACAATACCGCGGCATAGCCACGTACCCGTTCCTCCTCTTCCGCTACCAGTAGCGCCCCGTGGGCTTTCGTGAGGAGATAACGAAAATTGCGCCGAGAGAGTCGGTCGGTCGGGTCGAAGGAACGGTCCTCAATACCTAAGAGGGTTTCAATATCAGCAGCAGTGGCAGTTCGAATCATAATTAGTTGTGCGGAAGCCTCGTTTGCTGATGTTCACAAGTTCTTTTTTGGTTCTGGATGCGGGTTTATTTGGAGTGAGTCCACCAACTGTTGCAATCGGACAGAGGCATCTTCAAAATTGTAGCAACTAATGGCATGACCGACTTCGGCGGCAGCCGCTGCATGTTGAGTCCCCGCCATGGCTTTCAACAATATTTCCACAACGTCTACGGCTGCCGTATCCTGACCTTCTAGCAAAAGGAAAAGGTCCGCAAAGAAATTATCGGGCAGGGCGTCATGGTGCTCCGTAGCAACGGCTGAATCCACTACCGGGGGATTCAATATCGAAAGCTCTGCCAATATCTGCTCCAGTTCCGCAGATAACGGTATCAAGTAGTCCGTGATGGTTTCCAGCTGACCTGCCGCTGCCGCCTTTTCTACTCCCGCAGCCAGATCCCCCAGCCGATTGGCTCCCACCGTCCGGGCGGCACCCTTGAGAGTGTGCGCCAAACGCTGCGCCCAAGCTCCATCCGCCATTTGGAGGGCGGTTCGAAAGTCATCGGCAAAACCGTAGGCCTGGGTATCTCGAAATTTCCTTAACATAGTTAGGTAAAAATCGATTTGTCCACCAAAGTGCCGGAGTCCAATCGCAGTATTAATCCCCATCATTTCCGGTAGAGCGGACTCGGGTACCGGCTTCATTGGGGGGGAAGCCGGCGGTACGACGGAAACGACCTCTGCCTCGGTTTTGGGCCGAACCCACTGGACCAGTGTCGCAAACAACTCGTCGAAGTGTACCGGTTTGGCGACAAAAGCGTTCATCCCGGCTTCCAGGCAGCGCTCGCGGTCGCCGACCAAGGCGTTGGCGGTGAGGGCAATGATGGGTAGATCCTGATACTTAGGTTGGATACGCAGTTGGCGCGTTGCCTCGAACCCATCCATCACCGGCATCTGGCAGTCCATCAATACCCCGTCGGGTCGTGTCACTTCCACTGCACGTAATGCCTCTACCCCGTTGACGGCCAGCCTTACCCGCAGGCCCGCCTTTTCCAATAAGTCACGTATCAGTTCCTGGTTGAGTTCACCATCCTCCACCAATAGGATGTCTGCCCCTCGTAATCTGGTCATTCCGTCCGCGACTACCGCCGGTACCATTTTCTGTCGGGGTGTCGGTACAGCATTAGTAGTATAAAAGCAAGCAGTAAAACGAAAGGTGGTACCTCGGTTGGGTGTACTTTTTACCCAGATACGCCCCCCCATCAGTTCAACCAATTGTCGACTAATGGCAAGCCCCAGACCCGTGCCTCCGTATTTCCGGGTGGTGGAGGCATCGGCTTGGCTGAAGGGTTGAAATAATCGGGACTGCTGTTCGGGAGTCATACCAATTCCTTCATCGCGCACCGCAAAGAGCAGGGTAACCTGCCCGTCTCGGTGGGATTCCTCGCTGGCCGTGACTAAGATCTGACCGTGATCTGAAAATTTGATGGAATTACCCGCTAAGTTAAGCAACACCTGCCCCAAACGTAAGGCATCTCCTAGCACTATTCCGTTCAAGGTCGGATCAATACGGAATACCAATTCTAAACCCTTGCCTTGGGCTCGATCGGAGAGCATTGAGTGAAGTCCCTCAAACACCTCCGCCAAGGTAAAGGGCTCCTTGGCGATGACCAGTTTGGCCGCCTCAATCTTAGAGAAATCCAGGATGTCGTTGATGATGTTCAGTAATGACGTAGATGCCGACTTGATTTTGGCCAGATAGTTGCGTTGCCGTGCGGTGGGCTCCATCGCTAGACATAGCTCAGTCATCCCAATGATGGCATTCATTGGTGTGCGAATCTCGTGGCTCATGTTGGCCAGAAAATGGGATTTTGCCTGGTTGGCCTGCTCCGCCCGGGCCACGCGTCTGGCAATGTGGTATACGACATAGTCGGCAATTACCCCAACCATCGTCCCGAGTCCCAGCATCCAGATGATGAGCCACTTGGAACGATTGACGATCTCCAGTGTCGCGAGGTTGCTTACCTCCACCCGCGTCCAGGCGTCATTCTGCACCGTTTGCGCCACCGTCAGCATCCGCTCACCGCCTTGGCGCATTTCTGGCAGCAGCATCTGCCGTACCAGATCATCGTTGTCTACCCAAGAACTGGCGGCCACCAAATAGTCAGTCGTGGCTTTTCTCGCTCGTTCGATGCGTGCGCGATCCACATCGGTAGAGGAAACCGCCTCCAGATCACCGTATAACCTCACCAATTTGGCGATTCCGTCTTGTAGCGCCCGCCAGTGTAGCGGGTCACGATGGAGAAGGTATCCTTTCTCCTGAATGCGAGTAGCCAAAGCGGTTTGGGTGATGTCGGCAACGAGATAGACCGCCTCCACGACCCGGTCCACCCGCTCCGACTTATCGCGTTGGAGGGTATCGGTGATGGTGACAATGGTCGCGCCAGCCTGTTCCATCACGGCCGCTTCGTCTTCCATTCGACAGCCTCCACTGCAATGGGACCCTTCCACCCGTTTGGCCCAACGCCCTGTGCCAGCGTTTTATAGAGAGCCTCCTCTCGTTGAAACAAGTAACTCCTCTCCGCCACCAAGGCAGTGAAGGCATTACGCTCGACGGCGGTACTGCCTTTCAAGGTCGGAATATCCTGTGTACCCAAGGCATGGACATTGTTGCTGATTTGCTGGAACATCTCATAGCTGGCAACGCCTAAAGCACCGAGCACGGCAATTACCGCCCCGAATCCTAATGCCAAGCTGACACCCAGACTCGGGTGTTTGAGCAGATTACGTCCCATGAATTCTAACATCGCTCACTCCTTGTCCAGTTAATTGAAGAGATATTTCATTCCTACCTGAAGGTTGGAAGACTTGGTAAATTGTCCGAAGGTAGTATCACCGTTCCCCCAATAATGGTTCCACTCTGCCAAGCCAATCCAATGATCAGAGAAAGAATATTCCAAATCGAAACGATTCCAGCCGCCATCGCCTTCCTCCCAAATGGTAATATTATTAACCCGACCACGCTGCCCCTCACCAAATGGTTTGGAGAGATAGAGCGAAAGAAAATCATCAGCGCGTCGTCCTGCTTGTAGCCCATTACTCAGGCTCATGACCGCAGGAGCGGCGGTATAGCGGCCACAATTCACCTCGGTACAGGGGGTACCGGTCACCGAATTGGTATGCTCATTGATGTAGTCAAGGTTGATAAACTGGATAAGCTGCACATTTACCATCAGGTTTTTAAAGAAGGTAAAATCTGTGCCGAGGGCGTATTTGAAAAAATCACCCCGCTGTGGACGCAGACCGTTGACCAGGTCACCAATTACCAATGCACTCCGGTCTACGACCGGGGTCTTGACCCCATGTTGGTAAACGAATTCACCACGCAACACGACCGGGCCAAAGGTCTGCGAGTCCAGCGTGGTATCAAACGAGGCACCCAGGCTATGGATGCGATTGAGTCGCTCGGTAAAGACTAGGGTAGCTGGATTCGCGGCACCGTAGGAATTGCCGGCGGCGTCCCTGAGCGTAATCGTGGTATATGCCTTACCGACCTGATTGGCGTTACCTCCTGCGGTCGGATCATTGGCCAGGTTACCGCCGATGATGGTGGTTGCTACCGGTTGCAGCGTTTGACCGGCGGCGTTCTCCCAGTGTAGGTCCACGACCGGATTGGGGTCGTAGTGGTACAGATAGTTCAACGAGAAATTGAAAATATCATTGAACGAATGCTTAAATCGCATTCCGAAGTTGAGTGGTATATCATCCGGGTAATTGCGCTGATAGCGTGCACCGGCATTGGCGAAGGTATTGAAGGTAGCAAAAGTGGCATTCGTCATATACTCGAATACCGAATTCGGGGCGGCTGGATTCCAGATACCATCTATCAGGTTGGTATGGGCATTGGCACTCTGTACCATTGCGCTCAGCGCTTGCGAATTACAAGGTCCTCCGCACAATGGAACGAAACCAGGAACCTGACCGTTGGCAAATTCACCCACGGTCGACAGCGAGAAGAGTGATAGCGGCCCTTTCGTAGCAAAGGCGGCCGCAACCCCACCCAGATCTGGAGTGATATGGAGGAAACCATTCACCGGGCCGGTGATCGCATCCACCCCCTTCATGATAAAGGGTTGGCCGGACTCATCCCGGTCGCTTAGACCTGGGATCTGGTTCTCCTTGGCCTGGGCGACGATAAACTGGAGGCTGCTGCTTGTCCCTAATGGTTTGTCTGCAACCGCCATCCATACCGGGATGCGGGAATCCTCAAAGGTATTCTGAACGAATTCGCGGTAGTCGGTGGGATTGATGATGTCGAGTAACTTGATCCCATCTGCGGTTTCCCAGACGACCTGCTGCTTGCCTAAACGCAACGCCCAGTCGTCGGCCACCGTGGTGTCAATATACAATTCACGCAGAAAATCCTGCTGGCTGTAGCTACGGGTTCCTCGGTAACCCTCGATTGCTAAGGGGTCGTAGGTCAGGGCAAACTGGCTGTGCAGTTTAGTGTTCCCCCCCCAGCGGGTATTCATGAACAAATTGGCGGAAGATTCTGATTTATATGCCTCACCGGCAGCGTGGCCGCTCCCTTTATCCATAACGCTGAGGGCCTCACCCGTCACCCTATCGGCACGAGTAAATAGTGCCGTCTCATTTTTCAGGATCGTTTGCACCGCTATTTCTTCTGCAGTAGTAAGGTCGAACCATACCAGCAGCACAACTAGAGAAATAATTTTGTGCAACATGCGCTCCCCCGCGTGATGCTTATCATTAAAATTATCGGTCAAGCTTTTGCAGCGTATTCTCGGTCCAGAGCATAGGATTAATCTCAGTGTTCCAGTGGTTCACCGCTGTTGGGATAATTGCCCAGGTTTCGTGACCGGTTTTTAGATTCTTTCCATACCAGTAGCGCCAGGTCAAGGCGCGTGGGTCTGGCAGATCCATGCTTCCCCAATCACGGTCGATGACCCTAATTTTCTCCCCATCCTTAAAGATCTCGGTACGATAATCGCCGAAAGTTTTGCTATCAATGTAACTAATACGGTAGTCATACCACCAATTCTGAAAGCGAGTATTGCTTTTCAATTTGTAGACGGTTCTGCCCCGCGCTGCACAGCTTGGTTGCGGGAGTTCGGTCATATATTTATTCTGTTGATCTGGTGGAATATTCATGATGCTGAGACAGGTGTCGAAGATCTCCTGGCCCAACAGCATATGGGTTTCGTGGGAGGGTTTGCGCAGGGTAACGTCCTCGAAAGTAAAGTCAGTGCCGCCCCAGGCGTCATCGAAAGACGGCTGGGCGAAACGACGGACCTTGCGTAGGGCTGGCAACCAAATCGCATAGGCTTGCGTTTTGTTGTCGTCTATGTAATCAGTAACCAGCATGGCAGTAGCACGTAGCCTCCCGGAGCGGAAGATCGCCAAGTCCTTGGCTTTGACTTCACCGTCGTTGTAATCATTATTCAGATAGCGTTCGACGGTTTCGGTAGTGGGTGATTCACCGGAGGCACGCTTGATCACTAAGGTAATAATGTTTCCCTCCTGTTGAATGGAGTAATTTCTCACCGCATAAAAATGGTTGACAAAGTAGACCTGAGCGGCAACCTCCTCGGCGGTCAGAACCGCCTGTGGATAGGGCAGATCCTTAAGCACACCGGCATCAATCGTGCGCCATGGCAACAACGACACCAAAAGGTACAACAGCAACGGGCGATAGGCAGAAAGGGTATACATATTTGCCTCATTCGCTATATGGGTATCGGAAAATGAAATTATATCTATAATTTGAGGTTATAACTCACCATTCGCTATAGAAAGCGCGCCTAACTCTAATTATATTCTTTTATAAACATATAGTTACAATATGTCATGTTTTTTGGGAACGATTCAGGTAAGTTTCGTACGGTCAGAACATCATGCTCTTAGACGTTCATTAACCAGCCTGGATACCACACTAAAAACATTAAATACTATAACTTTATGATTAAACTAACAAAATAATTAGAGCATTCACGGTTTTCTATAGCGAATGGCGAGTTATAAAATTCACCAAGAAAACTCAATCAATAAAAGCCCGGATAGAGAGGTAACCTTACGATGAAGGCGGTAGTAATGACGGCGGTGGGTGGGCCGGAAGTGTTGGCGATACGAGAGTTGCCGCTGCCGACTATTGAGCGTGGTAGCCAGTTGCGGGTCCATCTCAAGGCGGCGGGAGTCAATCCGGTAGATACCAAGTTGCGCAGTCGTGGGACTTATTACCCCAATCGTCTACCGACGATACTGGGGTGCGATGGGGCGGGGGTGGTGGAAGAGGTTGGCTCGGAGGTGCAGCGTTTTCGACCCGGAGACGAAGTGTTCTTCTGCTTCGGGGGTATTGGTGGTCAACCTGGAAGCTATGCGGAATATGTGGTAGTAGAAGAAGACTGCGTAGCGCATAAACCAGCCGCCTGGAGTTTCATTGAGGCGGCGGCGGCACCACTGGTATGCATTACCGCCTGGGAATCGCTCCACGACCGTGGACGGGTCGCACCGGGCAATACCGTGCTGATCCACGCTGTTGGACTTTGGAAAACATAGAGCCCCTCCTTCGTAAGTAAAAAGGCTCCCCCA
>CAUYUB010000176.1:0-3702 GCA_963575685.1 Gammaproteobacteria bacterium | reverse complement strand
ACGCATTACACGGATATGGGTGAGGTGGTGCGGTCGGTGATGCCAATCTTACGGAAGCATGGGCTGGTGTTGATGCAGCCGGTGACGAGTGAGGCGGGGATGGTGGGGGTCGAGACGATCCTGATTCATGCCGAGAGCGGCGAGTATATCAGCGTGAAGGCGACGCTGGAAACACAGGCAGAGAAGGGGAAGTCTTTCATGCAGGTGGCGGGTTCGGCGGTTTCTTACCTGCGGCGGTATGGGATTATTTCGGCGCTGGTGCTGTATTCAGATGAAGAAGTGGTGAGCGGTGCAAAAGCGAATACACGGAAGGCGGCTGCTCCACGATCTGAAGCTGAACAGAAAACAGCAGCGGGAACTTATGCGGGGAATGGGCAGGCTGGTGTTTATAAGTTTTCATCGCCAGAGATTGTGACGGTGTGTTCGGGGGTGTGGAAATGCACCCAGGCGGAAGCGGCGCAGACGTTGTTTGCGCATGAAGATGAATTGCCAGCGAAGCAGTTGACGGTGGAGCAGGCGAAGGCGTGGGCGGCTAAATTGAAAAAATAGAGCGGGTGTGGTTTCGGCGGGGTGCTGGTGGGGTCTCGATACGGCGGAGAGCGCGCCTACTCGACCAACAGTGGCAACTCGGCGGGACTGACAGGCCCGCTTCTCCCTCCCAGAGAGCCTGCCCCGGTTTTCTCCTTTTCCGGGGCAGGCAAGGGGGGAACGGATTTTTTCGCGGACTAACGGATAGGAGCGGAGCATGGAATTTTTAGCTGCGAAGGTAAAGGGTGTGAAGGCGGATGTGGTTGCGGGGCGGATCACGTTGACGTTCAGTGTGCCGCTGTCGGATCTGTTTGATGCGCAGCAGTTGGCGCAGTTTGCAGAGGCTGACATGGGGAAGGTGGAGCTGGTGGTGCGTTCGAAGCAGATGGTGATGGCAGATTTGTTTTCGGGCGCGCGGATTGAGACGGGTAAGGGAGAGTGGAAGGCGGCAGAGCAACCCCCCTCCGGCTCTCCGCTGGGGAATGCGGAGCGAAACAGCCCCCAAATGGCCGCTGGAGAGCGCGGCGATTTAGGGGGAGAGTAGAGCGGCGGTACTGCCGGGGCGCAAGTGTGCGGTTTCGTGGCCGCAGCAGGCTCGATACCTGCCGCTCCGTTTCTCAATGACTTGGCGAAGTGGCCCCGCGCGCGAAGTCTACATCCCCGGAAGTTGTGACCGGTCTTTATCCACCTTATTCTTTCAGCTTCGAAGGTGGTGACAGGGTTTCTAGGGCGGGGCGTTTTTCTTTGACGAAGGACAAAGACGATGAAGAAGTGCGAGATTTGCAATAAGGGACAGGCAACGAAGAAGGTGCTGCGAAAAGGGCCGAGGGGCTACAGGACGTATGCGGTGTGTGAGCGATGTGTGAAGCCCCCCTCCGGCTCCCCCCAAATTGCAGGGGAGCGCAATTTAGGGGGAGAGATTGGGAAGGATGGTGTGTGATGGCTGATTTGGTTTTGCATTTGAAAAAGGAATATTTCGAGCAGATTGCCGAGGGTGAGAAGTTGGAAGAGTACCGGTTGGTAACGCCCTACTGGATCAAGCGGCTCGAAGGGCGCAAGTATGAGCGGGTGGTGCTGCTGCGCGGGTATCCGAAGGCGGGGGATGAGAGCGGGCGGATCGTGCGGCGGTGGCGCGGGTATCAGCGGAAGACGATCAGGCACCCGCATTTTGGGAAGCTGCCGGTGGAAGTGTTTGCAATCGATGTGATGGAGTAGGAGCGGAGCGATGGCTGAGAATTCAAATTTAGGGGGAGAGAAAAACTTACCGACCGTGGAGGAGTTGAAGCCGGTGATCGAGTTGGAGCTGCTGGCCAGGCACCGTGGGCAGGGGCGGCGGGTGGAGAAGTGGTTGTTTGTGGAGACGGTTTGCCGGGTGAGCATCCCGGAGGCGGAGCGGAATAATAACAATGTTTATGAGCGGCGGGTGCGGCAGGCGATCTCGGAGATGCGGAAGGATGGGAAGTTGATCTGTTCGGATACGGCGGGCGGGTATTGGTGGGCAACTTCGATTGAAGATGTGCTGGTGATGTCGAAGGGATTGCGGGACAGGGCGAAGGATTTGTTGGTGACGGCGCGCCGGCTGCGGGTGGAAGGGAAGCAGCAGTTCGGCGGGCAGTTGCGGATGAAGATTTAGTGAATGGTGAATGGTGAATGGTAAGAGCAAGGTCAAGGGCAAAAGCAAAAAGTGAAAAGTGAAAAAGGCAAAAGGTAGAGCGATGCAATCATACAGGGAATTTTTAGAGAGCAAGATTGTGGTGAAGATGCGGGCGGGGATGAGCGTGAGCGATGGGGAGTTGAACCCGTCGAATTTTCCGCATCAGAACGCGGCGATCAAGTGGGCGGCTGGAATTGGGAACGCGCTGCTGGCGTTGTCGTTTGGGTTGGGGAAAACACGGATCCAGTGCGAGCTGGCCAAGATCATCCATGAGCGAACGGGAAAGAAGTTTTTGGTAATTTGCCCGCTGGGGGTGAAGTATCAGTTCCAGCAGGAAGATGGGCCGGTGTTGGGGATGGAGTGGCGGTATGTGACGTGCGATCAAGACATCGCAGACGAAGGACAAAAGACGAAGGACGAAGGCGGAACCCCGTACTTGATCACCAATTACGAACGAGTGCGGGATGGAGATATTACCCCGGCTGCGCATGATTTCGGTGGGGTGTCTTTAGATGAAGGCTCGGTCATTCACAGTTTTGGAAGCAAGACCACGCAGGAATTCAAACGGCTGTTGAAAAGCATCCCGTATAAGTTCGTGGCAACGGCGACACCAGCGCCAAACGAGTACCGGGAGATCATTTATTATGCAGACTTTTTGGGGATCAAGGACACCGGGCAGATTTTGACCAGGTGGTTCAAGCGGAACCCGGACAAGGCGGGCGACCTGCAGATTAACCCCAACCACGAAAAGGAGTTCTGGCTGTGGGTGAGTTCGTGGGCGCTGTTCCTGTATAAGCCGAGCGACCTGGGGTTTTCAGATGAAGGCTATGAGCTGCCGAAGCTGCGGGTGGAATGGCACCGGATCAAGGTGGATCAAACGCGGGCATTTGACCAGAAGGATAAGTATGGCCAGCACCGGCTGCTGTTAGATGCGGCGGGTGGGGTAACGGAAGCCTCCGCCGAGACGCGGGAGACGGTGGGGGATCGGTTGGAGGAAGTGAAGCGGATTATCGAACAAGATCAAGAGCAACCCCCCTCCGGCTCCCCCCAAATAGCCGCTGGGGAGCGCGGCGATTTAGGGGGAGAGAATGCGAAACACTGGATTGTCTGGCACCACCGGGAGAGTGAACGGGTGGCGCTGGAGAAGGGTTTGCCAGAAGCGGTGACGGTGTATGGTTCACAAGAGATCGACGAGCGCGAGCAGCGGATCATGGATTTCGCGCATGGGAAAATCAGAATCCTGGCAACGAAGCCGGTGATTGCGGGGAGCGGGTGCAATTTTCAATATCACTGCCACAGCAACATCTTTATGGGGGTGGATTACAAGTTCAAAGACTTCATCCAGGCGATCCATCGAACGTACCGGTTCCAACAGGAGCAGGAAGTGGAAGTGCATATCGTTTACACCGAGAGCCAGGATGCGGTGGTGGAAGCGCTGCGGACGAAGTGGGAGCAGCATGACCGGCTGGTGGAACGAATGCGGGAAATCATCCGCACGTATCAGCTTTCAAGTAATGCGA
>CAUYUB010000175.1:0-3740 GCA_963575685.1 Gammaproteobacteria bacterium | reverse complement strand
AATTGTTCTTGCAATTGCTCGAGCGGGTTGATTTTCCGAGTGAAATGAATGCCCAGGTGGAAACTTTTAAGGCACAATTGACAGCAAACATGGATACCCAACGTGTGCGTCTAGCCTTAGAAATAACCGCACAACTAATCCGGGACGCGCGTCATCGCTTGTTGTGGGAGAAGCAGAGACTGGAAGAGTTTCTTAAAAACCTCACCGAGCGAATCCAACAAATTAGTAACCATTTACGAGAAGCCGAGGCCTCTCAGGTAGAATCCCTGGAAGATGGCGTTGAGATGAAACGTTCTTTTCAGGAACGTTTCTCGATCATGCGCCAAGAGGTCACGGAGGCTACTGATCTTGACCAGATCCGGCTCTCCATAGAAGCGGGTCTTGATCTCGTGGAAAACCACATGACCATCTTCATGCAACGGGAAGAAAATCGTAGCCGACAGGCTACCGAACGGATCCTATCGTTAAATAAGCGACTCAAAAGCATGGAAGGAGAAACTAATCAACTACGCGAACAAATTCGTAGGGAACGCGCCCAAGCGGTGCGCGACCCGCTCACCGGACTCTTTAACCGGATTGCCTACGAGGAGCGCCTCGCCATCGAATTTCAGCGAGTGAAACGCTATGGGACACCGCTATCCCTTATGATACTGGACATTGACTTCTTCAAGCGGATTAACGATAGCTATGGTCACCAGGCTGGCGATAAGGTGCTTAAAAAAATTGCCACGCGAATCGCCGCGAATGTCCGTGACGCTGATTTCGTGGGCCGTTTCGGTGGCGAGGAATTTGTATCCCTGCTCCCGGAAACCGACCTCACCAGCGCCCTCAAAGTGGCCGAGAAAATTCGAGAAACGGTAGAGTCTTGCGTTTTCCGTTTTTACAACGAACCAGTTCCCATTACCATTTCCTGCGGTATTGCTGAATTTCACCCGAATGACACCCCCGAGACCGTTTTTGAACGAGCAGATCAGGCACTCTATCAGGCAAAACATCTGGGACGAAACCGCTGCTGTCATGAGGAAAGTCCCGCTAATCGTCACAGTGAGGAGGTGCCTTCGTGATAATTTGTGAATTTGATGAAAACACCACCACACAACTGCTGAAAGGGATAAATCTTCCGCCACCGCCATACCACCCAACCGATCGAGCGAACAAACGGGCAGATACCATCAAGGGGATGGTGAGGTTAGTTTCCAAATCTCGCGAGAGAGGAAGATCCGGTATAATTCCTCATCCAGGAGGTTCCGTTTTACTTCCGACTGGATGATATCCAACGATTTTTCTGCGGAGAGTGCGCGTTTGTACGGACGGTCAGAGGAGGAAAGGGCATCGAAGATGTCGGAAATGGCAATCATCCGTGATTGAATCGAAATTTCTGCTGCCGAGAGATGAAATGGGTAACCCGTACCGTCGAGCTTCTCGTGATGGGCGCGGGCAATTTCAGGGATGGAACGCAGTTCCTTCGTCCAGGGAATCTGGGCAAGAAAATTGAAGGTATGGATAACGTGGCTCTCGATTTCACGCCGTTCGGAATCGTCGAGGCTACCTTTAGGGATGGAAAGTAGGCGGACTTCGTTGCTGGTGAGTAGCGGCTGTTCGCTGCCGTCCCAGACCCGATAGCGGTAGGACGCGATATTGAGCAAGTGCTGGAAATTGCCGTCAGGTAACACGGTAGGACGATTGCATTCCTGCACGAAAACAAGAAAGTCGTCTACCTCTTTGATACGTTCCGCTAATTCGCTATCGAAGGAAGGTAAATTGGATAAATAGGCTTCGCGACCTTTCTCCAGAACATACGCCAAACGTTTGCGGGTGTTGTCTTCTTGGATCGCCTTGCGAACGTAGTAAAAACGCTGTTGTAGTATTTCGAGCTGGGAGGGGTACAACTTATTGGCTTTTACCAGCACATGCTCGCGCACCCCGACCTTACCAAAATCATGGAGCACGCTGGCGTAACTGACCTCGCGAATCTGCTCTGACGTGAACTTTATCGAAGCGTAAGGGCCGTCGTCCGCACGATCTACGGCTTCGGCCAGCGCGACCGTAAGTTTTTTTACGCGAAAGGAGTGACCGGAGGTGGTCGGGTCGCGTGCCTCAATTGCCATGACGGAGGCCTGGACAAATCCTTCGAACAGATTTTGAATATCATGGATCATCCGGTTGTTTTCCAGCGCCATGGCGGCTTGGCTCGCCAACGAACGGGCAAGATGTTGGGCACGTTCCGGATAAGGAGACAGTACCTGATCGGCACTTTCTAGAGTAACCTTGGCTTGGCGATTCAGTTTATGATTCAATAATTGCAAAACGCCGATGACTTCGCCCTTGTGGTTTTGCATGGGCACTGCCAAGATGCTCTTGGTACGGTAACCGATTTGGATATCGAAATCTTTAGAAAATCCATATTGGGCATCCGCCGGAAGATGGTAGGCGTCTTCAATATGTAGGGTTTCTCCAGTCAATGCGACATAGGACGAAATCCGGCTCTTGTCAATGGGAATCGTGAAGGCATTAAATGGAACGTTGACGCTGTCATTTTGGGTGAGGGTGAAGCGCAATACTCGTACGCGGGTCTTTTCGTCTTCCTCGACCAGATACAATGCGCCGGCATCGCTGTTGGTGATTTCGCGACTCTTTTGCAGGATCATCTCCAATAATTTGGGAGTGTCTCGTTCGGCAGAGAGTGCGGCACCAATGTTGTTCAATTCGTCGATCTCGACGAAGGCTTTCGCCAGATCGTGTTCGAGGCGCCGGCGCCCGGTATGCAGCAGCATGTGCTCCCGGGCCGCTTGCAGCATATTCTCCAATACTCGCGCATGGAGTGGTCGGGAGAGGAAACCAAAGATCGGGAATCCTTCCGCCTCTACAGGTAATTCCTCAGTGGTATCAGCGAGTACGAACAGAACGCGCGCTTGATTCTCATAGACAGCTTGTCGGACTTTTGGTTCAAAAAGTTCGGGCGCGTCGCCTACCAATATCACAGGCAATGAGAAATCAAGTTCCGCTATCGAGGAGATACTCGACAATCCCGGTGCTACCGTCCGAATTTCGGCGGTGGTGGTAAACGAGGCCAAAATGAATACTGGTTGGCGAGTAACGGTAACGACCATTGGCGTAGGCATTGGCTGATGCGCTTCCCTGTGACAGAATAGGAAATAAGTTTAACCTATGAGAGAATGAAAATTATATTCCACTTTCTGACTTTAACGCCGGTATCGGGTATCGTCAAGAGGTGAACAGCGATTTCCCGGCATAATTCAACCGTTGTTAACACCCGGAAAAATGATACCTTTTCCTGCTACCTGAGCAGTTACGATGCGGGAGTCTGCAATGCTGAAATGGTCCAGACCACACCCCTTCACTTCCCAGAAGACCCCAACGGTCACCGTAGGGGGAATATCGGAACGCCTTGACGAAACAGCGCGTTACCTATTGATCGCGATGGGGATTGCGATCCCACTGAACACACCCGCCGTCAGTATTACCTCCGGACTCATGGTACTGTATTGGCTTCTTGCTGCCAGCGGACAGGAAAATCTGCGTAAGAAATGGCGCATCATTATTGCCAACCCCGTCGCAGTCACCGCCTTACTGCTGTGGGGCGTGATCGGATTAGGTATGTTTTATGGCGCCCAGTCTTGGCACGATGCCTGGGTTATATGGTGGAAATACCGCAAGCTATTGCTCATCGCCGTCATTATAACCCTTATGTCGAATGAGTATTGGCGACGGTGGGCCGA
>CAUYUB010000174.1:0-3746 GCA_963575685.1 Gammaproteobacteria bacterium | reverse complement strand
AACAGGTCCCACAGCTTAGGCAGATTCTGCGCCAGCGGCGAAATAATCTCGCGTGGGGCATTGAGTTGCGACAGGGCATTGGTGATGACGAACGACTTGAGGCCCGTCAACGGATCGAAAGGAATATTGACGACCTTATCCTTGGGAAGCTCCTCAATCGCCACGCCACCCATATGGGTGAGGGTGATGGTCGGCGCCCGAAAGCGGGTTGAATCGCTAATCGAGAAATAGACCTCATGCTCCGCCGGGACCGCCCCCTCAAAAGTGACACCGCGCGACTTGGAGACGTTGTTGCCGACGCGATGCTCGACAAAATAGAGACGCTCCTTTTCCTTATGGCGGTCTGAAATCCTGCACGACCGATCGTCCCGCCCCCCTTTTTTCCGTACCGCCTGGAAGTTCGGTTTCACAAACACCGCGCCGCAACGCGTAATCAAATCTTTGATCTCGCGATCCGCGCCTCTGACCCAATACCTCGGCCCGCGGAAAATCGACGATATCGAGTTTCGCGCCGCCGTAACCACTGATATTCATGACTTATGCCCCATTACGTCAAATGGATTTTGGTATTCTCAATGACTACCTTCACCCAGCCCATGCAACAGACCAAGCCTATCAAGCCAATGCCACATTACCCATGCGGTAGTAACCACTTTCACCTACTAACACCGTACCATCATCGCAATTAATGACGACAATGGTAAGACTACTCACCCAGAAACTTAGAGATTTTGTATAAATTTTGCAGATTCTAGTAACACTGAGGATTTTATGGCCTCAGGAACACTAAACCCCATCTATCGACAGCTATCCAGCAAGTCAATAAGTTATGCAACAACTCTGATAGCCTCAATAACCCACTGTTATGTAACATCATTCGCCGGAGAAATCAACTCAATCGGTCCATGGGAAATTAACTGGTTAAATAGCCATAAAATCTCCTGGGAGCCAGAAACATTGATTATCATGTATATTTTATCTACTTACCGGGTAACGGAACGAATATGGATATTCTCCGGCAACCGTCCGGCAACCGACTATCCCGCAAATCGAAGGTTATCCAGATAATCATCAAGCAATTATTACCGATCTTGACGGACGGAAACCACTATATAATGAACATGGATCGCAGATATAATAACAAAATTCTGGTTAACCCTACCCAAGTAGATCGAAAGGTGATTCGTCTAACCCCAGCTGCGTTATCTTCACCCAAGTCGTTTAGCCTTGCCAAGGAGGATAGAGTCCCCAACGTCAACACCCTGCCCTAAAGGGCGAGGCTGCGGTGCCGGTCCGAGTTAATCGCTCCATTGGCTTGGTTTGTTGAGACCTTATCGTGGAATCCGCGCAGCGGTGTGAAGCACTCCGGAATGCTCACAGTTCCGGACAATGCGGCCGTGGTTAAACAGGCATGCTGGGTCGAGCCAATGCTGCTAAGGAAGGACCCGAAGGTACAAAACCCACGAATAAGCGGCAGGGAGCCACACTGCAAGGTGTGTGTCACTAGGCTCCTGGGCAGAGTCGCAAGACCCGAGACGGTGAAAGGCCGTCTCACCTGTTAACTTAAGGATACAGACCGTCTCCTTCCCTGCCCTGAAGGGCGGGGTTTCTGGAGACATCGATGAAAGCCCGTTATTCCCAGAAGATTGCTTTGGGGCCGAGGGCAATTAACTGATACTAGCGATATGGTCATTTACGGATATATTGACAAATGGTCGTTAGCCTTAAGCCTTTCAGTGCCATCTCTATCAATTTTGCCACTTGCTAACCTTAAGCATCTGCTCAATAATGATTGTGAAAATGATTCCACGGAACCTTGCTTGTGGAGAGGTCGTGAGACCTGGGGGTTGTCGGCTGCGGTGCAATCGCGTAAGACTCTGCCAGGACTCTGCCAAGGGAGTCTTACTGGCAAAACTGAGTTTCCTCAGTCTCGATGAAGCAGGAACTGAATACTGTTTGTCCCACGATAAATGGGTAGGTTTCTGAGAACGGGATAGCTAGCTTGTTAACTCTGTTAATCACGTTCCATCTAGAGAAACCGGAGAGTATGCATGAAACCGATGAATCTGACGGAAAGATACTTGTCGCACACTTGATTGGTGGTGGTGAATTACCACCGGCGGGTGAGGTAATAACGATTCAGATCGACGAAGCCTTTACCCAGGACGCTACCGGGACCATGGCCATGTTTCCTTGCAGAGGCCAGGTGTCAAACGGTCAGTCCGCTGTCGGTCAACTTTGCTGACTACAGCATGATCGGGCTTTCGCAACCCAGACGACCACGAATACCTGCGCACCGTGTCAGACTCGGTATCGTCTCCCGCCGGGTACTGGCATCTGCCTTCAACGTGGAAAACTTCGTCTGCCCGGCATGACCGGGATCGGCGCCGACAGCCACGGTGAACGCCGGCGGCATGGCGGCCATCTACTCTGGGGCGGGCGGCTACGACGTTGCCCTGGCAATGGCCACTGGCGAATATCAGATCCCCATGCCCCAGGTGGTCAAAATCAACCTCACCGGCAGTCTGCCCGATGGGGTGATGGCCATGGACGTGATCCTGAAGATGCTTTCCCTCTTCGGCGTCAAGGGCGGCAAGGGCAAGATCTTCGAATATAGCGGTCCTGGTGTGGTAAATCTCAGCGTACCCGAACGGGCCACCATCACCAACATGGGCGCCGAGATGGGGGCCTCCACCTCGATCTTCCCGAGTGACGAACGTACCCGCGAATATCTGGAAAGCCGTGGCCGTGGGGCGGATTACCAGCCCTTAGCAGCGGACGAAGGGGCGCAATACGCGGATCAGACCGACATCGACCTGTCGACGCTAGAGCCCTCATCGCCATCTACCCTCTCCGGGCAATGTGGAGCGGGTCGCGCCCACTCCGCGCCCCGGTCCATCAGATATGCGTAGAGTTGCACCAACAGCTCGTTCGAGAACATTGCGAGCTTCGCCGAGCTGCTCAAGGCAGACGAGTCGCAGTGGACACCCTGCTCTACTCCTGGTTCGCGAGCGGTAGCCATTCAATGGCCAACGCCGGTTACATGACCTCGCTGTGGCGGTCGGGCGTACGGGTTATGGAGAACGGCTGCGGCGCATGTATCGGCCAGGGCGGCTCGCCGGTGAGCAAGGGCATCAGCCTACGCACCTTCAACCGCAACTTCCCCAAGCGCTCTGGCACCCCCGATGCCCAGGTCCATCTGGTCAGCCCATTGGTGGCAGCGGCCAGTGCCCTGACCGGCACCATCAGCCTGCCGGACCGCAAGGTGGAGATCACCCCTGCCCCACAAGTAGACGATACCGCCTCCTTCTTGAAGCCCCTGCCCCCGGAAGAGGCGGAGAAGGTAACCATCATCCGCGGCCCCAACATCATGGCGCTGCCGGATTTCGAGCCGCTGCCGAAACGCCTGGAGGGCGAGGTACTGCTCAAGCTCGGCGACAACATCAGCACCGATGACATCCAACCCGCCGGGGTCTACCTGCCGTTGCGCTCCAACGTCAAGGAATACGCAATGCAGGCCACCTTCAACCAGGTGGATGCGACCTTCTCCAAGCGTGCTGTTGCCCACCGCGATGCTGGTGGTCATGGCATCCTGGTCGGCCGCGAGAACTATGGTCAGGGCAGCTCTCGTGAACATGCCGCACTCTGCCCGCGTTGGCTCGGCGTACGCGCGGTGGTGGTGGCCCAGTTCGCCCGCATCCATGTCGCCAACTTGGTCAATTTCGGCATTGTCCCGCTTACCTTCA
>CAUYUB010000173.1:0-3771 GCA_963575685.1 Gammaproteobacteria bacterium | reverse complement strand
TACATTATATTTATCTTTCCAAACCTGATGGAGAAGTGGGATGATAAACCATGAGTTGCAAAAAAACAACTATCCTGTTATTGCTCGTGTTGTTACTCGTGGCCTGCTCCCCAACCATGCCCGCCGTAATAAAAAAATCAACCGTCTATTTGCCATTTGCATATTCGCATAGGCAGCCCGCGGCGGGCGTCGAAATATGGCCGGGGGTACTCTCATCCCCGGCCATCAAAAGCAAGCTGCTCGATTTGCATCCTGGGATTGTGCGAACTTATCTCGATTGGTCAGCCATCGAAGCGACGAAGGGGGTCTACTCGTGGCCGCCTGGATTTACGAGCGACTACCAGGCGCTTATGGATATCCCCATGATCGTGACCATCAAAAACACGCCCACCTGGGCACGGGCGGGCGTGTTGGCATGTGACAGGATCAGCACAACGGGATTACCTTATCTGGCTAAATTTATCTCAGCCGCAATGACACGGTACCCAAAAATCAAGATGGTTGAGATATGGAACGAGCCGGACATTTTGACAACGGCAATGTCTCCAAGCATGGACGGCTATTTTGGGTGTTGGGGGCGTGTCAGCGAGCCTTATAACGGGGGTGGGTATTATGCCAGCATTCTTGCCGCCGTCTACCCAACCGTCCACGCCAAAGGCGGATCGGTTATTGCTGGAGCCGTATCTTACGCCAGCAGGGCCGGATCGTTGCTGTGGTTGGATGGATGGATACACAGCCCAAACTACGATATGGTTTCAATCCACGCTTACATGCGCAACCAGACAGGCCTGCAAGATGCCATCAATGATGTCAGGAGCAGAACCACTAGGCCCTTGATGATCTCGGAAACGAGTTGGTTTTGTTACACTGGCACATGCTCAGCATCAGACCTGGCGTTACAATCAGCCTGGCTAAAAACAATTCGTGCCGTGGCAACGTCAAATAGATTGTACGCCTGGGTTTGGTACACTCTCCCCGACCCAGGCTGGCGGGATGCTGGCTTGCTCAATTCGGCGAATGCGGGCAAGCCAGTTTTTTACACATTCAAAAATCCATATCCATAACAAAACGCCCGCTCATTTTTAGAGCGGGCGTTTTGCTTTACTCGGGGATATCTGGGGGCGTTGGTTTGAGTTTGTAATTGTAACCAGATTTTTGGGCTGTCATGTATGCCCGCTGCGTTGCCACATAGGTTAATAGGCTGCTTACAGCGATCTGGTACCACGGCGCCACCTGTTTGAGTAAGTCAGTATAGTTCAATGCCAGGGCTGCGAGCAGAGACAACAGCGGCGAAGCGACCAGCGGCGCCAAGAATTTCACCCACCTGGGCAACTTGTGCCACCCCTTCCAGTTCTCAACCAGCAGGCTGAGCATATACCCGGCAACGATGGCGCTGCCAGGCCCTACCAGCCATGTCAAAACGTTAGTAAGATTAAGTACATCCATTTAGTTTCTCCTTTGCTTTCTGAATAAAGTTTTTTTCAGTTCTGGTTACAGCGATCCAATTATAAGCCAAAACCACCATCAAAATTGGCGTTACGAACACATCTTTTATCCTCTCAACCCACCATAGGGTATCAGGCCCTTTCCCAATATAAGACAGCATCGCCATGATACCCAGCGTAAAAAACAACATCGCCAGGGCAATGTGGAGCCGGTAACTAATTGTGATTTGCGCTTTGTTGGCCGAGAATGCCAGCGTAAGTAACCCGAACCCGATCAGGGGATACATGATCAGCCGCAAAAACAAAGCTGCCGTTATCAAGGCCGATACCAAATCAACGCTCATGGAGTCCTCCCGATTATGGCGGCCATTGTTGCCAATACCGCACTCAGCCCGGCCTGGAACGCCTGAAACAAGCTCAGGCGTTCCGAGAGCCGTGCAACATCTACCCGAAGCTCCGTGATGACAGCCGATTGCTCATCAAGTTTATTGACTTTCTCCCTGATAAGTTCAATCGTGGCTGTAAGATCGGTTCGCAACGTAGAGAGCCTCTCCCGCGTAATACTACCGTTGCCGTTTATAATTTCATCGCTCATTTTTAGTCACCATAGAATAGTGGATAGGTTAGGTAATACAATGCGCTGATGGTTGTATCGGGCAACGCACTGGCACACACGAACTGATGGGATATGCGACCATCCAGGTATAGAGCAGGGGGTAGCCTCCCAGACCGTAGTGGTTCGGTGGAATTGAACAGGGCTGCAACTGCGGTGGCAGCCGTTGTAATCGTATTGTTGACCCATATCGAGACCGACACTCCCGGCACCCACTTTGCCGCCACAAAATACCAGCGCCCATCCACAATAAGGCTGCCGTTGTAGTTGGATAAAGCAATTCCGTCTGGAGATAATCCGATTGCGATATGGTCGGTGTCGGTCTTGATAAATCGCCATGCTCGCTGATTGCCAGCCGCATTGTATTTTGTCAGCAGCCCCGTAAAAGCGCCCATTGATGGGGCGTCGAACCAAACCCATGCCCCTGTAGTAAGACCGGGAGACGCCACATAGGCCTCAGTACCTAAGATGTCAAACTGCGGATCGTCAGCGTAGGTCAACTCTTGACTGGTCGCAGCGACGAAATCAATATAAGGCGCAACCGCCCCATAGATTGAAAACTTGGGATCATTGACCAGCGCTAAATGATACCCGCAGGCAACATCCACAGCGTAGGAAACGCCCCCGGCCAGCTTGTTAGGCCCCATCGGCCAGTAGGCGCGCAGTCCAGGCAATGCCTGATAATAGCTGGACGCATTGCCCCACGCAAAACTGGCATCGTTACGCCGGGCAAAATCGCCCGCCAGCAGCCCCGTCATATCCCCATTGCGTTGTTGTTGTGTCATGTTTGCCCAAGTCCCATTTTTGCCAATATTTGCGGAAGGGTAGAAACCTTATTGCCGGTCAGGCTGAGCGAGGCCGGTGACGAAAAAGATACCGCTTCGATGAACGCCGCTCTTGGATCGTTACGTAGCAGCGTCGTGTCATTGACCCGCCCGATCATCAAATCAGTGGTGATGATCCATTGGCCAGGCCGCACATCCCAGGGGGCAATCACGCTTTGATCTGCGGTAGATAGCACTTGCTGGCTTGTCCCTGCTAAACTATTGGAGTAAGCCGCCGTCGTTGGTGCTATTTTGTACCACGGCATTCTGTTTTCGTACACGCCAAAAGTATACCGGTTATTGGCCGCATCCCCAAGACTTACCAAGCTGGTGATGTAGTTCAACGCTAGCTTGCCGTCCACTTCATACTGCAAAATCTGGTATGCGTTGGCGTCCATATTGGTATAGTCGGTCGAAAATACAGCGTTCGGGCTGGCAGCCAACACCGCCTGGATTTGCGCCGGTATGTCCAGGGTTGCTCCGGTGTTGGCGATGTTGACCGGGTAGGCAGTCAGCCAGTGCGCATATCCAAGACAGTTCAGGGTCAATTTCGGGGTAGCGCCCCCGCTGCCAAATGACAGATTTTGCGACTGTTCCGGCCATGCGTTCTCCGCCAAAAATGCTGACTGAAAACTCGCAGCAGCGGCGGGTGGACAGTCGCCAGCGGATAGGAACTTGTACCATGCTCCATATCTGGTAATGCTTGATAGGGACGTTTGTAGTCCTAAAGTCGTTGTTGCCCCCCTTACGGGTGGGGTCACGTCGTAGAGCAGGGGGGTGTATTTTGTACGAACGGCGTTGATAATCGACGCCACCGGGCCACGGGAGATAGACAGGTTGGCAACGGACAAAGATACCTGAATGATCCAGCCTTGCCACACGATCCCAC
>CAUYUB010000172.1:0-3784 GCA_963575685.1 Gammaproteobacteria bacterium | reverse complement strand
CTGTGTCACATGGTTCCAGGTCTGGGCCAATTGCATGCGCCATAAGCGATTGATGCGCCAGTCGGTGGCGAGTTCCACACCATTCAGTGTGATTTCGCCACCGTTGAGGACGGGCGTATTGACGAGAATGAGCGGAAAACCGGAGGGGTCAATGGTCGGAGTTCCCGCCGTGCGCAGCAGGTTATCGTAGTGGTGCGTAAAGGCCACGACGTCGGTCGAGAATGTCGGCACCCATTGCGAGCGTAGACCAATCTCACCCGCCTTGAGGTGTTCGCTGTCGGGGCTTTCGATACCACGCACCACCACCAAGGTATTCGGTATCGGATTACCGGGGACATATCTGAAATTAAAATTGAAACCGCTATCGAAACGCGATGGCGCGCGCGCGGCCTGGGACAGAGCTCCCCACAGAGTGTGGTTGGGGTATAGGTTCCACGACAGACGCATGGTCGGCTGCGCATCCCAACCGGAAATATCGTTGTGATCCATGCGTAGCCCCAGGGTGAGTCGCACGGTCTTGGCAAGATTGATCTCGTCCTGCGCGAAAACTCCAAAATAAGTTAGGTGCTCCGATAAGTTATTCATGCTCATCACCGGAGTGTCCGTGAGATTATCGCTCGTCATCCGGTAATTGACCCCCCATACCAAACTCTGATCCTTGCCAAGTTGAAAGCGATGCTGAAGGTCGAGATCGAGGGTGTCGCGGTCATCGGTCATCAGATAGGGAATGCGCAAACTGGTATTGGCATAGGCCCCCTGAATTTGCAGATTTCCACCATCCGCCAGATTTTTTTCATAGCGGGTGCGTAAAAAAACACCACTGTGGCGTTCAACCTGTTGCAAAATGGAAAGCCCGGCCGTCGTTGGCGCATAGCTGACGACGTCGCTATGGTTACTGAAGACATCCGTAGACATATCCCAATGCGCACCGCTGGGCAGATAGCTATCGATACGAAAACCGCCGGCCTCGTCGCCATAGACATCATGGCCATCACCACCGCCGATGGCGTCTTGGCGATTAGCGTGTTGCCCAGAACCGTAGACCCGATAGAACAGATCGCCACCGGTATTTTGCCCTCCCCAACGTACACGGCCAAAACCGCCTTCGACCGTACCGGCGCCAACGACCACTTGACCGCCTTGCGTTGAAGCCGCGGATTTAGTGATAATGTTGATGACGCCGTTCATCCCATTGGTTCCCCAGATCGCGGCCGCCGGCCCGCGAATCACCTCAATGCGTTCGATATCCTCCAGCGGGAATTGAAAATCTTGCCAGGCCACACCGGAAAAAGCTGGGTTAAAGGAATTACGGCCATCGACCAGTACCAGGAATTTGGAAGCGAATTGCTCCACGAAACCGCGCGTCGAGATCTCCCAACGATTCCCGGAGAGGCGCGTGGCATCGACCCCTGGGGCCAACCGCAGCACTTCGGGCAGTGAATTAGCGCCCGACAATAGAATATCCTCAGCAGTGATTACATACACCGCGGCGGGAACGTTCGCAAGACGTTGGGGTTTTTTTGAAACCGAGGTGACCTCAACTCCCATCAGGTCTTCAAGCGACATATCCACAGGATGGCCTGACTGGTCAAGGGAAATATCCGTCGCCAGGTCGTTCGCACGTACAGAAAAAGAGCTAACTGCTAAGAATGCCAGACCAAGAGTGGCCAGAAGGGGGGGCATCACACCAATCCTTACATAATTTTCTGGGAAGGTTTAGAAAGCAGGGTGGCGATCTCCGTGAAAGACACGGGCTTGCTGAAGAGATAACCTTGAATGTTGTGACAACCGATATTGAGTAACGCCTGGTATTGATCCCAAGTTTCGACGCCCTCTGCGGTCACCCGTATGTCCAGGGCCCGCGCTAAGGTGACGACGGCACGCACAATGGCTTCATCTGCCTTGGAGGCCGGCATGTCGCAGATGAAGGAGCGATCAATCTTGAGTTTGGTAAGCGGCAACTGTTTAAGATATTGCAGCGATGAATAGCCGGTTCCAAAATCATCGAGTGCGATGTGCATCCCGTATTCGCGTAATTTTTGCATGAGGGTCAACGTGTACGCGGCATCCTCCATCAGCGTGCTTTCGGTGATTTCCATCTCCAGCCGCTCGGGCGGTAGGCTGGTATCGTGCAGAACTTTGAGGATATCCTCATATAACGTCTGGTTGCGAAACTGAATCGGCGAGAAATTGACCGCCATCTGGATGGCGGGTAGCCCCATTGTTATCCAACGCATGGCATCGGTGCAAGCGGTACGAAGTACCCAAGCGCCGATGGGTAGGATGAGACCAATTTCCTCGGCCAGTGGGATGAAATCCAGCGGCGAGATTATCCCCTTTTCCGGGTGCCGCCAGCGAATCAGCGCCTCGACCGCACAGATCGTGCCGGTTTTTGCATCGATCTGGGGTTGATAGACCAAGTGAAATTCGTTGCGCTCCAGTGCCAGATACAGCGCCGATTCCATCGACAGCCGTGCCACCACCCGTTCGGTCAATGGCGCGCTGTAATACTGGAAATTGTCGCGCCCCCGTGCCTTGGATGCATACATTGCGGTTTCGGCGTGATTAAGCAGCGCATTGGAATCCCCGGCGTCGTCGGGAAAGATGCCGATCCCAATGCTGGTGGTTACCATTAATTCCTGTCCCTCGACCACGAAGGAGTGACCGAGTAGTTTACGAATACGATGCGCCACGATCAGGGCATCTTCCGGTTGTTGAATACTTGGCAGCAGAATGATGAATTCGTCGCCACCCAGTCGGGCGATCTCCATATTGCCGACACTCTCTACTGACACCGTGACTTTCGTCTTCTCCGCGCAGTAGGAAGGCACGCCGCGGCGCCCCAGGGCATCGAATGGTCGTAAACCGGTGCGTAGACGTTCGCCGACCCATTGCAACATCATGTCGCCAATGTCATGGCCTAACGAATCATTGATGTCCTTGAATCCATCAAGGTCGAGAAATAGGATCGCAAGACGCTCGCCTTCACGACGGGTACGGGCCAGCTCGCGTTCGAGCTGTTTATGAAAAAATTGACGATTGGGTAGGCCGGTCAGGGTGTCGAAGTAAGCCAGACGATGAATTTTCTGCTCCGCCTCATGCCGCTCGCTGACATCACGGATTAAGCACAATGCCTCGTCAGCACCCATGACGGCAACGCGGCCTTCATAGTAGCGGGTGTACTGGTCCGCCCCGGTAAATTCATAGGCCACATTTTGAAGCTGGCCGGTGGCGATGGCACGCTTGATTGCATTGATACAGCGGACGGCACCACTGGCGGGAAGCAGCTGGGTAAGACTGGAATGGCCGTTGAATTCCACGGTCACCAAGCCGATGCCATGCCATTCGAGAACCTCACCGGCGGCATTGACGTGTATCAACAAATCCGGCAGGGCATGAAGCAAGGCGCGATTCTTTGCCTCGGCCAGATGGAGCGATTGCAGTGTGTGCGAGGCACGCAGGATATAACGCACGTGATGCCCAATCAGGGTCCAGTTGATCGGCTTGGTAATAAAATCGGTGGCACCGATTTCATAGGCGTAATTGATCGAGGAAACATCATCGCGGCCAGTAACCAACATTACGGGAATCTCCGTACCGATATCACGCCGGATGGTTTCGCAAACCTCGAAACCAGACATCCCCGGCATCTCGATATCGAGCATCACGAGATTGACGGTAGGATCTAAGACCGCCAACGTGGATTCGCCGTCCTCGACCGCCGTTACTACAAAACCTTGCTCTTCCAGTACGGCCTGCATCAAAACGCGCACCGTCGGATCAT
>CAUYUB010000171.1:0-3791 GCA_963575685.1 Gammaproteobacteria bacterium | reverse complement strand
AACCCCTTGTCCAATTCCGTCCCCTCGCCCAGGGTGACGAGTTCCACATGTTTGCCGAGTTTTCCCGCCAAATCTCGTACCAACCGTGGAAAACGGCTAAACACCACGCTAATCGGCATCATGCGGATGGACATGACACTTTCCTGCAGATTGCGGGTGTTGCGTTCGAGTTGGTCGAGTCCCGCCTGGAGACGGACGGTCCAGGTGGGATCTAATTGGGAGGCAACTTGGGCGAGCATGGATTGGGCAATTACCAGTTCTCCCACCAAGTTCATAATCTGATCGACTTTCTCCACACTCACTCGAATCGAACTTCCTCAGATTTACGGGCAGTTGGCCTGGTCTCGCCAACTGCAAGGGAAGCCAGTGTCGTGGTTGTTAATGATTTTGGATTGGGATCAGGAGCACCATTAGGAGCCACAGTAACTGAGGCACCATCCGGTTGCGTCGGCGTTGCGGACGGCGCGCCTGGCGCATCCGCAAAAACCGGAAAAATTATCCTCGCTGTCCGGGTTAGATACCGAGCATCGTCTGGTAAGGGCGCGAAAAAGCCATAACCTGGATCTAATTCGATGCCGTTTCTTGTACAGACTCAACTTGAATTTGGGATGGATCGGCATAAAAGGCCAAATCTTCTTGGATATTCTACTGGTCTCGCGCGTGACCAGATCAATTTCCCAATTCATTTCGAGGCAGCATCGCCAGGACGCTGTTCCACCGTGACCGCTCCGCTTTGTGCCCACTCATCCAGTAGCGAATTCAACCCCAGTTCCGTAGTCCCAGCCTGAAGGAAAAAACGCAGTCGCCAGTGATGCAACGGAAGGGATTCGTCGTTCGCATTTCTCTTTATAAGGGAGTTACCCATTGGCAATTCTGTCATGAAAGTCTCAAGACCGGATTATCGCTTAGCCGCCGCCGGGTCAACAATTTGATCGGTTCGATGCGCTTCTGTTGATCGTGAATGATATCCACCGATGCAGGAAAACATTCACCATCCGGGTGTAGGACGAAGTGTGTCTTTGTAACCGATCCAGCAGCGATCAGCGATTCGGTCATGTCGTTACCAAAGGTCGATAGAGTGGCAGTCAATGGCGTTGAGCGCATCCGGCCTGAAGGTCAGGCTAATGAGCGTTTCCCCATTTCGCCTGAAAGATTTACCACATCTGCCCCTTCACGGTGAGGAAGAAGACAAAAATGCCGGTCTTTCCCGGCGGTCAGCCAGAGCGGCCCGGACGGAACCTTCAGCTGCCCTCGCCAGCACGCGCTTCGGTTCTTACGAACCTGCGACAAACCATTTAGCGAAGTGATTGAATGTCGCTGCTCAGCTAGGCGATGCGAATCGGGATATCGGTTTATGCCGCATTGACAAAAATTTGCCAACTTTTTACGACTTCCAACAACTTCTGCGGGTCGAAAGGCTTACCAGCCAGCCCGTGGCCCCTACCGCGCGGCCCTGGCTTTTCATCGCATCGCTGGACTCGGTGGTGAGCATCAGGATCGGCACGCTACGGTATTGGGGCGTGGCGCGCAGATTTTTGATCATGGTCAGACCGTCCATCCCCGGCATATTCTGGTCGGTCAGCACCAGATTGACGGGATTGGACTTGGCTTTACTCAGACCGTCATTGCCGTCTACCGCTTCCACTACTTGAGACCCCGCCCCCTTGAGGGTGAAGGCAATCATCTGACGGATTGAGCTGGAATCGTCCACCGCAAGAATCATTTTTGCCATTATGGGATCCTCATGAAATTAAAGTTCGACATCGCCCGCCTGCATTTTTTGCCGGGAAACGGTGATATGTTCAGTCTCTGCCAGCAGATCGCTCGCCTTGGCGATGGCTGCGCGCAGGCGTTCCACTCGACCTTCGTGGGTAAATGATGTCATTGATTCTGATCGCCTCGATGGCGCGGATGCCCGCGAGGAGAGCGGACGGCTGTTGATACGCCGATCCAGGTGTTGAATGAGCTGGCTGGTCAAATCCTCGAACTGAAGCGCGGTCCGCACATTGACACTACCTCGTACCTCTGAGTTGATACGGGAAATGGCGGTGATGCTGTCCTGAATTTTTTGGTCCGAGTTCTACTTCACCCATCATTTTAGTGATGTTCATTTTCGATTGAAGGGCAAAATTCATGTCGTGGGAAGCCAGCTCGGCGCTTGCCTGCATGGCACCCTCCAGGGCGTCACGAACCTCCTTTACGTGGGCGCGGATCTGGCCACTAAATTGTGAGGAGTGCAGGAAAGTTTGCGCACCTCGTCGGCCACCACCGCGAATCCCGCCCGGCAGCGCCGGCGCGTGCAGCCTCTATAGCGGCATTGAGGGCCACAGATTGGTCTGCTTGGCGATGTTTTCTACGCATCCACGTCCGTGAGGATTGCCACCACGGTTCGTTCAATCATCCACGCGGTCGGCGATTTTTATGCTGTACATGCTGATACGGATGATGGTATCGACATAATGCTCCATGGTCTCGCCAGTTTGACGCACGAATTCACTCACATTGATGGTACTGGTTTCATTGCCTGGAGCTGCCTTGGAGTGTGCAAGAATGGGTAAAATCAAATCCTGCTGGTGATGAGTCATAGATTCCATGCTTTTGAAGCTCATAGCCAGTTTCGATACAGCGTCACGCGCAAATCCTCAGTTGCGTCAGCTCTAGGCTGATGGTACCGATCTGGGTATCAAAATGCCGCGCGAATTCTTCAGCAAGTCATGGAATTCTTCCGTCAGACCATTAAGGTCTTCCAGTTCAAAGTTGCGATGCCGTTCCTGGCGTCGCCAGGAGTAGTTCGTGATGATACTCGAGCCGACCCATCCGGCAGTAAGCACGATCACGGTCAGGAGATGCAGGAAAGGAATATCGGTAACCAATAATGTGACCAACCAATGCCGCCGCAAGTCAGCTGATGATTAGGGATTTGTCGTACACGAGCGTTCCTTGATTTGAATGAATCGGATGGATAAACGAACCATGGCGTTGCGTCGCGTGGTGTGGTTGAATCCACGTTTACGACATTCACCTACCGGGAACTATCAATGACCCTACGCATTACTCCACCCAACCCTTTGAGGATCAACGTCAGGCACTGAGTCTCCGCAAGAAGGTACCACCTTTCAGCAGCCACACTATCTGGAAAACTTTGTCAAGCGATATTTGATACTCAGCCGCAGCTAGTCGGCGCCACTCTAGTGGTTGGCGGTGACGGTCGCCATTATAACCATACCGCTATTCAGACCATCTTGCGTATGTCCGCTGCCAACGGGTGGGGCGGTTTAGTTGGGCGCCACGGCATTCTTTCGACCCTGCGGTTTCATGCCTGATTCGCAAGCACCACGCAGCGGGCGGTTTGATTCTTTCTGCCAGTCACAATCTGGCGGGCCGGATGGCGATTTTGGTATCAAATTCAATACCGATAATGGTGGGCCAGCACCAGAAAAAGTGACGGAAGGCATCTATGCCCAGACGCAAAAGCTAGAGGTCTACCGTACCCTGGACAGTACCGAAGTGGATCTGGATGTGGTGGGAGGGAGCACCCTGGGGATGATGGCAGTGGAGGTAATCGATCCGGTAGCGGATTATGCCGCACTCATGGAATCTCTGTTTGATTTTGATGCCATTGGCTGGTTGCTGCAAGACGGCAGCTTTCGGATGTGCTTTGATGCCATGCATGCCGTTACCGGTCCTTATGCCCGCGCCATTCTCGAAGACCAGCTTGGTGCCCCGGTTGGCACGGTGATCAACGGCGAGCCGCTCGCGGATTTCGGTGGCCATCACCCGGACCCCAATCT
>CAUYUB010000170.1:0-3791 GCA_963575685.1 Gammaproteobacteria bacterium | reverse complement strand
AATCCAAATTGGCTGGTATTTTCGGCCGTACGTTGGCCAGCGCTGGCGGGAGAGAGGCTTTCACTCTTGGTTCGGGTCTGGGGTAGCGTCTGCCGCGCTACTACTTTCGAAACCGCGGTGGTGGCCGTCGTCATCGTTCCCTCCTTCTTGAACGTTTGGTAGCGGTTGGAAAATCACGGCCTCACGATTGGCTTTGGGCCAACGCCGCCAATTCATCCATGGCGAGAATACGGGCAAGGTCCAAGATAACAACGAAAAGGTCGTTTAATCTGGATACGCCCAGCATATAATCGGAATGGAGACGAATGCCAAAGGTGGGGGGGGGATCTATCGCCGCAGTCGGAATATCCAGCACGGCCCGAACGGCGTCTACGACAATCCCCATCTCCAGGGCGCCATTGCTGGATGCCACCTCGGTAATGACGATGCAGGTGCGTCGCCCGATGTGTACCGGTTCCCGACCCAAGCGCACGGCAAGGTCGATGACCGGTACCACGCGTCCGCGTAGATTAATTACCCCCGCTAGGCAGGGATGCGTCATGGGTACTTCGGTGATTGCGCCATAGCGCAGGATTTCCTTAATCGCCAAGATTCCCGCGGCAAAGATCTCCTGCCCCAAAGTAAAAGTGAGGTACTGCTTCTGCTCTTCGGTGAGCGTGAGTACCGGGGCGGCAGGGGAGAGAGCAACTGCTTGGGTCATGGGATATTCTCCTCGCACGTTTCTAAACTTAGGTAAAAACTCAGGGTAAGGGCCACTAGCGTAAAATTGCGCAAAGCATATGGGTCGGCGTATTGTCCGTGACTGGTGTGCTTCGTACCTCAGCGTACCCCACGGAATATGCTTTTCTCTACCGTCCGCCCTTTTCGAGAAAGCGTAGGGCGCTGAGGTACGAAGCGCACCACGAGCATTACCTGGTGACCTCAGAACTCTTCGAAGTTATCAGGAATGTTGGCCGCTGTTCTCGCGCCCATCCCACCGATTGCCGGAGATAGTCCAGCCTTTCGACCTCCTCCAGAGCGGGGAGATGCTTTCGGTTGGGGAGTGCGTCCGGTCGCTTGGGTTACGGAGCGATGAGATGGCGCACCCCGTGCCGCGGGCTGTTCAGCAACCTGGAAGAACGCAACCAAATCCTGGAGCTGCGTGACCTGCGCCCCCAATTCTTCGGCAGTCGCCGCCAATTCCTCGGACGAGCTGGCATTAGTTTGGGTGAGTTGAGAGAGTTGGTTCATCGCCGTATTAATCTGACCGACACCACTGGATTGTTCCTTGGAGGCTGCGGCGATCTCCTGCACCAAATCTGAGGTCGTCGTGATGGCCGGTACGATTGCGCCCAACAGATTTCCTGCCTTCTCGGCAAGTTGCACGCTGCTGGTGGCCAATTCACCGATCTCCTGGGCCGCTACCTGGCTACGCTCGGCAAGTTTGCGCACCTCGGCGGCGACTACCGCAAAACCCTTGCCGTGTTCTCCCGCCCGTGCGGCTTCAATCGCGGCGTTGAGGGCGAGAAGATTGGTCTGGTAGGCAATATCGTCGATGATGACGATCTTGTTGGCGATCTGCTTCATGGCCGAAACGGTTTCAATTACCGCACTACCTCCCTCACGGGCTTCGGCGGCAGCTTGGGTTGCACGGGTATCGGTGACCTTGGCGTTGTCGGCGTTTTGGGTAATGGAGGCGCTCATCTGTTCTACTGCGGCACTGGTCTCTTCGACGCTGGCCGCCTGTTCACTGGTGGCCTGACTCAATGCCTGAGCGGTAGCCTCGACCTGCGCTGCCGCATTGGCCAATTCGCCGCTGGTGTGATGGACCTCTTCAATGGTGTGGGCAAGCTGGGTAATGGTGTTGTTGACTGAATCGCGCAATTGACCCAGCATTCCCAAGTATTGGGCGGCAATCTGCTGGCTGAGGTCGCCCTTTTCTACGGCCGCCATGACCCGCATCACTTCCGTTACGGGAGCTACGACCGCGTCCAGGGTGGCGTTGAATCCTGCTACGATGCGCTGGTAATCGCCCTGATGGCGGGCCGTATTGGCACGCACCGCCAGTTGTCCGTCGGCACCCGCCTGCGTTAGGACGCGCACATCTTCAATGAGGGTATGGATAGCTACCCCGGCGGTATTGAGGCTCTCACGGATGCCGTCGAATTCCCCCGGCCAGGTCTCCTGGACAGGGTCGGGGATGTCACCGCGACCGATACGTCCGATGAGGGTTACGGCCTTATCCAGGGGGCGGGTAACGCTCAGTCCGATCCACAGGGCTAGACCCAGCGCCAGAACCAGCGCCCCACCGGTTACGATTAACAAAAGCCGAATCCCTTGGTCTTGGATCTCCGTAGCATCGGCACCCGCCTGTTCCATCATCTTGCCTTGGTAGTCAACGAGAGCATTTACATTCTTGTCGTAGGCATCCTGTAAGATTCTCATGTCTCCATATAGCAATTGTATCGCTTCCTCCCAGCGGCTGTTCCGAACCATTTCTATGAATCGATCTTGCGCAACCACGTAGATCTTTCGGCTTTCCAAAATATTGCCCAGAATTTCTTTTCCCTTTTCGGAGCGGATGGTGCTCTTCAGCGTGTCGAGTTTTTCCGTGATGGTTTTGCGAGCCACTAGGACACCTTCCAGTTCCAACTTAACTTTCTCCGGGTCCTTGAGGATTATGGCATTTCTGAGCTTGCGGGCAATAAAGCTGATTTGATCGCCGATATCATTGGCTAGTACCGTTTTTGGATAGCGGTCTTTGACGATTTTATCGACGGCATCTTGTACTACATCGAGATCATGTATCCCGATACCTGCCAGCCACACCATCAGCATCAGCATTAGGCCGAAACCACCCCACAGCCGCACCCCAATTCGCATACGTTGAAACATCGATCACCTCAATGCCTAATAGGCAATTATTGGAATTATGGAAATTCTGATTGCAGAATAGATTTTATACGGCATCAGGATCGATACCCAAGGCTCGTAACTGATCCGCTAGGCGTTGGGCACGCCAGCGTTCCTCCTTGATTCGATATTCGGCTACTTCGGCACGTCGTTCTATTTCGAGAGCCGTCTCGAAGCGACGTCCATCCGGTCGGTACACCACAAGTTCAGTACCATCCAGATGGAAACGTATTCCTAAACGCGGACTTACCCACCCCTCCATCTCCGGCACTTCCTCTAAATTCAGTTGGTCGGCATGACGTAACCAACCATCCAATCGTCCATAATCCGGATCATAAATGTAATACTCCTTGACCCCATACCGTTCGTAGAAACGGAATTTGTTGGACATCTCGGCGGCACGGTTGTCGGGCGAGAGGATCTCGAATACTACCTGGGGGGCGATACCTGCTTCACACCATTGCCGATAGGAACCACGGTGGCCGGGTGGACGACCAAATACCACCATTACATCGGGCGCCAACCGAATGGTGTTGCTCCCCTCCACCGGATACCAAAACAGGTCACCGGCAACAAATACGTCAGGTCGTCCGACAAACAATGCGGAAATGCCGGTATGGAGGGTGACAATGATCTCAAATTGGCGGGTGTTTTCAGCCATGGGTTCTTCATCACTGTCGGGATAGACGATTTCACGCACAATCTGCGTGCGGGGTAACTTCCGCCGTGTTACTGTTTCGGAAATGGTGGTAGTGAGAACCGACATTGCTACCTCCGGAGAAACAGGAGTGCAAAGCTTGCTTTGCACGTGCAAGGCAAGCCTTGCACTCCTGCGGGCTATCTCTGCACAAGTTATAAAATTCTTATTCCTAATTCCTAAACAGTAACCGCCTCCCTCC
>CAUYUB010000169.1:0-3858 GCA_963575685.1 Gammaproteobacteria bacterium | reverse complement strand
TGGCCGGTGGTGTGGTATCCGAGGTCGTGGTATCGACCGTCATCGTGACGGTGTTATTGGCATCCGCTCCATCATTGTTGGGATTGCCCGCCGCGTCGGAGAATTTGCCGCTCGCGACGCTAATCACGCCGTTGCTGGTGCTATCGCTGTTAGGGGTAAAGGTCGCGGTATAGCTCGTGCCGCTACCGCTAAAATTGGATAGGCTCCCTCCACCGACCGTGACATCAGCTTGGGTGAAATCGCTGGAAGCCTCGCTCAGGGTGAAGGTCAGCGTCGCACTATCGCCGGTCACCAGATTGGTCTTGTCACTGCTGATGGCGATGGCCGGTGGTGTGGTATCCGAGGTCGTGGTATCGACCGTCATCGTGACGGTGTTGTTGGCGTCCGCGCCATCGCTGTTGGGATTACCCGCTGCGTCCGAGAACTTGCCGCTCGCGACGTTGATCACGCCATTGGCGGTGCTGTCGTTGTTGGGAGTGAAGGTCGCGGTGTAGATCGCGCCGCTACCACTGAAATTGGACAACGTGCCGCCACTCACCGCGATATCGGCGCGGGTGAAATCGTCCGATGGCTCGGACAAGGTGAAGGTCAGCGTCGCGCTATCGCCGCTCGCCAGATTGGTCTTGTCACTGCTGATGGCGATGGTCGGAGGCGTGGTATCGGGGGCTGTGGTATCGACCGTCATGATGACGGTGTTGTTGGCGTCCGCGCCATCGCTGTTGGGATTACCCGCCGCGTCCGAGAATTTGCCGCTCGCGACGTTGATCACGCCATTGGCGGTACTGTCGCTATTGGGGGTGAAGGTCGCGGTGTAGATCGCGCCGCTACCACTGAAATTGGACAGGGTACCGCCACTGACCGCGACATCATCGACCGTAAAGCCAATCGGCGTTTCGTTGAAGGTGATGGTGATGATGCTGGTCTCACCCGCCGTCAGCGTGTCCTTGTCGCTGGTGATGGCGACTGTCGGTCCCACGGTGTCGATCACGATGCCGCGCGTGGCGGTCGCCGTGCCACCATCGGCCAAGCCGGCAGTCGCGCCGATGGTCGCGCCACCTTGCCCCATGGCCGCGATATCGTCGGCCGTTAGGGTATAGCTCCAGGTAGTCCCTTCGACCACGGCGGCGCGCGCGTTGCCGCCGATGCTCAAGGTCACCGTGGCGTCAGCGACCGTGGTCCCGGTGAGGGTCGCGCCTTGCTCGGTCACGTTGATGACATCGTCCACGCCGATATGGTCGATGCTCACCGACGCGCTGATTTTCCTAGTTAATTCAGAGACGACGGCGGTTAGGCTGGTGGTATCGCTACCATTGGCGGTGTCTGCGGCAGTCCGCGCGCCCACCACGAGGGTCTCCACCGCAGTGGAACTGAGTGTACCGGTGTCGCCGGTGATGGTCAGCCCGGCGGCCAGGTGGTCGATGGTGGCTTGCGCGTCACCATCGTTCGAGGCATCCACGCCGGACAGGGCGGCCAGGATCGCGCCATATTTCTCGCCCGCACTGAGAGTGTCGGGGGTGTAATCGGAATTGGTATTACCTTGGGCATCAATCGTGGTGACGACGGTGGTGCCGGTGAGGTCGGTCAGGCCAAAAGCCGTAGCGACCGCGTCGTTGGTCTGGGTGACCAACTCGGGGGTGAGGTTGGGAGTCGTGTCGCCCGCGAACGTCACCCCCGCCTTTTGCGCCGCGATGGTGGTCAACCCATTGATGTTGAGCGTGATCGTGCCGGTCCTGGCGACCCCAATCGTCATGAGCTGGGCGGTCAGGTCACGCGCCTGTCCCGTCGCCTCATCAATGTAGTCATTGCCGGTGCTGCTGTCCTCCAGCTTGGCGATCACCACGCCGGTATAGTTGCCGACATCAATGCTGAACGTGCCCGTGTCATCGACCGCGCCCGTCTTGAAGAGGTTGCCGTCGGCATCGTAGAGGTTGATCCTCAACTGGTGCCCCGCCACTACCGGCCCCGCCACTACCGTCCCCTGCACGGTGTTATGGATGGAAGGCGTGGTGGCTGCCTCGGATCCGTTCCCATGCAGGGCGGCAACCGAGAATCCTCCCGCAACGATGCCCAAAATCCCGAGAAAATGATCTGAGGAGGGGGGATAGGTAATCTCGACACCTTCCAGCTTGGCGAGCGCCGATTGGAGGATTCCATCCCCTTGTGCCATGTTCAGCAATGTATCGTGACCGCCGTGCGCGTACACCAATGTTGATCCATCACCTAACACCACACTCGTGCCATCCTCCTCATATCCATCCCCAGGCAGGGTAATTCCACAAGAGGCAGCCTTGCACTCACCGTAGTAGTCCTCCAGGGTAACCTGGGTCCCATCGGAATAAGTAAGCCGCAGGTCATCACCCGATCTCTTGGCAATAACGTTATCCAAAATCTGTTCTTCGTCACCTTGATACTTGACGATGCGATAGTGATCACCGGCCTTTGCCTTGAAGATATGGGACTCACCTATCTTCAACGGTTGTAATGTTTTTCCGTTATGCAGAGCGAGGATGGTATCGATCTTGGTGGTCATTGCAGAGCTCATGAATGATGGGTGTCGTTTTTAAATGAAATTTACTATTTCGGACGTTCATTCAAGCCGCCCCGATTCAATCGGGGCGGCTTTTTATTCGTATGCGATTTTGTTCTCACGCTGAAACAGGAGAACAAACCATGGCATTATATTCACCCAATCACCGACCGAGTAATGTTATGTTCAATCAGCAATTCTGCGTATGAGCCCTGCTTATAGACATCGTAGGTATGACTATCATGAGTTACCGTACCCACGGAGGCTCCCCACCCGCTGAAATTGACCAGATCCCCGGTGTTTCCATCAATAACCAATTGGTGACGGTTTTCTATCGTATTGCCAAGGTTATAGGTTCCATCGGCCCATCCATTAGCGTTGTTGAAGCTATTGAATCCCGACATATCAAGCACGTCCTTCAAGCCCAACGTTAGCGTGTTATTGCCGCTGCCGGTGAGATCGATGCGTTCTATCGATTCGATACGTGAGGCATGCCCAGGAGTCCCGCCGCCCTGATTGGCGATGGCGGTTAGATCAAGGCTGATGCCCGCGCCGTCCAATCGAAACGTATCCACCCCACCGCCGCCGTCCACCCGTGCGAGTTGAGTGCTATTGTCGCCCGCTCCGAAATTGCCCGATAGCGCCGTGATATTACTGGCATTGAGAACGATGGTGTCGTCCCCCGATCCACCATACAGCACATCCGCGCCACCACCACCAATGAGGGTATCGTTGCCCGTGTTGCCCACCAGGGTTTCGGAGGCGCTGGTGCCGGTCAGGGTATCAGCACCGCTGGTACCGAGCTGGTCCACCGCAGTTTGCTGGAACGCCCCCGTGGTCGAACCGAAAATCACGTAGCTCCGACCAGCATTAGTTCCTGCAGCAGGGTCGTTGCAGGGCGCCCCGACGATGAGGTCAGCGAGGCCATCGCCGTTGACATCTCCGGCGCTGGCGACACTACAGCCGCTGAGGTCAAACATACACTGACCGTCGATGACGAAGCCGCCAGTGCCCGCCGCGATTGTAGAAAGGTTTACCCCAATCGTCCCCGTCTTCCCGAACACCACGTAGCTCCGGCCGGCATTGGTTCCAGCTGCGGAATCGCTCCACTCAGCCCCGACGATAAGGTCGGCGAGACCGTCGCCGTTGACGTCCCCGGCGCTGGCGACACTAAGACCGCTCTGGTCACCCGCGCACTGGCCATTGATGACGAAGCCACCGGTGCCCGCCGCGGTTGTGGGAAGGTTTACCCCCGTCGTTGCCGGGGTGCCGAAAACCACAATCGCTGCGGGCACCGGCGGCTTCGTCATCAACGGCCAGTGCGCGGGTGA
>CAUYUB010000168.1:0-3872 GCA_963575685.1 Gammaproteobacteria bacterium | reverse complement strand
CCATTAGATTCTCCAGCTCTAAGGCTTCAATGCGGGCGGTATTATAGGTATGGCTGTGATCGCGCAGCACCACCTCGTTAAGACGTTGCGCCAAACTGCTGACCCGTTGCAATCCGTGGGTCAGGACCTCCTCGGTACGAAACACTCCACAATCTTGCTCCATCGCACGTTGCAGTTCGGTACGGATCTCGTCCACGGAAGGACCGTCGCCTTTACGCTCCCACCGGGCAAGGCGTGCCAACGCCCGATCCACCGAAGGCTGATGGAGTGGACGATGGTAGTGTTGATGAGAGAGTTGTTCGATCAGATGGTCGGCGGCGGCACAACCAAAAACCAAGATATCGAGCAGCGAATTCCCCCCTAAACGGTTAGCCCCATGGACCGAAACACAAGCGCACTCCCCGGCGGCATAGAGCCCCAGCACCGGCTCTTCGCCATGACGGTCGGGCACCACTACTTGCCCAAAACGGTTGGTGGGAATACCGCCCATGAGATAGTGGCAGGTAGGAAAAACCGGAATGGGTTCCTTCACTGGGTCTATCCCCAGGAAGGTCAGGGAGAGTTCGCGGATACCGGGTAACCGCTTGGTGGTGATCTCTTCATCCAGATGGTCGAGTTTGAGCAGGACATAATCCCGATTCGGCCCACAGCCTCGTCCCTCTCGTACCTCGACGGCAATGGCCCGCGCCACTACGTCGCGACTCGCCAGGTCTTTGGCATGGGGGGCGTAACGTTCCATAAAGCGCTCGCCCTGGCTATTTAGTAGGTAACCCCCCTCGCCCCGCACCCCCTCGCTGATGAGCATCCCCTTACCGGCAATACCGGTCGGATGAAATTGAAAGAATTCCATATCCTCCAACGGAATACCGGCACGTAGGGCAATGGCCAAGCCATCGCCGGTATTGATCAGGGCATTGCTGTTGGTGTGATAAAGCTGCCCGGCACCACCGGTGGCAAGTAACGTGCCCTGGGCTTCAATGATGAGCGGTTGGCCGGTCTCGATCTCCAGGACCACCGCCCCGTTGACGTAACCTTCATCGTCGCGGATCAGGTCAAGGGCAAAGTATTCGTTGAAGAAATGAGTACGCGCCGCCAGGTTTTGCTGGTAGAGGGTATGGAGCATGGCATGACCGGTACGATCCGCCGCCGCGCAGGTGCGCACGGCCTGCTCCCCTCCAAAATTCCGGCTCTGCCCACCAAAAGGGCGTTGGTAGATACGCCCATTTTCCAGTCGCGAAAAGGGCATACCATAGTGCTCTAATTCGACGACCAGACGCGGTGCCCGTTGGCACATGAATTCGATGGCATCCTGGTCACCCAGATAATCGCTACCCTTGACGGTATCGAACATATGCCAATGCCAATCATCCGGCGCAACATTAGCCAATGCGGCGTTGATACCTCCCTGTGCGGCAACAGTATGTGAGCGCGTGGGAAAGACCTTGGAGACTACCGCCACGGATGCGTCCGCCCGGGCAAGCTGTAACGCCGCACGTAAACCAGCCCCGCCAGCCCCAATAATGAGGGCGTCAAATTTGCGCCTTGTAATTTCTGTCATGTCAACATCCGTACTGAAACAAACACGCGCGCCAAGATCAGCAATACCCACAAACCCAGGGCGAAGAGCCATAACGCCAATAGCGCAAGAAGGATATGACGCAGCCAGGGGGGAGAAAGGTAATCAAGGATTACATCACGCACCCCGACCCAGATATGGGCCAATAGAGCACCAAAGGACAATCCTACCATCACGGCTACCGCTGGTTGGGCGAGCAGGTTGTGCCAGCCTTGGTAGTCGGCAGGTCCGCCGGTTAACCAATAACCACAGACGAGAAGAACAAAAAGGGTGAGTACTACGGCACTCACCCGTTGCCAGACCCAGGCCCGCAGACCGCTCGCACGATAACTCATCGCATCACCCACACCGCAGCCGCCAGAGCCATGAGCGCGCCTCCGCTCAACACCGCCAGGGCCGTCCAACGATAGACCGGTTTCTCAAAACCGATATCTAGGTCAAGCAACAGATAACGAATACCGGCCAAAAAGTGGTGAGCCATTGCCCATATACCAGCGATCCATAGCCATCTCTCCCAGAGAGAAGACAGGGCCATCGCCTGCCGGAAACCTTCCGGACCGCGGAGGGAGAGATCGAACCAGTAGACAAGAACCGGCGTGAGGGCGAACATCAGGAGACCAGCCGCACGGTGGGCAATCGACATCACCCCAGCTACCGGTAGGCGAATGGTGAGCAAGTTCAGGTTGATCGGGCGTTTTTTTCTTAGCGGTGTCATATCGGCACTATAGTATTTTCCCACAAAAACGGATCTATCTAATGGGTCGCAGGTCGTGCATATGCCCAAGGTGAAGCAGAAGGGAGAAGGTTTCAGGCTACTTTCGCACTTTTGCGGGTGTTCAGTCCTTCTGCACCATTCGCTCTTACCTCGACACCCTGCGCAAGCAGGGCACTGATCCTTATTCTTGCCTTCGTCCAGACTTTTCAGAGTAACGTCCCTCAACCACGCCTCGATTAAGATAATATCTCCAGGCCGCAGCCCACCCTGCGACCTCCTGAGCAGTCACAATACCGTAAGGTGGATGAAGAAACCTACCTTGCAAGGGGGGGTTGGGGGGGGAAGGGCGATTAAAAATATCATAATAATCCAACAAGTTGCAAGAAAACTTGGAATCAGGTGAAATTAAGGATAGTAGTTTTGGCCATGGCGAATGGGGAGTTACTCCCATTGGATAGATTAATTAAAGTGTAATTTGACCTTAACGTTCAGGAGAAACCTATGACCGCACTCGCGGTTCGCCACACTGAACCTGAAAATTTTCTTGACCAAGATGCCTTCCTGGCACGTTTGACTCCGCTCCTCCATAGCCCGGAATCAACGGAGGGGACGCCGTATTACGATGAGGAATTTGAGATGGCGCAATCCATTGCCCATGGGAGGACGATTTATTTTTTGATGGAACTCCTCAATCGAGTAGCCTCCCGAGCAGGTCTGAGTAGCGTGAGTGATAATCCGGTTTGGTACCTGGATTGGGAAGGGAATCGCAAGGTGCTTTATCCCGACTACGCGCTAACCGCCAGCCAAAATCTTTATGCAATTACCGCCAGGGAATTGTTATTAGCCCTGGAAGTGGTCTCCACATCAAGATCGGATAAAGAGCGGAAGGATAGTGTACGGATGCGTAATTATAATGCCATAAACCGTGTACCGGAGTTTGTCTTGATCTACCCTGAACCAGAGGATAAACGCTCGGTGGTTTGGTATCAATATGATACTAGAATTCGCTCGTACCGTGAAGTAACGCTCCCGGCGAACCGGCGTTATTGCAGCAAGACGATTCCAGGGTTGGAGATTGAGGTCCTTGAACCACAAGAATGGACAGAAGGACGTAAGATCCGGGTATATTATCTTGGGGAAGAAGTGCAAGAGGGACAAAATGAATATGAAGCGAGGAAACTGGCGGTACGCCAAGCCGAACAGGAACGCCTTGCCAAGGAGGTTGTTCAACGCCAAGCCGAACAAGAACGCTTTGCTAAGGAGGCGGCTCAACACCAAACCGAGTTGGCCGAACGCCGAGCCGGACAAGAACGCCTTGCCAAGGAGGCGGCTCAACGCCAAGCTGAACAAGAACGCCTTGCCAAGGAGGCGGCTCAACACCAAACCGAGTTGGCCGAACGCCAAGCCGGACAAGAACGCCTTGCCAAGGAGATGGCTCAACGCCAAGCCGAACAAGAACGCCTTGCCAAGGAGGCGGCTGAACAACAAATTCAAGAACTCCTCGCTCGACTCAAGCAAGCGGGTGTTGCTACTAACCTGCGCGTTGGTTAGGGGACAGGTGCTAAATAGCACCCTCCCGAC
>CAUYUB010000167.1:0-3893 GCA_963575685.1 Gammaproteobacteria bacterium | reverse complement strand
CGCCGCAGGGACTCGTAGTCGACAGTGCCGTCCGCCCCCATGGGGGTCACGATGGCAACCATACTGCCATGGAACATCATGTCGTTACTCCGCGGAAATGTAAGGTAACGCTGCATGGTACTGGGGGGCATCGACGATGACAAGGCGGATGTCGGCCGTCGTTCCCGGACCAGCAGCGGTTGGCCGGAATCCCAGCCTTTAAGATTTTTAGTTTTTACTCGTATCGTCACCACGTCGTCCGCAGTGAGCGATACCACGCTGGGAATCCGTGTCAAGCAGCGACGGATGAGGAGCCACGGTACTTTTTTCCACGGGAGCCTCCTGGGGCCATCAAATTTGGCGAAGATATTGGGGGAACATCCGAAATCACGCAGACGGGGCCTTCTCCATCGGCCCCGCCTGCGTGAGTTTCCGGTAATTTCTATCGATTCATTAACCCAAGTTGCCACCTTTATGTCTGAACCTTGATTTTCATGATTGATGGATTTTCTTGATTAAATCGATTTAGACTTTATCAAGAAAATCCATCAATCAGGTACATCAAGGTTCAGACATCATCGGTGACAACTTGGGTTAATTACCTAACGGTAAAACTCTGGGTCACCCGAGGGGAAGCGTTGTAACTGGCGTTACCGGCCTGAGTAGCGGCAATCGTGCAGGTCCCAGCCCGAATGCCGGTGATGGCGGTGCCGTTGAGTTTCGAGGAGGTGGTGCAGACATTCGGGGTTTGGCTGGTGAAAATCACCGGACTTCCCGAAGCGCCACCCGTAGCCGAGGCGATTCCGATGCCACCCACCGCCACGATGGGCGCAACGCCGAAGGTAATGGTCTGATTAGCCTTGTTGACAATGAAACTCAGCGATACCGGGGCGGCGGCATTGTAGTTAGCGTTACCGGCTTGGTTGGCGGTGATCGTGCAAGTGCCGGGAACGACACCAGTAACGGTCGCACCATGGCTCCCGGAGGTGGTGCAGATATTTGCCGTCTGGCTGGTGAAACTCACCGGGTTTCCCGATGTTCCACCCGTGGCCGAGAGCGTTCGGGAACCCCTGACCACCACGCTGGGCGCGGCACCAAAGGTAATGCTCTGATTGCCCTTGCGAACGAGAAAACTCAAGGCCAGCAGGGGCGCGGCATTGTAATTGGCGTTACCAACCTGGTTGAAAGTAATCACGCAGGTACCGCTAGCAATGCCGGTCACGGTAGCGCCGTTGCTCCCGGAAGTGGTGCAGACACCCGCGGTGCGGCTGGCGAAGGTCACCGGGTTTCTTGAGGCTCCGCCCGTGGCCAAGAGCGTCCCGGTGCCACCCGCCACGATACTGGGGGCGATGCCGGGAATGATGGTCTGATTCCCGCGATTAACGGTAAAACTATACGTCACCTGGGGAGCCGCATTGTAGCTGGCGTTGCCGGCCTGGTTGGCGGTAATCGTGCAGGTACCCATCGCAAGACCGCTGATGGTGGCCCCATTTACCGTGCAGACCGCAGGCGTGGTGGAATTGAAACGGACCGCAAGACCGGAGGCCGCCGTTGCGCTAGCGGTCGTCGTTTGACCCGCGCTGAGAAGGGACGGATTCACCGTGATAACGCCAATGCCTTGGTTGGCCCGGCCGATGGAGAAGCCCCGGATCACTTGAGGGGCGGCATTGTAGTTGGCGTTGCCAATTTGGTTGGCGGCGATCATGCAGACCCCCGTATTGATACCACTGATGGTGGTTCCATTGGTCCCTGATGTAGTGCAGATCGCCGGGCTCTGGCTGGTAAAGGTCACCGGATTTCCCGAAACCCCACCCGTCGCCGAGAGCATCCCGCCACCGCCAACCACTACGCTGGGAACGGTACCCATATTGATGACGTTGCTCGACCGATCAGAGCTCTGGGTCATTTGAGGCGCGACACTATAGTTGGCATTACCGGCCTGGTCAGCGGCGATCGTGCAAGTTCCCGCAGTCACCCCCGTAACGGCGCCGCCGTTCACGGTGCAGACGCCCGTGCTTTGGCTCGTAAAGATTACCGGGTTACCCGAAACCCCACCCGTGGCCGAGAGTATCCCGCTACCACCCACCATGACGGTGGGTGTTGCGCCAAAAGTGATGGTCTGGCTGCCGCTGCCAATGATAAAACTCTGGGTCACCTGATGAGCGGCGTTGTAGTTGGCGCTACCGGCCTGGCTGGCGGCAATCGTGCAGGTACCGGCACTGACGCCCGTGACCGTGTTACCGCTGACGGTGCAGATATCCGTGCTTTGGCTGGTAAAGATGACTGGGTTGCCCGAGGCCCCACCCGTGGCGGAGAGCATTCCAGAGCCATCCACCACTACCATGGGCGCTGCGCCAAAGGTGATGGTCTGGCTGCCGCTGCCGATGGTAAAACTCTGGGTTACCTGCGGGGCGGCGTTGTAATTGGCATTGCCGGCCTGGTTAGCGGCAATCGTGCAGACACCAGTACTGATACCGCTTATGGTGGTCCCATTGGTCCCTGATGTGGAGCATACCGCCGGGCTCTGGCTGGTGAAGGTTACTGGGTTGCCCGAGGCTCCCCCCGTGGCGGAGAGCGTCCCGGTGCCGTCCACCACTACCGTGGGCGCTGCGCCAAAGGTGATGGTCTGGCTGCCGCTGCTGATGGTGATGGTGAGATTTTGGGTTACTTGAGAGGCGGCGTTGTAACCGGTATCGCCGGCTTGATTAGCGGCAACCGTACAAGTCCCCGCCGTCACCCCCGTAACGGTACCGCCACTCACGGTGCAAACGCCCGTGGTCTGACTGGTAAAAGTCACCGCTAGCCCCGAGGTCGCCGTGGCGCTGGCCGTGGCCGTGGCGCCCACGGCTAGGCTGGCCGGAGTGAACGTAATGACGCCAATGGTCTGGTTGGCCTTGAAATTGGCCGTTACCGCCTTAGCGGCGCTCATGGTCACCCGGCAGGTGCCGGTTCCCGAGCATCCGCTCCCCGACCAGCCGGTGAAGGTTGAGCCACTCGCCGCGGCCGCAGTCAGGGTCACGGTGATGCCGTCGTTATAGCTGGCGAGACTCGTATTGCACCCCGCGCCGCAATTGGCGCCAGAGGGGCTGCTGGTCACCGTGCCACTGCCCGCGCCGGATTTGTTGACCGTCAAGGCGTAGGTGATCCGCGTAAAGGTGGCCGTGACGCTTTGGGCGGCGCTCATGGTCACCGTGCAGGTCTCGGTCCCCGAGCAGTCACCGCTCCAACCCGCGAAAGTAGAACCGCTGAGTGGGGTGGCGGTTAACGTCACATTCGTGTCAATGAAGGAGTATTTTTCGGTGCAATCACTGCCGCAACTAATCCCCGCCGGGTCGCTGGTTACCGTACCGCTGCCGGTGCCCGTCTTCAAGACACTCAAAGCCAAAGGGCCAAAAGACTGTCCGCCACGCACGAGGCGGACGTCGAAGAAGGAGTTGCTGCCGTGGTGGCCGCTGCCGGGGTTGGACCCGCCGGAAGAATACACGTACCAACCGAAAAACACGTACCACGCGCTGCCCGAATGACCCGCACAGGCCGACGCCGACCAAAAAACCGACGCGGGCGTGTTTGGAAACCATTCGGTATTAATGGTTGCACCTAAGATGGTATAATCCACCAATGAAATTAACTCATCCTCCGTAGGTACACGCCAATCGCTATGTCCCGCGAAGCTGGTGGGTATCAGCGCCTGAGCCTGATCCCAGGTATAACCAGTAGCGCCGCCACTACAAGTACTGCCGGTCCAGGTCTGTCCCTCGGCACAACGTTTCCATATTAAGCCGCTGGGGGTGTGGGTAACCGTGCCATCTCCGTTATCCGCATAATCGGTATTTGTGCGTGAAGCGGCCAAAAGATCAAAAGACTGTCCCCCGCGCACAAGGCGCGCCTGGAACGAGTTGCCCTTATTGTTGCCG
>CAUYUB010000166.1:0-30665 GCA_963575685.1 Gammaproteobacteria bacterium | reverse complement strand
GAGAGCGGCAAAGCGCCATTAGCACCTGTCCCCTAACCAACGCGCAGGTTAGTATAACTCGCCACAACCCGAGCAAATTAACGCTTTGGCTTATGCGCAGGGGACCGACATTCATATCGCGCCGGGGCAGGAACGGCATCTGGCACATGAGGCATGGCATGTGGTGCAACAGGCGCAAGGGCGTGTACGTCCTACTACACTGATGATGAATGGAACGTCGGTGAATGATGATAAGGGACTGGAGCGGGAGGCTGATATGATGGGTGAGAGGGCAATTGCGAAAGGAAAAGAGGCAACGTGGATGGAAGTAACGCAGTGTGCGGGAGAAGATAGGAGCCAAAAAACACATTTAAATTCCTTTACCTCCCCAGCATTGCAAAGGATTAAGGATTTTGATTTTAGCTATAACGACATCAAGTCTGATGAGGATGACGAGCATAAATCATCAGGAGGATTCAGTTTTCCATTATGGCCGAAAAAGGGCGATCTAAAAGATGAGACTGAAACAAAATACGAGAAAAAACTGCCAGAAAACACACCAAGATACAACTATTACTACGGAATAGAGATTGAAGGCGAAAAAGAACCTTATGGAAAGATAAAATCCGAAACATCTTTAACGAAGCACAGGTATCACCCATATCAAAAAGTTTCTTTTCCTGGCATGAACTCATTCCAATTCCCCATTCAAAAAGTTCTCAAAAATATTACTCTGCGCAGTACTGGCGTTGCTCACGATTTTGATTACACACTGGGAGGAAATTATAATATTGATTTTTCCAACAACACTGCTGCCGGGAATTATGACCCAGGCGATCATGCTTCGCAGGTAGATCTGGAAACCGGTTGCGCCATCCCAGGCCACGGCGTCACTCTGAGCGGAAACGTTGTAGATATCGCTCCCAACGGATCTAGAGCACAACATTTTTCAATCGCAGACCGACTCAATCCTGTAGCCGCCGCAGCACGCCCAAGAACATGGACTTGGCACCACTTAGATAATGAATATGATATGGTGTTGGTTGATTCGGCCGTTCATAATCCAGGTTATGGTGGATTTTTTCATTATGGAGGAATGGCATTCTGGACTTGATTCCCTATTCCAATCAGGATGAGCTACCTTTGCCGGAGGATCCTTGTTCTTGCGGAGGTCCCTCTAAGACTTTATCCTACCTGCCTGTTTGGTATAAATACCATTCGGAATAGCTGCTTTATCAACCAGCGGGCGATATAGGTTATCTCATCATGAAACTCTCCTTCCAAACGGTAGCCCTGATCGGAAAATACGCAACACCAGCCATCACGGTACCGCTGCTACAGTTGGCAGCCTTCCTATCCGAGAAAGGAGTGGCGGTGGTGGTGGATTCACTCACCGCCGAACACATCAAGCAGCATCCCTATCGTACTGCCTCGTTGGATGAAATGGATGGGATGGTCGATCTTGCCATCGTACTGGGCGGCGACGGGACCATGTTGAACATAGCGCGTACCCTGGTACCGTTCGGTATCCCGCTGGTGGGTGTGAACCAGGGACGGTTGGGATTTCTCACCGATCTGTCTCTCGACACCATGCAGCAGAGCATCGTCGATATGCTGGAAGGTAAGTTTGTCACCGAACCGCGCATGTTGCTGTCGACACGCATCCTACGCAATGACGCGGAGGTATTTAATGCTCTAGCGTTCAACGACGTAGTGGTGCATCGCGGAGACATCAGCAACATGATCGAGTTTGAGGTGCGCATCGACGGTGAGTACCTCTACAACCAGCGCGCTGACGGTCTGATTGTGGCAACCCCAACCGGTTCTACTGCTTATGCGTTGTCATCCGGTGGCCCAATCCTGCATCCCAGTCTCGATCTTATTGCTCTAGTGCCGGTATCCCCGCAGATGTTGAGTAACCGTCCGATTGTAGTAAAGAGTGAATCGGTATTGGAAATCTTGATGTACCGTTCCACCAATGTACTTGTACGATTCGACAGTCATTCTCATTTTAACCTGTACAGCGATGACAAGTTGGAAATCACACGCTATGCAACCCCAATCCGTTTGCTGCATCCAGTAGGGCATAGCTATTACCACACGTTGCGAGAGAAGTTATTCTGGAATAAGACGGTGTAGCCGCCAACGTAAAGTTGCGCAGCGTTTAAATGAGCTGGAGTATCATCCGTGACGGGTGCGCTTCGTCCCTCAGCGCACCCTACGAAATAGGTTGCTCCCTACTAGCCGCCCTTTTCGAGAACGCATAGGGTGCGCTGAGGGACGAAGCGCACCACTCTGCTAATCACCGGCAAAGGCAAGAATATCTTGTGCGCGGCGCTCCCAGGAATGAAATGCCACGGCACGCGCCTGCGCCATTACGGCGCGGGCATGGGCCGCAGCGGGTGCGGCTTCAATTGTGCGAAGCGTAGCGACCAAGGATTCTGGATCATCGCTGTCGATGAAGTTGACGTGGTCATCGTTGACCACCTCGGTAATCGACGGGAGTCGGCTGACTACTGCCGGTATGCCGCTCGCCATGACCTCAAATAATTTGAGCGGCGACATCCAGCGATACGTTTTTACTGCGCGGGTATAGGGTAGGAGGACGGTATCAAAGGAGCGAATTAGACGCGGTATTTCGTGGTGGGGAATAGCCGGCATAACCCGAACATTGGGCAAAGCAAGACCAGCCGCCAGCGTCTCCGCAACTTCGGTCTGACTCCCGCCCACCAGGACAAAACCGTGATCCGGCAAACGTTCCGCGGCGTAACGGAGCAAATCGAGACCACGTTCCGGGCGCATGGTACCGTAATAGAGATGGTTCCATCGGGTGGATCGTTCCGGCAGTGGTCGCTGGTCGGGAGAAAATGGGGTGGCGGTAGCAAAACGCGCGACCTCAACGCCATCGTGACAAACCGTCACCCGTTCCTGGGCAAAAGAATCGATTTCGACCAAATGGTGACGCAGTCCGTTTGAAATCGCCACCACACGTACCCTCGGTCCAAGCCACGACGCCACCCGTCGAGCGCGAGGCGACAGTCCCTGGTGGAGTTCCAATACCACCCGCGGCACGACCCTTTGGGCCATCAATGCGACCCCCAGGCTACGGGTAAATAGCAGCGGTACTGCGGCTGGATTTTTCTCTACCCTCAAACGGTGCCACAGGCGCAAGACAAATTCGGCATAGCGCCCCACACCATAACGAAATCGGCAAGGGATCGGATGACGTATTACGGGAAGCGTATCAAGCACTGACACCCGAGGCCCAAAGTCGGGCCAAAGATAGCCGACCCCGGACGCTACCTGGCCAAACGCTGCCAGCATTCGGCAAGTTTGCAAAACGTGGGCGGTTTCCGCCTCCATGACCATATTGTTGGCAACGACTAATCCAACAGGGAGCTTATCCACGATTCCCCACCACATCGTCACGTACATACACCGGTAGTGCCTGCTCCGCAGATACTCCACGCCCAGCGACAAGCTCCACCGCGCCCAAACGTGCCACCTCTCCCGCATGGGGATAGAGCAGTCCCGGCAATATCACGATTTCGCAGCCTGCCAACGCTTGGGCAAGGGCCGCACCATAGGTCTGCCAAGCGCTGCCCACGACCGCCCATATGCCTTTTCCCGTTGGCGACGTGACCCGTTCCGGCCGGCATACCCTGGTCACATCCGCCGCCCTCATAATGGAATCGGGACCACGTTCAAAGGCACCATAGTAGACCTCGCCCATGCGCGCGTCTTGGATTACCAATACCCGCTCTGCTGCTTCTCCTACACTATTCGCCATTTTTTCCCGCTCCAGAAAGGAAGGCGTAGGATTGAAAGGGAGCGTTACCCCCTGTGCCAAAGCGGCCAGGGAAGAAACCGGCACTACCGGCAATTCCGCAGAAAACGCCAATCCTTGAATGACCCCCGCGGCAATACGCAGTCCGGTAAAGGCACCAGGGCCACAACCAAAAGCGAGACCATCGAGCCCTCCCAGACGTATCTCCCCTTCGGCGAATAACGCCTCTACCATCGATAATACCAGCGCTCCATGCCCTCGTGGGGCAACCTCGAATCGCTCGTACAGTTTCCCATCCAGCCATAAGGCACAGGAACAGGCATCGGTGGAGGTTTCGATAGCAAGCAGTTTCATTTCAAGTGTTCCGTAACCCCAGGGGATCATCAGGGTCGATGTTGTCCATAAAGGGGCGACGGCGGTCGGAATGGGTGACTTGGTAGATGCAACCCATCCAGTTTCCTACCACGGCTTCAGCCGTATCGTGCCAGGTATTGTCCAAACGCTGTGTTACCAAACACTCAGGAAATTCGGGAAGGTTTTTCCCATTTGTTTTGGCCACGTCCACCCGCTCCCGGTATTCTTCGAGAATTGTCCGCTCGCGGAGACCGAAATAGTGCTCAGGAAAGGGTGGGTAATCCTGAATCTGACCACTAGCATAGAGCGACGTATCACGTTTATATTCCTTGAGCAGGGAAATGGTATCGTATTCCGGGTGGCCCTGAAAAAATACCATCCGCAATCCGTCCTTGCTGACGGCTAGATGTACCCCTGCCTCTTCGCTCTCCGCCAAAATTTGTACGCCAGCGGCCTCGAATTGCGCGCGCGAGACATCATTCCATCGCGAGTGCGGAACATCGAAACGAGTATTGATATCCTTGACCAACGGATGACGTGCCTCCACTACCCGATGGGAATACACCCCCCAACGTTTACGCGGCATCGCGACACGACGCTGACCATAAAAGGATTGGAGTACGGCATGGGTGGTCAGGCAAGAGCATAACGTCGAGGTAACGCACTCTAGCGCCCAATCTATCACCGCAATCAGCGGCTGCCAAAAGGGTTCCTGCGCAAGGTCAGGGTGCGTGACATTGGCACCGCTGATGATTAGCGCATCCAGCCCTTCCTCTCGTACTTTCTCGAAAGGTTCGTAATAACGGGCGATGTATTCTCGGGCGGACTTTCCACGCGGGAGGGCCTCCAAGCTAAAAGGATGGACATAGAATTGGGCGATTGGGTTACTTTCCCCCACCAACCGGAAAAATTGGCGTTCGGTGGCCTCCAGAGCGGCATCGGGCATCATATTGCATAATCCGATGTGTAGTTCCCGAATATCTTGCTGGATGGCGCGATGCGCCTGCAAAATATTGACGCCCTCCTGACGCAAACGCTCAAAACTCGGTAATCCGTTGTGGGCAACCAAGGGCATGTGGATCTCCGAGAATAAGGAACGGAAACAGAACAGAAATAGGACGAATTCGACCTCACCCTCATCAAATCGCTTGGCGAGCGATTGCGTTTTCCACTAACGCCAGAAAGTCGGCTTCGGTACGAACGGCCCCGACCTCGTGGGAAGTGACAGTATAACCGAGGGGGCCGGCGATGGCCTCGTAACGCGGTAACCGGGCGTGGAACAGGCGCGGAAAGATCCAACGGGTAAATTCGTCCGGGTCGATCTCCGCCGCGTATTCCAATCCCCGTTCGCTGAGGTATATCGGTAGATGTTCGTCCAGAAAGGCTGGGCGATAATAAAGCGGCTTGGGGTCGGACTGTGCACGATGGATGAGCGCCTGCTCCTCGTCAGGGGTGGTCACCTTGACGTAGAGGATCAGGGTATACTGCGCCAGCAGATCGATGACCTCGGGCGCGTCCAATTCGCACAGGGAGCCGCCGACGTCGTTGACGAAATGCTGGTAGCCGTAGACCTCCTGGGCCTTGCGTACGAAAGTCGGGACATCGTGCATAGCCGCAATCTCGGCGCGGCGATACATCGCTTGACGGCGCGCAAACTCGGTGAGGCTCAATCCTCCCCGCTCCGGGTTGCCGAGCTTGCCCACGAAGGACAGGACCGGCCCGAGGTCATCCACCTTGATGTTGTTGCGGATGGCGATCCAATCCTTGCGCAATAGATCGCGCAGGAAGGGTACCTGCATCGCCTGCTGTTTGATGAGGTCCAAGATGTCCTCATCCAGGTAACGGGAACCGATGCGATAATCCCCCGAGTAGTGAAACCAATCATGGCGGCGCAGGGTGGCGGATAGGCGGGTTTTGCCCACCCCCGACATGCCGAGCAAAGTGACCTTCTTGTTTTTCCAGGCGCGGAATTCCGGGACGGTAAATTTCACGGTAAAGGGTCCTGTTGGATGGCCAGGGTCAATGGGTACGAGCGGTGCGTGGGGACATTGCTAGTTCTCCAGCGCGAATCTGAGTTGAAGGTTGCAATCGAATTGTCGGACGTTCAGTGACGTTGCAATTTTAACGCTACATCGCCCAATTCTCAATCTTAAGATTAGCGATGCGGGTAAACTCCCGCACATTATTGGTAACCAATAATTAGAATAGCACGGATTTGTCCATAATAAATACCCGCCTCGCCAGGAATCTCCAAAACTTGGATTATCTCTACCAATTGAGACAAAACCATGATTGATTTTTCACGTGATTGACTTTTTTCTGCTCCATGGCGCAACTCTCCTAAGGTAATAACCGACATCGCAATATATTCGCGAGGATGTTCGATAAAACGCTGGCGTACTTCGGGTGGATTGTGCTTGGCAATATAGATGCAGATATTTGTATCCAACAAATAACGAGGAGCAGTCATAATGACTCTCTTTCTTGTGGCAGCATATCAACACGCCCCCCGACCATAAAATCCTCAGGAAAACTCACTAAAATATCAAATATTTCAACAGAACTGACTTCTTGCTCCCTCAGTACAATTTCATCTCCACGCCGGAAAATTTCAATCTTGCCGGGGGTTAAATGAAACTCTTTTGGCAGGCGTATAGCTTGGCTATCTCCAGCCTTAACTACATGCGCAATAGGCATGGCGAGACTCTCTCAGTGACTACTCTAGCCAACGAATAATTATGCGGGGTGCAACCGGCTACCCCCCGCGGGTAAGTCGAAAGCCGATATCATTGGGACGGATAGCGGGATGAATATGGTTGCACCGGCAGACATATTCCCACTCTGCATTCGTGGGCAGGCGTAGGTTTTCAAGTGCTGGGCCTGTACGTCTTTTCCGATTCCCACCCTTTGCACGCAAGAGCAATATAGCGCGGCACAGAACGTGCCCCCGTACCATATGCACTGATAGTGCGGATGGTCATTCCCAAAGCATCGGCAGCTTGTTTTAGTGATAAGCCATGACGTGCGCGCCATTGCGCGAAAACACGGGTATTTTCATCTGGTGCATTCTGTGCCTGAGCATCGAGCCAAAGCGTGTCTGCCCCAATTTGGATATCGAGATCCGGCCACTCTACAGTCCACCCTTCCCCATTAATTAAGGTTGCTTGAGCGAAAGCCGTGGGATCTCGCAATGGTCGTAATCCTGGGAAACGGTCAAAATCATTGGCAAGTGAAACGATAAACGTACTCCCATCGATAAACGTCAGATTCAATTTATACTCAGGTAGTGTTTGGACTGCCTTAAGTCGTGGGCGTTTCATTGTTGGCATAGTTTCCACTCTTCAATTAAATTTTCCTGATTTTCTTCCAACCAGGTAACGACTTCATGAAGCACGCCACTTGGTACGCTTCCACCAACCAATTCCAGTGAAATTAGATCGATTTTTGCGTTGACATCTCCACCAACAAGATGGACATGCATCGGTTCATGATCTTTTTCGCGTAGTTGCAATCGGTATTTGTTACGGAAACGTTTTTTGGTTGTCATGTTCCATGATATGGATATTATTTCTATACGTCAACGCTCTTGCTCTTGACATCTGGGTATGCCGGGTACGACCGGCTCAACCCCCGCGGGCAAGTCGAAAGCCAATATCATTGAGGCGGATATCGGGATGAAGATGGTTGTGCCGGCAGATATATTCCCACTCTGCATCCGTGGGCAGACGTAGAGCGAGGGCAGGCTTGAGGTGATTGAGCTTGGCAATAAACGTCTGCACATCCTCTCGGCTCACCTGCTCCACCGGTCGATCCTCGTTTTGGAAATCGCCGTGATTCTCTCCCATCACCACTCGCCAGAGCGCCTGGGTACAAGTAGTTTCCGCCAGCCAAAAACCTTGCGTAAGGATCACCTCGTGTTGGCTTTCGTCGTTGGAATGTTTCAGTTCCAGTTCTGGTTCGATCCATCGGAAACTCTGCCGCACCCCTTTGTAGGTAAAGGCCATCCATAGGCTGTATTTATCCTCACCCCAGTCGCTGGCCCAAGGCTCTGGGAATTCGGGGGGGAGGTGGGTGATTGGTTGATGCACTATTGTTTATCGCTCCCGTCCGAAAGTATTCGACCTAGGGCAAGACGGAACCCGATGATGCCGTTGCGATCACCGGGAACGTTCCTGCTACGGTAGGCGGAACGTACGTACCAGCCGAAGCCGATCCAGGAGCCGCCGCGCAACACACGGCCGGCGCGGACTGCTGAATGTTTATCGTTGCACCATTCCCAAACGTTGCCGTGCATCTGGTAAAACCCCCAACCATTACACGGGAGCGCTTTAACCTCCACGGTTCGTTTTCGGTATCGGCCCTTCTTCCCATTGTTGTAAGGGTAGTTCCCATTATAATTCACCTGCTCAGGGGTAATGTTCTCCCCAAACCAAAAGGGCGTCGAGGTCCCCGCACGGCAGGCATACTCCCACTCATCCTCCGTGGGCAAACGCAAAGCCAACGCCGGTTTAAGGTCGTTCAACCGAACTATGAACCGTTGTACGTCTTCCCAACTCACTAGCTCCACCGGCCTTTCCTCCCCCTTGAAACGACTCGGGTTCTCCTTCATCACCACCTGCCACAAAGCTTGTGTACAGGCGGTATCCGCCAGCCAATAGCCCTGGGTTAAAATCACCTTGTGTTGCGTCTCGTCATTTTCACGCTCCGGCTCATTCTTGGGTGAGCCCATCATGAATTGCCCCGCCTCAATCCATCTCATCCGCTGAGTCACACCGGAAAAACTGAAGTCGGCCCACACGCCGTATTCGTCCCACCCCACCGTATCAGCCCATTCAGGCCACTCTGGCCAGTTAATCCGACGACCATCGGCGAGGATCGCATATAGGCCTCGGCCATCGCGACCTAGAACCACTGCCCATGAAGGGCGAGAGAGGGTAGCAATCGTGAGCTTTGCACGATCGGTACGAAGGATGAGGCCTTCCTCTGGCAACGGCAGTGCTCTTCCCTCGACCACTGCGATGATCTGCTCCGAACCATCGCCAATCCGGTAACGCAACCAAGGGCTCGCCAGAATAAGATCCACCACCGGGCTACCCTCGGACCAATCGCCGTACTTTCCCTTCTCAGTCAAGACCAACCCCTGGCCCCGCTGCATTAGCGTGAACGTCCGAGGCACGCCACCTTTTCCCCATACCCAAGCGACCTGTTCTAGCGGAAAGTCCGTAGGGATATCCAGCGGTTCGCCACGTTTCAGTACCTCACGATGGAGCGCAGCCCAAAGTGTGGCCATGGCTTCGCTCTCTCGATAAGCGGAGTTGGTTTGTCGTCCCACTACCCGGTGGCCCCAGGTGGCAAGTTCCTGGGGGCAGTGGTAATCCGTTTTCCCCAACAGGGCAGTAACCGCACGCTGAAAAAATGCCTCACCGCCCTCATCTTCCCCAGCCTCCAAACGAGCGAGGACCAGCTCCTCCTCGGCGCGGATGGCCTCGGGAAGGTAACGGTGGTGCTCGCGGATAAGGGTTGCAGCCTGTCGGCGTAGCGCAAGCGGCTGGATGCGAAACCAGGCATGGTAATGACCGATCCGGTCAGGGCGGATGGCAGCAGCGATATTCGTGGCGGTTACATCGGGGTGAGACCACAGGCGCGCCTCGCTGCCGACCTCCAATGCCGGATCGTCGACGAGGAGAAGGTGACGTAGCGCACGCAACAGGGCCGGTTCCAGCCGGACGACAGGGGCGGCAAGGGCGAGCAGTTTCGTGATGTCACGCTCATCATCCGGGTCGGCCGGAGGCGGCAGACGCCGGATGGTCTGGCGCAGGTGCTGGGGCAGACGCACCTCCCAATCCCAGCATTCCTGATGGAACCAGCGCCCCGTTGCAGCGGGCCAATATCTTTCCCCACAAGGCAGGAGGGCTACGGGTTCGACGCTACTCTCGACCAAGCGGCGGCCCAGTCGCTGCCAGGCCTGGACGCGATGGTCACCAGTCAGCGCACCAAGGTCGCTGAGGATGAGCAGCGGGGTCCCCGGTGGCGGCGGACGATAGACAACAGGCGCATGACTTGCGCCGTCACGGCTGTATGTCCCCTCGGGACCATCGCGCAGAACTACCACCTCCAGCCCCGCCCGTCCGCGCAATCGGATGAGGTCGCGGTGGAGGCGATGGAAATCGTCCCAGTAGGGAAAGAGGCCGGGCGCGATATCCAGCAAGAGCTGGGCCTGTGGTGCCCAGCCGTGGCGCCGTTGACGGGGCAACCGCATCAGTGGACGACCTTCGGCCAAATCAGCGATGATGCGTGTCAAATCCACCTCGCCAATGGTCCGTTCTGCTCCCAGGGCTGCCTTGAGGAAGGGCCACAGACGCGCCCAACGGGTCAGTGGCAGAGCAGTCGGCGGTGCGGGGCGTTGCCGTGGTTCCGGTTTGAGGGGGACGGGATGACGGACCCACTCGGGTTCCTCCCCCACCCCCTCCTCTGGTGCGAAGGATTGCCGATCTTTGAGATAGGCAAAAGCGGCCGGAGAGTTTCCCTGCGTCTGCTTTTCAGGCGGGCTGGGCAGCGACACTGGCGCGGAGATAGGGGCGAGAGCTGGACCGACGGGTTCTGATTGGGGACGATTACGGAGTGGTTGGACAAAGCCGCGCTCGATCTGGAAACCCAGCAGCGGGGCGACCTTCGCCAGGGATTTCTCTCCCCGAGAAACCAAGCATTTCAACAGATCGGCGCGACCGATACCGTGGCGGGAGGTCAATTTCTCGTTACGATCCATCCCATCGGTTGCTTCAAGCACTCAAGCACCTTTCATCGTAATTGACTGATCAGATCACCACGCCTGAAAGTGGCAGAAAGTTGTTGCATTGATATCGGTTGATCACCATACAACCCCACCAAGGCTTTCTGGATATCCTGGACTGCGGCAGAGAAATAGTTCTCGCCCTGCTGTTCAATCAAATTCTTGGCCTGGACGAAATTGCGATGATCAAAACCATCCAACCCTACCTTCAGATCCCTGAGCAAACAACGCCCCATCTGCATGGCAATAAAGCAGGAGGCATAACGAACCAGTAACGGATCGCCCACCACGGGACGCCGCCGATGATTTTCGGCGATGCGATACAATAACACGGCGGCAACGGTCTGTGCACCATTAAGATTATTGGTAAAGATGGTATGGTAAAGCTTTCCAAAATGTTCGCGGGTTAGAAATTTTGCCTGATGCGGGGCGGTACGCCATACCGCAAGAATCGCCTCGGCGGCCGTGCCGGAACTAATTTCCGTTGACTTTGCTACCCCTCCATACGTTTGCGACGATAGGTAAATCCTAATTCTCGAATACTATTATCCAACCGCTGCTGTTTTTCGTCGTTAGCGCGTAGATCTTTCAGATCAACGGGATTTTGGCTGTTGGTGGCATAGGTGATCTGTAGGACGATGTCTTCGTTGTCCTTGGGTAGTTTATAGATCCGTACCAAAACGCTGGCATCCGTAGGAAGCGGCTTTCCCTGGGCCTGCATTTCCTCTAAGGTTTTGAAGATTGTCATGCGGTCTGACCACCGTTGACGATTTGCAGATTTTCCACCTTGACGTGGTAGTCGCTGCTTTGCAGAGCGTTGTAGGAAAAATCGTTGCAAACCAGCGTCAGGCCATTATTAAGAAAATAGAAGTTGCTGGAATGATGCGAATACAGCGTATTGCGGATAGCTTCATTCACGCGGTTGCCATGCAATCCCAGATAGCGGCGGATATTGCGCTCCAGCAGTCTGTCGCCATGTGACCTCATCAGTGCGGCAACTTCTGTAACTGGGATACGACCAATATAAACCCGGTTATAATTTATGTCCTCAATAACCGTTTTACCGGTCAAACGCAGCGTGTCATCCACCGGTTTTACCGGTTTTATACGCTGAAGAATACTAATCAACAAAAGGAACCGGTCACGGCCAAAGGAAGAAAAAGCCTCGCTGTCGGGTAGGTAGACGGCATAATGGCGAACCTGGTCTTTCAAGCTCGTCCGAAACACTTTCACCATTCCAAACCCGCGTAGCCAGACTTCCCTCCCTTCTTCCGAAATATCCAATTTTTGGATTTGTGTCCACGTCCCTGTTTCAACGGATATCAGTCGGTTGGACTCCAGCGCGAAAAGGAACCCCAGGTGGTGGTGTCTCACCTCCTTGAGGTTACTCACGCCGCTGTACCAACTGTCTCTCGTGATGTAGGCGGGTTCCAATCCCCAGGCCAGTACTTCGGCTAGCATTTCCCGGAAATACTCGTTCTTCGTTTTTCCTTCAGTCTTGTCAACAATCCGATAATTAACAGGCTGGTGCCGCCCCTCAATGTCACTGTAATACAGCGTGACTAAGTTGATTCCCTTGACAGTCCTATGGTGTTTTCCCGACCAGAAATGCTCGACGAAGGCCATCTTGTAGCTGTAGGGCTTGTCCAGCACGCTATCGTCCACGCTCAAGACGCCGCCTTTCAAGTTCAGTCCAGCTTTGACTTCGTTGAACAGGTCTCGCGGCGAATACGTTTCTCTCTGCAAAAAACGGTTCGCGCTGTCATGCGAAACGCTCATCACCTCCGACAAGTGGAGACAACTGGGCGAGTTTGGTTCACTCAACAAATACCCCATGTACATTGGCAACGTGCAACGGGCTGTCGAAGGGCGGCTTATTTCACGTACCATGGTGTGGCGTTTCCCATCAGGATGTCTTCTGGATAGGCATATTCTACGGCATCCGTCAATGCGTAAGTCCTATTAGACATTATCGGAACCTCGTTTGCCTAACCATCGGAAAGAGCCAGTACTTCCTCCAATGTCAGACCAGTTTGCCGAGCAATCACCTCCGGCGGCAACAACCCTAACAGATTACGTGCCACCACCCTCTGCATTTCTGCTCGACCTTCCGCCCGACCTTTTTCTATCCCTTTTTCCATTCCATCCTGAGTAGCAGTCTCGATCACATCGCGTTCGATAGCTACGGACTCCAGATAGTACTCATAACGACGACGTTCCTCGGGACTCATTCGAAGCAAAGCCAATTTCTGTGCGGCCTTGTCAATATTGTGGGCACAGAACTCAGCACGCACCGCAGAGTGCTTGAGCAAATAGATCCATTCGTCCAACGGACTTTGGATAATGTCCTCGAAACGCTCCACGTTGATCAAGTAGTACTCAGGGAAAATGTTTTTGGTACGATAGACAAAAGTCGCCATGGGGGTTTCGATACGCTCCCGAACCTTCAACGAATGCCCGGTGTGCAAACCCTTGAACTCGGTGGTTCCGGTGTAGACGTAATCATCTCCGATCCCGAGATTGAAGTAGAGAATGGAAATCGAGATCACCTTCACTACTTGACGATAGGAATCACCCAGGGGAAGATTTTCGACGATCACCTTGGAGGTACCAAACAGAAGCCGCTCCAAATAGTCAGCCTCGCGTTGGTTTTGTACCTCAACAATAAACTTACGTCCCAAACGGTCGTGGACGAGCAAATCTACTCTATTGAATTTACGGCCCTCTTCGGCATTGCTCTCACTTTCCAATACATGCTCAATGGTGATCTCCTCTTCTCTCAATAGGGCACAGAGAAAACCTTCCAGTACATCAAAGTTGGCCTTGTCGCGCAACAGCGACTTGATTGCCCAATCGAAGCGCATCAACTTGATTTCCGGCACAGGAATGGGAGCCGTACGAGGTAAATTCGGGTCAGCAGGATTCATGGTAGTTTTATCTATTCAGTGATTCTGGTAACAACTTGGGCTAGTGATGGAAGAAAGAAGAAGAAGCGACCCACGAAAGTGGTAGGGAACATTGAATATACTCTTGAGTATTATACTTAACCAAAGTTGCCAACTATCCATAATTGAGGCTTTCGCTCTTTGATGTCTGAACCTTGATTAGCATGATTGATTGATTCTCTTGATGAAATCGGTTTTGATTCTATCAAGGTAATCAGCCAATCAGGTAAATCAAGGTTCAGACATCATAGGTAACAACTTGAGTTATACTTACAAGTATATATTAGCTTGTGGCCTGTGGTTGGTTGCTGACACCTCCCCCCTCTCTCACACGAAGCCACTGACGAACCACCAGCAAAGCAGCAATCTCGGCCACCAATACCCCGGCTAGGACATCACTCAAATAGTGTTTGGCCAAGGCGATGCGAGAAAGCGCCACGGCCAGGGCTGCGCACCAGGCGAAAATGCCCGCCCAAGGTGAACGTACCAGTAAAATAGTAAAGGCGGCGCTGACAAAAAGGTCTGCGGTATGGCCGGAGGGAAAAGAGTGGTAGGCGGCTTGTACGCTAGACCCTAACCATTGGTCAATCCCACCAGTAGCCCATGCCTGATCCGGACGGGCGCGTCCTGCAAGAAATTTAATGACCTGCACCGCCAATCCCGCCCCCAACAATTCGGCCCACAACCAACCGAGGGCCACCGCCCGAGGCCAGGGTAAACGATAGCACGAGGCATATCCGAAAGCAGCGAGGAAGAAAACGTAGAAAGGATACATACCTCCATCGGAGATGGCCTGAATCAACCCCCGATGACTGATTACCCAATGGGAATGGCTAATGTCTTGGACGATTGCCATGTCCCCCCACCACGCCAAAGCCGACAGCCCGATAAGCAGACCTACGCCTCCCGCACCAACAATCCAGATCAAACGCAAGCGCAGTTCCGACGCCTCCGCCCACAGGCTATGCCCAATTAGACATCGGCACCATTCAACAATCCGCAACCACATGGTATTCCTTCATCTCTACGGTAAAGGCACGGTGTATCCGGCAATCTCCCGGTATCCCGGTAGGACCAAAGACATCAGACAAGACCGACTTAGGAACAATCAGGGCAGCCCCCGGATGAGCGGCACGCCACGCATTGGCCTCGCCTGAATTCAATTCCACAAAGATGCGCCCGGCGTAATAATTGAGCACCCCGCGCGTGGTGTTGACGATCCCCACCGGGACAGTGGCAGGCAATTCATGGGCGAGATATTCGCCGAGGGCTCGACCGGAATAGAGGGGCGTCATCAGCGTAATCAAGACACCGAAGACCACCCAAGAGAAAACAACTGCCAGGGTTAAGTGGGTACCGAGCCAATACCGACCCGGCGCACGTGCCACCACGGCAGCCACCCCCGCGGCCACCAACAAGGCAACAGCGATGGCCAGCCCGGCTTGACGTTCCGCATCCAGATAACGATCCGCGCCATAGCCCACGCCAATGGCCAACAATCCAAAAAACAGCACCGGCGACCAACCCACGGCAGGTGCAACCCGTTCCCCTCCGACCAAGCGCAAAGCAGCGGCGGCCCCTGCGATTACGGCCAATCCAGGAAAGAGCGGTTCCAGATAGAGAAAGAGTTTGCCGGAGAGCAAAGACAGGCTAACCAGTGGCGGCAGGGTAAAACTTACCGTGCTACGCAAGACGCTCGACTGTTCCCGGTAGAGATGCCGTACCCCGATCGGCAGCAAGGCCGCCCAAGGCATCACCAACAGCGGCAACAGGACGAGATAAAACCACAATGGCTCGCGATGGCTCCAGGAACTCACCGCCCGCCCGACCAACTGCTCATGCCAGATCCGAGAGAGATAAGCCCCCTCCCCCGCCATCGCCACCGCCCCGATCCAACTTCCCACCAAGGCCAGCAGCATGAGCACACCCGTCACCGGCCGAAGGGCACGGACGCCGCGCGGGCCATCTTCCCAGGCAGACCAGATGAACGCCGGCAGCAAGGTGAAAAGGAGGGCAATCGGACCTTTCACCATGAGTCCGAGGGCAGTAAAGACCCAAAAAGCAGCCAACTCCCCTCCCCTCTCCTGCCGCTCCTGCGCGGCGGACGCCTTGGCCCGCCAACACAACAGGCTGTACCAGGCATAGACCCCAGCGACGGTGAGGAGCATATCCATCCGCATGATGTGGCCCACCACCAGAGTAAGAAAGGCCGTCAGAAAGGCCGCACCGGCCCAGAACGCCGCACTGCCGCCCAACAATTGCAGCGCCACCAGATACACGCCAACCGCTGCCGCGGCGGTACTCGCAAAGGTCACCAGTCGAAAGGCGAACTCTCCATGCCCCACGACCGCCCCCACCCCGGCCACCAACCAGAAGTACAAGGCCGGCTTGTCAGGATAGGGGTAGCCATTGAGATGAGGGACCAACCAATCCCCCTCCGTTACCATCTCCCGCACCACCTCGCCATAGCGGGCCTCGTCTTGGACCCATAAATCACGGGGTAGAGCCAAATCCAAACCATAGAGAAAAACGAAAAGTAAGATCAGAAGCCAACGAGATCGCGTCATGGTGGTGAGAAGGTGGGAGATCGGTAGGGAAGAGTAGGGTCCCAAGCTGAGCAACTCGTAGGACTAGCCAAGGACGCAAGAAATGCGGATGATAACTTACACTATGCTCCCAACTCCTCTCAATCAGATTTTATCTCGGACTAAATCATCATTTTGTCAGGGAGGTGACATGACGTATCTTCGGCGTACACTATCGTTTACAACTACTTTGTTGATCGACCGCATTGATCAGCTGCGCCTAGCTTTTTCCTATGTCAAGGAACGGCACCCCTTTCGGATAGATGCGGTAGTGATCTTGCCGGATCATCTACATTGTATTTGGACGCTGATTGGCCACACTCCAGCTTTCATCAATGGGTAGATCGTGGCATTTACCAAAAAAATTGGGGCTGCGACGGAGAATTGAAAGTTGGTGGTGAAGAGTAATTTACAACGATGTGTTATGGGCTACGGATTAAAAACCAAAACGAAGGGAAGGTATGCTCACCACTGGTATACAACTGGTGCGCTTCGTTCCTCAGCGCACCCTACAAACATACGCATCGTAGACGCTCGAACCGGATATTTCCTGACCATTCATATGGGAGAGTAGGGTCTACAACGGTAGTTGTCTTCGGCATAAAAGAAAAGGCATCATCAGGCGCTACCAATCGCTAGCCAAAACACATCTAAACGTAAGGAGTCCCCATGACTGAGCCCCTCCATAGTCGTTTGATTATCCTCGGTTCCGGCCCTGCCGGTTATACCGCTGCGGTCTATGCCGCCCGTGCCAATCTCGATCCTCTTCTCATCACCGGCATGGAGCAGGGCGGCCAGCTCATGACCACCACCGACGTAGACAACTGGCCCGGCGACGACGCCGGCGTACAGGGGGCCGACCTCATGGAGCGGATGCGTCGCCACGCCGAACGCTTCCATACCCGGATCGCGTTCGACTACATCCAAAGCGCCAACCTGATGAGCCGACCCTTTCGACTCACGGGAGACAATACGACCTATACCTGCGATGCCCTCATCGTGGCCACCGGCGCTTCAGCCAGGTGGTTGGGCATCCCCTCCGAACAGGCATTCCGCGGCCGCGGCGTGTCCGCCTGCGCCACTTGCGACGGTTTCTTCTACCGCAACCAGCCAGTAGCCGTGATCGGTGGGGGCAATACCGCCGTGGAAGAGGCGCTGTATCTCTCCAATATCGCCTCCCACGTCACCCTGGTCCATCGCCGCGACCGTCTCCGTGCCGAAAAGATTATGATTGACCGACTGATGGAACGGGTGAACGCCGGGAAGATTAGCATCGATTGGAACAGCGAAGTGGACGAGATTCTGGGCGACAAGAGCGGGGTCACCGGACTCCGCATCACGAATCGCATCACCGCGACCAGCAAGGATATCGAACTACAGGGGGTATTCATCGCCATCGGCCACTTCCCCAACGCCCAGATCTTCGAAAACCAGTTGGAGTTGCATCACGGCTATATCAAGGTCCGAGGCGGCCCGGACGGCAATGCCACCGCTACGAATATCCCTGGGGTATTCGCGGCCGGCGACGTCGCCGATCACACCTATCGTCAAGCCGTCACCTCCGCTGGTTCCGGTTGTATGGCTGCCCTGGACGCGGAAAGATACCTGGATAGTCTGACAGGAGGAGCGGGCGAAACCCATACCTGGTAAGACCATCAAGCAAGCGGAGCGACACGAATGCCCTACTACCTTTTCAAAGTAAAACAGGACAAATCCTCAGCGAGTCTACAGGAGAGTTTCGAGAAGTTTCAGGATGCCTCGACTCGGGCTAAAGCATTGCGTTGTGATTTACCTGTGGCGGAAAACGTCTTCATCAAGGTCGTACATGCAGCGGACCCCCTGGAAGGAGAACGGCTGATCCTGGAGAAACGCCAACCCAGTTCACCGGTAGAAGAGTGGGAGTAAGAAAGGTTAATTAGTGCCTGGCCGGAAGTCCTGGCTACCAAAAATATAAATATGGATTTCCGGCCAAGCACTAATTTATCCATGAATCTCAGCCAGAACAGAATATCTTCAATGGATAAGATATCCTTACGCCGCCAATTCCAGATCAGCTATTGGTCGCGCCCGTAGGAATCCTCAAAGCGAACGATATCGTCTTCGCCAAGATAGCTTCCAGACTGCACTTCAATGATTTCCAATGGCAGCTTACCCGGATTCTCCAAGCGGTGACGTACGCCGAGGGGAATATAGGTAGACTCATTTTCGGTAAGCAGAAAGACTTTCTCTCCCTGAGTGACGCGGGCCGTTCCTTTGACGACCACCCAATGTTCTGCACGGTGATGGTGCATTTGCAACGACAGTTTTGCACCAGGTTTCACCACAATCCGCTTGACCTGAAATCGTTCGCCTCGGTCAATTCCCTCGTAGGTCCCCCAGGGCCGAGAGACACGCGAGTGATCGAGGCGCTCCGTACGATGGTTTTGTTTGAGCCGGCCGACCACCTCTTTGACATCCTGGGCGTGGTCCTTGTGTGCAACCAGTACGGCGTCCGCAGTCTCAACAACTACCACATTTTCAACGCCCACCGTAGCGACCAGACGATGTCCGGCCAACACCAGGGAATTTTGCGTGTCATGGGTGAAAACATCGCCTCGGATCACATTGCCGGATTCGTCCTGGGAGCTAATTTCCCATAGCGCCGTCCATGCCCCTACGTCCGACCAACCCGCAGCAAGGGGAATGACCACGGTCTCGGCCTCCGTCGCGTTTCCTTCCCCCGTGATCGGCTCCATCACCGCGTAGTCAATTGAGTTGGCGGGACAGCTCGCAAACAGGGCGCGATCGATTCGATAGAAATTACCGTCGAGATGTCCGGCTCGGTAGGCGGCACGGCAGGTCTGGGCCATGGTCGGCTCCAGGCGCTCAAGCACCTGTAACCAAACCTGGGCACGCATCATGAACATGCCACTGTTCCAGAAATAGCTACCCTCCTCCAGATACTTTCGTGCCGTCGCGAGGTCCGGTTTTTCCACGAAACGATCCAGGCGGTACGACTGCGCCATATCAACGACAGTCTCCACCAGGGCCGCCCCCCGGTGGAGGTAACCATATCCCGTGTGGGGCGAGGTGGGCACAATACCGAAGGTGGCTAGGCGTCCCTGTGCCGCCGACATTGCACCTCGCACTATCGCTGCCTGGAACGCCGCATGGTCGGTGATGACGTGATCCGCTGGCATCACCAGCATCATGGTCTCCGCTTGGTGCGCCTCTTCCAGAGCCAGGGCCGCAAGAGTCAGGGCCGGTGCGGTATTGCGTCCCTCCGGTTCAAGGATGACGCGCTGCGGCAGATGGTTCACTACCTGCAACTGCTCGATCACCAGAAAGCGGTGTTCTTCATTGCACACCACCAAGGGTGCGGCCAGGGTGATCCCTGGTGCCGCCTCTAACCCTTCCAGGCGGGTTATCGTCTGCTGCAACAGGCTTCGTTCTCCTATCAGCGGCAACAATTGTTTGGGATGATTTTCGCGGGACAGCGGCCACAGGCGCGTACCGGCACCGCCGGATAGGATCACAGGTTGGATATGCATGGTAGGATTCGGTAGTGAAATGATTGGAACGACTCACGCCAGCTTACTCCGCGAGCCATTATTGTATTCTGATGACTGTAACGTATGGTCACCATTCCGTCAAACAGGTATGGTATTCTCCCACCCCCCTAAAAGATAAAACCGAGGTGATTGTCATGAAAGGCAATGAAAAGATGATAGAGGCATTAAACAATTTATTGGCAGAAGAACTCACCGCGATCAACCAGTATATGGTCCACTCCGAGATGTGCGCCAACTGGGAATATGACCGTCTTCACCACCGCGTGGAAAAACGGGCGATCGATGAGATGAAACATGCCGAAAAGCTCATCGCCAGAATTTTGTTTCTTGAAGGACTGCCGATTGTCAGCAATCTCAATAAAATCCGCATCGGTTCGGATGTGGAAAAACAATTAAAACACGACCGCGCGGCCGAGGAGACTGCCATTTTGGCCTATCGGGCGGCCATTACCCTTGCCGCTGAACTCGGCGATCACGGTACCCGTGAACTCCTAGAAGGCATCCTCCATGATGAAGAAAACCACATTGACCTTATCGAGGCGCAGCTAGACCAGATTAACCAAATGGGTATCGGTACCTATCTTTCGCAACAAATCCATGGTGAGAATTAATTTGACAATGAGAAATGATAGTCGGGTGGGCAGGCATCCTTGTGCCTGTCCATTCGATTATGCCGGTTCTACCGGTGTCACATATTGAGCAGACTGAAAAGGACTGAAAAGGCGGCATCGGCCACGATGACCAGAAAAATAGCTTGGACCACACTCACCGTAACCTGGTAACCCACCGCCTCGGCACTGTCACCTACCCGCATTCCCTGGAAACAGCCGACTACGGCAATAATGGCCGCAAATACCGGGGACTTACCCAAACCGATATAATAATGGACCACACTCACCGCCTCTGGAAAACGCGCAAGGAAGCTATGCGGGTCTACACCAAGAACCAAATGCGCCATGACCATTCCTCCCAGCACCCCGAGGATATCCGCGTAGACCGTGAGTAAAGGCAGGGCCAAAAGCAGGGCCAAGATTTTTGGGATTACCAATAACTCCAACGGATCGATACCGAGGGTGCGCAGGGCATCGATCTCGTCGGTTACCCGCATGGTACCGATTTGGGCCGTATAGGCCGACCCGGTGCGCCCTGCCACAATGATGGCGGTCAGGAGCGGGACTAATTCCCGCAGCAGCGTTACGCCCACCAAGTCCACGACGAAAAGATTGGCACCGTAATAGCGTAATTGCGCCCCGCCCTGATAGGCAATGACGGTCCCCATCAGAAAAGACAGTAACCCGACGATCGGCAATGCCTCCGCACCAGCAGTTTGGAGGTCATGGAGAATCGCCTTGATACGTAGCCGCTTCGGGTCGAGTAGGGCACGCGATAAGACAACCGCCACCTCGCCGAGGAAAACCAACAGGGCGTATCCTTGCTCCAGATGGTTCACGGCATGATGTCCGAGACGTTCCAACCGCCCCGGTGTCGTCACCTCAACCGCCGCCCCTTCGATACGCTGCGCACGTACCAAATCCAATAAGGATTGATGGGACGGATGAAGGCCGGTAATTACTACCGGCGCTTCTTTTTTTTCGCCTTCTTCGTCCCGCGTCCCATCTCTCCCCTTTTTCTTCTCCCTTTCCGCCAAGACCGCCTGCTCCAGTCGATTGGTTACCTGGATCAACCACCAAGCACCGGCAGTATCCATCGCCGTAATCTCGGAAGCGTCGATGGTCAACGCCTGTCCCAGCGAACGGAATGAGGGGAGGCGTCGCCCGATAATATCAATGCCGTGTATCGTCCACGGTCCCGAACAACGCACCACGCAACCGTGGTAAACGGACCCGCCACTGCCAAGCGGATGGTTATCCAGTCGTAGCGCGGCATGGTCGCTCATGGCTACCGGCTGCGTTGCTCGATGGGTAGATAGTCGCGTTGGGTCTGCCCCACATAGATCTGGCGTGGACGCCCGATGCGTTGGTCGGATTCGGCCATCATCTCCATCCATTGCGCAATCCAACCAGCGGTACGTGCTAGGGCGAAGATTACGGTAAACATGCTGATATCGATCCCCAAGGCCCGCAAAATGATGCCGGAGTAGAAATCGACATTGGGATAGAGCTGACGGCTTACAAAATAATCATCCTCCAAGGCGATTCGTTCTAATTCCAACGCTGTTTTAAACAACGGATTGTCACGGATCCCCAACTCGTCGAGGAGGTCGTAACAATGCTTGCGGATGATCCGGGCACGAGGATCGTAGCTCTTATAAACACGGTGCCCGAAGCCCATCAGGCGGAAGGTATCGTCCTTATTCTTGGCACGGGCAATATAGTGAGGGATATTTTTAACATCACCAATCTGTTCGAGCATATGCAACACCGCTTCGTTGGCCCCACCGTGGGATGGTCCCCACAATGAGCTGATACCGGCGGAGATGGCCGCAAAGGGGTTGACCCGGGAACTACCCGCCAGACGTACGGTAGAGGTACTGGCATTTTGTTCATGATCGGCATGGAGAATGAAAATGGTCTCCATTGCCCGTACCGTCACGGGATTGACTGTATAGGGTGCCGATGGCACCGCGAACATCATGCGCAGAAAGTTTTCGATGTAACCCAGAGAATTATCGGGATAGATAAAAGGCTGGCCATGGAAATACTTGAAGGCGGCTGCTGCCAGGGTGGGCATTTTGGCGATGAGGCGATAGGCCGAAATCATCCTGCAAGCGGGGTCGCCCACATTCATCCCATCCGGATGAAAGGCCGACAACGCCCCCACCACACCGAGCATGACCGCCATCGGATGGGCGTCGTGCCTGAAGCCACGATAGAACTGAAGGAGGCTCTCATGGACCATGGTATGGTGGGTGATGAGGCCACGGAAATTCTCTAGATGGGGCGCGGTCGGCAATTCCCCCGCGAGCAGCAGATAACAGACCTCCAAAAAACTCGAATGCTCCGCCAATTGCTCGATAGGATAGCCCCGGTACCAGAGCAGTCCGGCCTCCCCGTCAATATAGGTGATGGCACTGCGACAACTTGCCGTTGACATAAAACCTGGGTCAAAACTCAACAGACCCACCCCTTTCTGAAGTTGGCGTACATCAATCCCCGAGGCACCGTGGCTGGAAAATACCATCGGCAGTTCTACACTTCTTCCGGTTTGATTATCAGTAACGGTTACGGTTGGTTCTGCCATTGCGGTCTCCACATCTTTTTTATAAGGTCTCATGTATGCCGTACACGATAATGTGTATTGCTCAGGATTGGATATGTTTTTTAATCGATGCCCTAATTGCGCTCCACCCGATCTCTTCCCCCCTGTTTGGCACGATAGAGCGCCACATCAGAACGGGTCAGCAGGCTATTTAGGGATTCGTCCGGTTTGAGACTGGCAACACCGATGGAAATGGTGATATGGATATCTTGAACCACATCAGGACCTACATCGATTACCGTATTCCGAACTGCGCGACATAACCGTTCGGCGGCTTGACAGGCATCATCAAGTACCGTTCCCGGCAATAATACGGCGAATTCCTCACCACCGTAGCGGGCAAGCAGGTCGTCCGGACGCATATGGGTAGCGAGGATGCGGGCGATGCTGCGTAATGCAATATCGCCGGCGAGGTGGCCATAGTGGTCGTTGAAGCGTTTAAAATGATCGACATCAATCATCAATGCCGATACCGACTCGCCATTACGCACACAGCGCAAAAGGGTGCGCATAAAGGCATCATCCAACCACCGCCGGTTATATAGACCGGTCAGTCCATCGACATGGGCAACCTGATCGAGCGAACGCAAGCGCTGGAGCATGTCGGCCAAATGGGAGTTGTCATTGCGGATACGCCGCGCCATCATCATCAACAGATTTGCCGCGAGTCCGGTAGCGCTATTGATGAGCCCCCACACCGCCTCCTGGCAGATCTCCAACAATTCACAGTGGGAGGCAGCAATCACCAGTGCCGAAACTACCCCACCATCGATCACCGACATTTCACCGACGCACTCACCGTCCGTCAACGTCAGATAATGTGCGGAAGTGGGATTGTCGAGCCAGACGCGTAACCGCCCGGAAAGTAGGATATAGACGCTATCATTGCGCTGACCTGGAGCAAGCAGGGTTTTTCCCGCAGGCAATTCCAGCACGTTGCATCGCGCCAGCGCGTGTTCGAGCGCATCCAGGCTCAGGTTGCGGAAGATTTCGGCAGACTGGATGCGCGGTCGGTCGGCTTCGCGTACCGCGCGGCGGATGGGACTCTCGGGCATGGCTTCGTACTCATCGGTTACCTGGCAACAGACACCTCCTCTGCAATAGCCAGGTTACCCTCATCCTGGCATCGTTTTCCATCAATCAATTGTCTGTGCCCAGCAGTGTACAACCCATCACTGCATGGTCTCCATAGTTCGTTTTCAGCCACCGGCGACTATTCTGAAGAGAGGTGAAGCTGGCAATTTATGATGGGTGCGTACATCCTCGCCAGCTAGGAGAATTTCGGAGCCACCGCGAAGAAAAAAGAGGAAAAGCTAGAGAGGAATCGGGACTTCCCTGTCCCAACGTTAAGCGTTAGCGCTTAACTAAAGATGTCATGGGTGATATTGTTATACCAACTGTACGCATAAGACACTTCGCGTTTCAGTTGGTCGGGGGTTGCATCTTTGGGGGTAACCCCACCGGCACCGGTGACGGCAATAATTTCCTTACCGTCTGGGCTCAAACGGTAAACTCCCGCGATGGAAATGCCATAGTCCGTATCAAGGATGGAATAGCAGGTATTGAGGTAAGAGGGTATACCTGGCTCGCGTCCAGCAAGTAGATCAACGATGGCAGCGGCACAGACCTTGGCCTGACTATTGGCGGAGTAGGCCGATTTTGGCATTGCACCCGCCACGCAGGCATCGCCAATCACATGGATGCCGCCCTTCAAACTGGATTCAAAGGTCTTGGGATTGACCGGGCACCAGCCCTTATCGTTGACCAATCCGACATCGAAAGCGATCTTACCGGCTTTTTGCGGCGGGATCACATTCAACACATCGGCCCTGACCTCGTCGCCAAAGCTGGTCACGGAGATCTTCTCGCCAGCCTTCAACTCTTTGACTTCGTTGTCCGGCCCCGGTCGCCATTCAACCATATCGCCATAGAGCTTCTTCCATCCATCCTCGAACAACGGTTGCTTCGGCCCCGCACCAGTGGATTTAGCATCCAGAATGATGACCTTGGATTTTGGTTTATGGTGCTTTAAGTAGTGTGCGATTTGGGCAGCCCGTTCGTAGGGCCCAGGGGGACAACGATAAGGAGGAGGGGGCGAGGTGATAACGACGACACCACCATCAGACATCGCCTCGATCTGTTTACGTAGCAGCAACGTTTGCGGACCAGCTTTCCAAGCGTGAGGGATAGTATCTGCGGTCTTTTCATCGTAGCCCTTAATCGCGCCCCATTTAAAATCAATACCGGGCGAGACGACACAACGATCAAAAGCAAACTCCTTTCCGCCGGCAGTCTTAACTACCTTTTTCTCAGCGTCGATGGCGGTGGCCAGATCATGCACCACCTTAACACCGTGTTTGGCCAACCCCGTGTAGCCGAAGTGCAGCGATTCTAGTTTACGGTCACCACTTAACACTTCATTACTGAGATAACAGGTATAATAATCCTGATTGGCTTCAATCAGGGTTACTTCGATACTTGGGTCTATCATCCGAAGGTGTTTTGCCGCCGTGGCCCCTCCGGTTCCACCACCAACCACGACTACTTTCTTATTCGTACCACCTAGAGCAAGGAAGGGAAAGCCGAACAGACCAGCCGCACCGATAGCACCGGTCGCTTTGAGAAGGTTTCTGCGCGTAAGATTCATGGTATCCGTCTCCAAGGTCTTATTTCTTTTGGCGGGCGTAATAGTTGAGCAAGGCATCGAGCCCGGCGTCACCCTTGTCGGCAAGCAACTGTTCGAGCTTGGTCAACATTTTCTTTTCTGCTTCGCGCTTGCTGCCCTTAAAATCAGCAATCGTCCATTGGAGATAGGGCATCCATTGGCCGGTCAAAATACCCGCTTCGTCACTGGAGGAACCTTTCTCTTCGTGGCATTTCCCACAATATTTCTCGTGGAGACTTTCTCCATTTTTCGACAACTTGGCATCAAATTTCTGATTGGCACTAACGAATGGTTTACCGGCATAATAATCAGCCATCACCTTAATTTCATCTTCCGTGTAACCCTTGGCGATCCGGCCCATGATGGTGGAATAGGCCTTGCCTTCCTGATAGGCTTTCATGATCCCGACCAAGTACTCTTTGGACAGCCCGCCGATACTGGGGATGGAGGGCCCATGACTGGCACCGTCGATGCCGTGACAGCCGGTGCAATTATTGGCCAGCATGCTACCGGTAGCGAGTGCCTGCTCAGCGAGAGCTGGCGTGGATACACCAAGTACCACAGCCACCACCAGGGCAGCGTTAATCTTGTTATACACCTTATCGTCTCCTTTTGGTTGAAAGGCCAAAAAGATTCGGTATCCAGTCGTGGACACCCCAAGCTCCCGGAGGTTGGCCTAAACATCCGGAGTTGGCAAGGCTAACCAAATGACAAATAAGAAATCCACCCACAATAGGTGAATGCCTGAAGGTATCATCTACAAGATAGAAAATCCAACCATCAGTGAATGAGTACTTAGAAGTATATAGACTAGGAAATCTACCCAGAGATAGATACGTATTTGATAGTATATGATTTATGAATTCACCTACAAGTCAGTAGGTACTTTAAGCTATACGAATAGGAAATCCGCCCACAGGTAGGTGAGCGCATCTCTTATGGATGGTGCCGTCAATAAGAGTTTACAGTCCTTACGTCGGGAGTACGAGGACACAACTTAACCTAATGATTTTAATACTTGTATACCATTAAGGGGGAACAATGCGACTCATCCGAAACATACTGGCAGTGATTGGACTGGTCGCCGTTATCATCGGCGCGGTGGGATATCTGAAAACGAAGGAGCTACTCTCGGAATTCGATGTTGGGATGGTACCCACCTACCTGGATTTTGCAAAGACGCTTTTCTCTACAATGGATCCAGGGGACGCAATGGTTTTAGGCGTACCCGTCAGAGACGGTGCCTCTGTTGAAGACGTAAAGGAGTCGCTTAAGAGTCTGGCGAACGCCCGCAATTTTCTGTTTGTCGGCGAGGCACCATTTTACAAGCAGGTAGAAGCGATTACTGGTCGGCCATACCGTCACATTGAGTTTCTCTCATTCTGTGACGCACGGGTCGGAAAAATGATGGCAGACTATAACAACGTCTATACCGCATTTATGCCGTGTCGCATCAGTCTGGTCCAGGATGCAAAGGGCAAGTTGTGGCTCTATACCATGCGACTCGACCTCATGATCCATGGAGGAAAGCCGTTACCTACCGATCTGCGCAAGGAAGCACTACGGGTATGGGGCGTGATTCAAGAGATCATGTATGGTGCGGCCAAGGGTGATTTCTGACCACCAATAAGTCAAACAGCCACATAAGCAAATCCAACATCATTCCCCCCTGCGAGATCATTCATGACTACTAATGATGCAGCTAGTCAGGAAACTGGAAAATCTATACGCAAATGGATTATCTTTGGTGCCGTGGTATTTCTCTTTACGGTAATATTGGTGAGCGGTTTCAATGTTGGTTTGGAATCAACCAACACCACCGAATTCTGTACCTCCTGCCACTCCATGCAGGTCAACCTCAAGGAACTTCAAGAGAGCAAGACCCACTGGAATAACCGTAGTGGTGTCCATGCAGGTTGTCCGAACTGTCATGTGCCGAAGAGCTTCTGGCCCAAGATGCAGGCCAAGATCATGGCCAGTAAAGATCTTTTCCACGAAATCATGGGGACCACCAACACCCCTGAGAAATATGAAGCACATCGTCAGGCAATGGCCGAAAATGTTTGGGCCAAGATGAAGGAAACCGATTCACGGGAGTGTAGAGGTTGCCACTCCTTCCAACACATGAGTTTCACTGAACAAAGCCGCTCTGCCCGCAAGAAACATGAGGGCGCATCTGAACGCGGACAGACCTGTATCGATTGCCACAAAGGTCTTGTCCACAAAATGCCCGACGCTCCCACCTCGGAAGATGAAGGCGACGGAGGAAAACCCGCCTCAAAGGAGAAATAGCGCCGGACCATCTGACCACCAACGTAAAATTTCGCAGAGAACGCCAAATAACTTTTTGGAGTAGGCAACTCCCGGTTAAAGAACTACCAGATCGGTCAATGCCGCGTAGCGGCGGTTGGCTCCTGATAGTTTTTTAACAGGGACTTGCCTTATGAACCAGACAATTTCTGATAGGTCTGTACCCGATACCGCACTTACTTCATACACTCCCGCCTACGCGCCTACTACGCCCCATCACCTGTTATCCCTCTTTATTATTTATGTTTTTGCCATCCCAAAACGCCGAATTCAGTATACGTACCTGCCGCGAGACCCTATGGTGAACACCGACGTATTGCTGGAGGCAGAGGACCTACACACTACCCTCACGACCCCCCATGGTGAACTACACGCGGTGGATGGGGTGAGTTTCCGTATTCATGACGGCGAAACCTTTGCCTTGCTTGGTGAATCGGGCTGCGGTAAATCGCTCACGGCGCTCTCTCTGATGCGCCTACTGCCGGAAACGGGAAGGCAACTCGGGGGCAGCGTGCGCCTCAACGGCGAAGAGCTGTTGTGTCTGCCCGAAACGGCCATGCGTCAGGTGCGCGGGCGGCGTCTGGCGATGGTCTTTCAGGAGCCCCAATCGTCGCTCAACCCGGTGATGACCGTCGGCGCCCAAGTAGCTGAGCCACTGCGTCGCCACCTTGGTCTGCACGGCGCAGAGCTACACACCCGGCTGGCGGCGCTGTTCGCGCAGGTCGGCATCCCCGACCCGGAGCAACGCCTGGAGGAGTATCCCCACCAATTTTCGGGGGGGATGAAGCAGCGCGTAATGATCGCCATGGCACTCGCCTGCCAACCCGACCTCCTCATCGCCGACGAGCCTACCACCGCGCTGGATGTCACCCTCCAGGCCCAGATCCTGGCGTTGATGAAACGCCTCACCCGTGAAACGGGGATGGCCATGCTGCTCATCACCCACGACCTGGGCGTGGTCCACGAGATGGCCGACCGTGTGGCAGTGATGTATGCCGGACACCTGGTAGAGCAGGCCCCGCGCGCCCAATTCTTTGCCACCCCACGTCACCCCTATACGCGCAAACTATTTGCCGCTCTCCCCAACCGCACCCATCGTGACCGCGCACTTGCCGTCATCCCCGGTAGCGTGCCGCCGCTCCATCAAACCTTTCAGGGATGCCGTTTCGCGCCGCGCTGCGACTTGGCCTGGGCTCACTGCCATGACCACGCCCCACGGTGGTTGGAGCTGTCAGGTGGGGCGCAGGTACGCTGCCACCTCTATGACCCAACGCTCGTCCAGTCGGACGATGTCGAACGCGATGCTGCCGATTCCGGCGCAATCCTGCCAGCGTTTCGGCAACCCTCACCGTGGGCGGGGCGGGAAACACCGCCGCTATTGGAGGTCCGCCGGCTGATGGTCCATTTCCCGATTCGCACCGGATGGTTGCAGCGGATTAAGGGATACATACACGCTGTCGATGGGGTCTCGCTCACGGTTTGCGCAGGACACACCGTGGCCCTGGTCGGGGAATCCGGCTGCGGCAAAACGACGGTGGGCAAGGGTATCCTTCAGCTCCTACGACCAAGCGGCGGGCGGGTCTTATTCGATGGCGTTGACCTTACCTGGCTTTCCGGCGAGGCCCTGCGTCGGCGGCGGCGGGACCTCCAAGTGGTGTTTCAGGACCCTTATGCCTCAATGAATCCCCGGATGAGGGTGGGTGAGATTATCGGCGAGGGAATGGCGGCCCTCGGAGTGGGAGGAGATGCTACGGCACGCAAGACGCGCGTGGCGGCGTTGCTTCGACAGGTCGGCCTGAGCCCGGACATGGTCCACCGCTACCCGCACGAGTTTTCCGGCGGCCAGCGCCAGCGCATCGCCCTCGCCCGGGCACTGGCGGTAGAGCCACGACTCATTGTCTGCGACGAACCCACGAGCGCCCTGGATGTCTCAGTCCAAGCCCAGATAATAAATCTACTCAAAGAATTGCAGGATAATCTCGGCATTGCCTACCTGTTTGTCACCCATAATCTCAGTCTGGTCGAATATTTGGCGCATAGTATTGCGGTGATGTACCTAGGACGCATTGTCGAGCAAGGGAATGTGGACGAGGTACTGAAAACGCCCAAACATCCCTATACCCGAGCATTACTCGCTGCGGTACCAGTCATAGAACCCAAGACACGGCGCGAGATTGTACGTCTCTCCGGCGATCCGCCCTCACCAGCCACTCCCCCCTCCGGCTGCTACTTTCATCCGCGCTGTCCGGCCGTCCTTCCCGTTTGCCGACAACACTACCCGTGTACCGCGGCATTATCCGACACGCACCTCGTCCATTGCCATTTATACAATGGTTAAATATGTAAGGCACCATCATGGCTTTTACCGACTTCAAATCCATTGAGCAAGTGCAATCCGCTTTTAATATCAGATACACGGAGGAAAACTACATTGAATGTGATGGTCTGGTACCCTCCGCCACATTCATGGAAGATTTTAC
>CAUYUB010000165.1:0-3903 GCA_963575685.1 Gammaproteobacteria bacterium | reverse complement strand
TTGGTACTTTTGTTCTCTACCTTAATAATGGAAACGCAAGATGCTTTTATAAGACGATGTACCGCTGAAGCCCATTGACCCTTTCCGAATTTTGAATCGATCTCTTCTTTTATCCTAGGTTTTTCGAGGAATGACAAGACCTGTTTCGTAAAATCACCATACATAGCAAAATCTCCTATTGAAGAAGCAACATCAATCGTTCAGTGCACTCTCTCCCAACGGGTAGATGTAGTGGAGGATACCTTATCCTGGTGGTAGGGTATCAGGCAGGAGTCAGGCGGTTCTCATGGGCGGAGCGGTACCGATCGGGTGAGATGGTCAAAATGATATCATACTAACAAGAAATGTTTCGTCATTGGTATGGTAGGAGTGGAGAGGTATGATATGGATTGATTATCGTTTACCAATAAGCTATTCAAGAGGCAAAAGAAGAGCATATGGCAACGCGTCCATCACTGCGGGCGACGGATGGAGAGCGTAGGAATACTGCGGAGGAGAAAAGGAAACGACGACAAAGCGGATGAAAGGCTGTTGATTACGGATGAGGCGATTGGTGAAGATATCTATTCATTTTCTCGTATGGGCATTAGGCTTTCGCCCAGGATCGCCCGTTGCCGCGTGGTGCGAGACGATTACGTTGTCCATAAGTGGGTCCGTAAGATTCCACTTCAGGGGGGCGGCCGGTGACAATTTCCAGAGCCCGTCGCACATGACGCAATCTGGTTTCCACTTGGATCCCGTTGCTTCGGTTATATTCGGCGCAGGCGGTGGCAATCTTCTTCAGATGGTGGCAAGCGGCGGCGGCCTCCTCGGCACCGGCATCCTTGAGTGCCTTTTCCAACAGTGGTAGGTCTACCGGTAACCCGCTTCCCTCCAAACAACGACGTCGTGCAAGCTCCCCCTGTACCAATTGTTCGGCGAGGTTTTGTTTGCGATGGGACAATTCAAGAATGGCTTGATGGTCACGACCTAGCAATACCTTAGGCTCTTCTTCCAGTAGAGACAGGAGTTTGGCAGCAATGGTTGCTTCCTCAGACAAACTCGCTATCAATCTGGAAGAAAGAACGCTAAGGGAGCTTGGCGTAATGGAAGAAGGAGGCATGGACTATCTCAATGCGTTCGAGAGGCGCCGCTTAGCGAAGACTCGAAATTAAGCAGTTTGTCGGCAACGCGGGAGGCATTGACTTTGTGAGTACCATCGGCAATTTGCTGACGGATGGCTTCCACACGTTTGGTGTCGACGACGGGCTGCTTAGCACTATTATCCTCTGCTCGGCGGAGATGTTCAGCCGCTGCCGTGAGGCTCACGCGATCATTGCGGTCAGTATTGGAGGGTTGACTGACTCGTTGGGGCTCGCGATGGTCGCCTTGGTTTTGGGAGGCGATCTTATTCACCGCAACGCTTGCTGCTGCTGCGGGGGCGCCAGTGATCTCAATGGCCATAGTAGTCTCTCCACAAGAGCTATGGCTGTGGTAGCGGCCCGGCTTTGAAAAGCTTTAGGGATCTAGCGTCAAAAAGATGGCATTTGCTTTGTTGTATGATTTTCGTGGTTTTGGTTGGATCTTCATAATCATCACGTATCACGTTTACCAATCCATAATCACTACGCCTACCTCCTTCGCCGTTCCCTCTACTATCCGTCGCGAACTTTCGTTGCGTACTGATACCCGCTCTCCAACCCCTGCGTCCGAAAGAGCCACGCCTGCGCTACGCACTGCGAGCCCTGCGCCCTGTACCACAAGCGTGACCCGTTCTCCTCGGCGTATCACCCGAACCGCCAGCACTTGGTCAGGAGTTAAGGCCGATCTCGCTGTTGCCGGACGAGTGAGGATTTTACCCAAAACCTGGTTCGGGTCCGTCAGGTAACCGCTTGTTAGGTCGCCGGCATCGCGTTGCTCGACGGTAGCATCGGCGGCTTTCAATACCTGATCCCGGAGAAGGGGTCTGGTTGCTACGACAACCAGTACGGGTGTTGTTACTTTGGCAGGAACATACAACGACCAGGGATGAGGGGAAGAGCAATGCACCGCTACCACGGTTCGACCGGTAGGACGGCTGCCCGGGGCTAGGGATACCTCTAAAGGTTTGGTGCAGGCGGAAAGCCGTAATCGCGGGTCCAGCGAGTCTATAGTGACAGGTGGAGGCTCTCCCCCGCCTGGTCGAACAGGGCTAAGGAAGGCCCGTACGGTTGCGGTAATGGAGTCGAGGCTCTGAATGCTCTGAGGTGACTCTGCTGTCAGCGGTTGTTCTGCCGCCAAAGGAGTGACATGCAGCATACCCAAGAGAAAGGCAGAACAAAAATATATTATAAAATAATTACTTAACAAATAAGATTGCATGTCTGCCAACTTATTGACTAGTTATGGATGTTATGCTATTGAACGCAAATAGAGTGCCAAGGAATTGTTGACAGGTTCACACTAATCCACTTCGGGCAGACAGATCCTGGTTGCAATCCTCTACAAAATAGTGCATTTTACCGTTGCATACAGGAGATTTTTCCTAATCGCCCGACTTGCCCTGTTCCGCCAACCTAATCAGCCTCCCCCGTGTCCGGTATCCTTCCGCTTGCTACCACCCATTCCGCAATGCCCATCGAAGAGATCTACGCCCTAGCTGCGGAAGATATGCATGGGGTCAATGCCCTAATTCGTGATCGGCTGTGTTCCGAGGTGGCGCTAATCAATGAGCTCGGCAATTACATTATCGCTGGTGGTGGAAAGCGCCTGCGTCCGATGCTGGTACTGCTGTCGGCCCGTGCCTTCGGCTATCTAGGCTCATACCATATCAATTTGGCCGCCGTCGTAGAGTTCATCCATACGGCTACCCTGCTCCATGACGATGTGGTGGACGGCTCGGAGTTACGCCGCGGTCGGAAAACTGCTAATAATCTCTGGGGAAATGAAGCCAGCGTTTTGGTGGGTGATTTTTTATACTCACGCTCGTTTCAGATGATGGTTCAAGTCCGCAACCTACGGGTCATGGAGATCCTGGCCAATGCCACCAACACCATTGCCGAAGGCGAGGTAATGCAGCTCGTTCACTGTCACGATCCGGAAACCAGTGAAGCTCGCTATCTGGAGGTAATTCGCTGCAAGACCGCCAAACTGTTCGAGGCTGCGGCTGAACTCGGGGCCGTCCTCGCCGGATGTGGTACGGCGAGTGAACAGGCTATGGCTACCTATGGGAGGCACCTCGGTACTGCTTTCCAGCTCATTGATGATGTCCTCGATTACAGCTCTTCTTCTGAGGAGATGGGAAAAAATGTAGGCGATGACCTGGAGGAAGGAAAACCTACCCTGCCCCTCATCCACACCATGCGCCATGGCACCCCTGCACAAGTAGCCGTGGTACGGGAGGCCATCCTGACTGGAGGGCGTGACAACCTTCATGCAGTTATTGAAGCCATTGAAGCCACTGGAGCGATCGCCTACACTATCCGCTCTGCTCAGGAAGAGTCCAATAAAGCTCGGACGGCCCTTCAGGATCTACCGCGAAGCAGCTATCGTGATGCCTTGGAAGGTCTTGTGGAGTTTTCAGTCAATCGTCATTATTGACTACCCCTCGGGGTGTAGCTCAGCCTGGTAGAGCACTGCCTTCGGGAGGCAGTGGTCGGAGGTTCAAATCCTCTCACCCCGACCAAGAAAATCAAGTTGTTACGATATAGTCACGCAACCTTAAAATTATCTGCGTGACCAGATCGTGACTCATCGATCTCTAACCTCGCAACCGCTGCCTTCGTGTTCTCAGGTGCGAGATGCGCATAGCGCATAGTTACCCTAATGTCAGAGTGCCTTAACACCTCAGCTACTCCCCTGATAGACACTCCCGCCTGAACAAGCCAAGTAGCACAAGTGTGACGCAGGTCGTGGACGGAATGTGTCAATGATTTCGAGACACGA
>CAUYUB010000164.1:0-3944 GCA_963575685.1 Gammaproteobacteria bacterium | reverse complement strand
CACGATCTACACTAATTTTCTAACTTTCGTGTCTCGAAATCATTGACACATTCCGACTGAAGACCATGCAGGTTGCCGCATTCAGCACCGCGGATGTGAGCGTATTGACGACTGTACAGATTTTAGCGTTGACGACCGCTCAGATCGCGGCGTTCAACACAATGGATATGAGCGTATTGACCACTGCCCAGATCAGGGCACTGATGACCGCGCAGATTACTGCGCTGATGACCGTACAGATCGTGTCACTGAACACGGCCGATGTGAATGTATTGACCACAGACCAAATTAGCGCACTAAAGAGCACACAAATCGTAGCGCTCAGCACCGCGGATGTGAATGTACTAACGACCACCCAGGTCGCGGCACTGACGACCACACAAGTCGCGGCACTTTCGACCGCGCAAATCGTGACTCTCCACACCTCGGATATCCGAGCGCTGACCAATGATCAGCTCGCCGCACTGAAAACCGCGCAGGTCGCCGCGTTCAGCACCGTGGACGTGCGGGCGCTGACCACTGACCAAATCGTAGCCCTGACGACCGTGCAGGTCATGGCACTGAACACAGCCGATGTGAATGTCCTGACTACCGCGCAAATCGGGGCGTTGACGATCGCACAAGTCGCGGCACTGACGACTACCCAGGTTGTGACGTTGGGCACAACGGCTGTGAATGTATTGATGACCGCGCAGATTGCCGCGCTGACGACCGCGCAAGTTGCCGCGCTCGGTACCATGGATGTGAATATCCTGACCACTGACCAGATCGGGGCGTTGACGACCGCGCAGGTCCTGGCGTTTAGCACGATGGATGTGAATGTACTAACGACCGCGCAGGTCGTCGCATTGACGACCGCGCAGGTTGCGGCACTGAAAACCACGCAGATCGTGGCGTTCAGCACGGTGGAGGTGAATGTACTGACCACTGCCCAGATCGAAGCAATGAAAACCACACAGATCGTGGCGCTCAGCACAACGGATATGAATGTACTGACTACGGACCAGATTGTGGCACTGACGACCACTCAGATCGCAGCGCTGACGACCGCCCAAACCTTGGTGTTCAACACAGAGCAGGTGAATGTACTGACTACTGGCCAGATTGTGGCACTGACGACCTCACAGATCGCGGTGTTTAGCACAGCGGACATCGAAGCGTTGACCACCGACCAGATCGGGGTACTGACCACCGTACAGATCGCAGTCCTCAGCACGGTAGATGTGAATGTACTAACGACCGTTCAGGTTGAGGCACTGACAACCGCACAAGTCATCGCCTTCAGCACAGCGGATATCCGGACACTGACCACCGTTCAGATTGCAGCACTGACGACCGCGCAGGTTGCGGCACTGAAGACTACCCAGATCGTGGCGCTCAGCACGGTAGATGTGCTGGCCCTGACCACTGACCAGATCGGCGTTCTGACGACCTCACAGATTGCGGCGTTCAGCACGGCAGACATCTGGACGTTGACCACTGACCAGATCATGGCACTAACGACTTCGCAGGTCGCCGTGTTCAGTACAGCAGATGTGAATGTACTCACGACCGATCAGGTCATGACACTGACGACTGCACAGGTTGTAGCACTTAGTACCGTGGACATGCGGACGCTGGCCACTGGCCAGATCGAGGTGCTCACGACCTCCCAGGTTGCGGCACTGAAGACCACGCAGATCGTGGCACTCACGACGGCGGACGTGCAGACGCTGACCACTGACCAGATCGCAGCACTGACAACCTCACAGACCTTGGTACTCAGCACCGCGGACATGGGAGTGTTGTCCACTGACCAGATCGAGGCACTGGCCACCGCGCAGATTTCGGTATTGAAAACCACACAGATCCTCGTGTTCAGCACGACGGACGTGCAGGCGTTAACCACTGCCCAGATCGGAGCACTGAAGACTGCACAGATCGCAGCGTTTAGCACAGCGGACATGCGGGCACTGACCACCGCACAGGTCGGTTCGCTCAACACCATGGCAGTGAATGTACTGACCACTGACCAAATCGGGGTACTAACAACCGCGCAGGTCGCGGCACTGACGACCGCCCAAGTCGCGGCGCTCACCACGGTAGACGCGCAGGCGCTAACCACTGACCAGGCCGCCGCGCTGACAACCGCGCAGATCGCGGCACTCAGCACGGCGGGCATCCGGGCACTGACCACTGACCAGGTCGCGGCACTGACGACCGCGCAGATTGCGGCACTGAAGACCAGCCAGATCGTGGCGCTCAACACCGTGGACGTGCAAACGCTCGCCATTGACCAAATCAGGGCGCTGACAACCGCGCAAGTTGCGGTGTTCAGTACGGCGGACATTGGGGCGTTGACCACTGATCAGATCATGGCGCTGACGACCGCCCAAGTCGTGGCACTCAGCACCGAGAACGTGTGGATGTTGACCACTGACCAGATCGGGGTACTGACGACCGCCCAAATTGCCGTGTTCAGCACCGCGGATATGAATGTACTGACAAATGCGCAGATCGAAGCGCTAACGACCGCGCAGGTCGTGGCACTCAGCACGGCGGACGCGCGGACGTTAACCACTGACCAGATCGCGGTACTAACGACCACCCAGATCGCGGCGTTCCGCACAGCGGATGTGCGAGCGTTGACCACGGACCAGATCGCGGCGCTGACGACCGCCCAAGTCGCGGCACTGATGACCGCACAGGTCGTGGCGTTCAGTACCGCGGACGTACGAACACTAACCATCGACCAGATCGCGGCGCTGACGACCGCCCAGGTCGCGGCGTTCAGCACGGCGGACATGCGGGTGTTGACCACCGACCAGATCTCGGCACTGACGACCGCCCAGATTGCGGCACTCAAGACCACACAGATCGTGGCGCTCAGTACCATGGACGTGCAGACGTTGACCACCGACCAGATCACGGCACTGACAACCTCACAGATTGCGGTATTCAGCACCGCGGATATGTGGGCATTGACCGCTAACCAGATTGGAATGCTGACGACTGGTCAGATCGCAGTGCTAACGATCGTGCAGATTGTGGCGCTCAGTACTGTGGATATGCAGACACTGACTACTGACCAAATTGCGGCATTGACGACTGACCAGGTTGTTGCACTAACGACCGTGCAAATCGTGGCGCTGATGACCACGCAGGTTGCGGCCCTAAGCACATCGGATGTGAATGCACTGGCGAATGATCAAATCGGGTCATTGACGACCGCGCAGGTCGTGGCATTGAATACGTCGGACATTGCGGTACTGAGCATGGATCAGATCCAGGGGCTCAGCACGAGAGAAATTGCAGCCTTGACGACAGTACAGATCGGAGTTCTCAGCACAACAAACGTCCAAGCGCTGACTATTGACCAAATTTTGGCACTAAAGACCGCACAGATTGCAGCACTGAGTACCTCGGAGGTCAAAGCACTGACGAATGACCAAATCGGAACGCTGACAACCGCCCAGGTCGTAGCATTGAATACGGCGAGTATCGCGATACTGAGCGTGAACCAGATACAAACACTCAGCACAAGGGAAATTGCCGCATTAACGACCGCGCAGATCGGCGCGCTCAACACGACAAATGTTCAGGCACTGACTATTGATCAAATTCTGGCACTAAAGACCGCTCAGGTTGCTGCACTAAGCACATCAGATGTCAATGCACTGACGAATGATCAAATCGGAGCGCTAACAACCACACAGGTTGTTGCATTGAATACGGCGGACATCGTGATATTGAGCGTAAATCAGGTCCAAGCGCTCAACACGAGGGAAATTGCAGCGTTGACGACCGCGCAGATCGTAGCCCTGAACACGACAAACGTCCAAGCACTGACTATTGATCAAATTTTTGCACTACAGACCGCGCAGGTTGCGACCCTAAACACAGCGGATATCAATGCTCTCACTAACGAACAGATCGGAACGCTGACGACTGCACAGATTGTGGTA
>CAUYUB010000163.1:0-3957 GCA_963575685.1 Gammaproteobacteria bacterium | reverse complement strand
CATTCATGAATGTTGCATCAACATAACCAATGGCGTTCTGGTTGTGGCTGACTGCGTCGACCATCGCACTGCTATCTGGCAGCCTGGTTGGTGGAAACATTGGCAACAACCGAGAAGAAGAGGCGTGAGAGGATAGCCGAGCAAGTGTATCAGGACGCCGACAAGCAGATCGAATTGAGCAAGTAGCAAGGGCGGTATCCAAGGACTCCTTTAGGATATTGCGCAAGGCAAAGACTTCACTTGGTGTGGGCTTCTGGGACACCAGCAGTGGTGAGACGCTCGACGAATTTCAGGGTGTCGAAGGTGATGGGATGGCGTCGTAGGATTCGATGACATACTCCCGGAAAGCGGTTAGGGGAAGGGAGGCGTTAGGTCATGATTTCTCTGAGGATTGAGTAAGCAAAGCCACCAAGCGCATTGCCAATGCCGCAGCAACCTCTGCCGGATTGGCCGGTCCGCCGAGCGATGAAAGCTGGGTAATGGGTAGTCCTGGGTAGCCGCAGGGATGGATGCGGGCAAAAGGTGCAAGATCCATGGCAACATTCAGCGCCAAGCCATGATAAGCGCATCCACGACGGATACGTAGACCCAGGGAGGCAACCTTAGCCGGTCCTACGTAAACCCCTGGGGCCTCGGGTCGAACGTGCGCAGTAATGCCGTAATCCGCAAGCAGATTCACCACCGCCTGTTCCAGCGTACTTACTAAGCGTCGTACCCCAAGCCCCCGTCGGGCAATATCGAGCAAAGTGTAGGCGACTACTTGTCCTGGACCATGATAGGTAACCTGCCCCCCCCCGATCTGTCTGGATCACCGGGATCGGATCAGGGTCCAACAGATGTTCGGGGCGGCTCGCCTGACCTAGGGTATAAACCGCGGGGTGTTCCAACAACCAAATTTCGTCGACCGTTTGAGGGGTACGTGCGGCGGTGAATTGTTGCATGGCTTGCCAACTCGGCAGGTAATCACACCTGCCGAGGTGACGGACAATGGGCGTCAAGGTATTCGTCACCAGGGACGAGCCGGTCAGTGATTCATCTGGTGAGACCAATCGCCTGGCGTACCTCGCCAAGGGTCTCCCTGGCTACTTTTTGGGCAGCCGCACAACCTTCTTCAATAAGGTTGTGTACCCACTCCATACGTCCCAGATAATCCTGTGCCCGTTCCCGGAAGGGGGCGGTTTCAGCGAGCACGGCATCGATGACCGGCCGTTTGCAGTCCAGACAGCCAATCCCCGCGCTACGGCAGCCTTGCTGGACCCAGGTCTTGGTGTCCTCCGCGGAATAGATCACGTGAAATTGCCATACGGGACACTTGTCGGGGTCACCGGGGTCGGTGCGGCGTACCCGGGCCGGGTCGGTGGGCATGGTACGCAGCTTCTTTTCGATGGAGGCGGGGGACTCACGCAAGGCAATGGTATTGCCGTAGGATTTCGACATTTTCTGCCCATCCAGGCCCGGCATTTTGGAGGCGGGGGTGAGTAAGGCCGCCGGTTCGGGCAAGATCGGACGCTCTTTTCCCTTTGCATAGAGATGGTTGAAACGACGCGCCACCTCTCGGGTCAATTCGATGTGGGCGACCTGGTCTTCCCCTACTGGTACCCGGCCCGCCTTGTAGATGAGGATGTCGGCGGCCTGAAGGAGCGGATAGCCAAGAAAGCCGTAGGTCGCTAGATCGAGCCCCTTGAGCCGTTCCTGCTGGTCCTTGTAGCTTGGCACCCGCTCCAGCCAGCTCAGCGGAGTCACCATGGACAAAAGCAGGTGGAGTTCGGCATGTTCCGGTACCCTGGATTGGATGAATAACGTCGCCGCAGACGGATCGATGCCCGCTACCAGCCAGTCGATGACCATCTCCCAAAGGTTCGCCCCGATGATGCCCGGCTCCTCATAGTGGGTAGTCAGGGCGTGCCAGTCAGCCACGAAGAAGAAACACTGGTATTCATGCTGTAGGTGCAACCAATTTTTCAGTACACCATGATAGTGGCCCAAATGGAGAGCACCGGTAGGACGCATACCGGAGAGGACGCGCTGGTTTTGGGGGGCAGCCGTAGAATGCATGATAGGTGGGTACCGTTAAATAATAATTGTAACGAATTGACTGGCTCAGACGAATGTATGGTGCGAACCGATTGGGCTTATAAGCGCAATACCGACACCACTGCGGACTGAACCAACTCTACCAGAGGGGTCATCATCCAGCCGAGGGTTCCGGTGCTCAACAAGAGCAGCAGGACCAGCAGGCCGTACGATTCGATCCGCGCCAGCCACCCGGAAAACGGCTCAGGCAGCAATCCTATCAGGATCCGTCCGCCGTCCAAGGGCGGAAGGGGTAATAGGTTCAGGACCATCAGGATGCTGTTGATGGCGATCCCAGCGCCTCCCGTATAAAACAGCGGGTCACCTACCCAAGCGGTCGCCTCTCCCGACAATAGATAGCCGACCTTCATCACCAACCCCCACAATAACGCCATCAGTAGGTTGGCGGCAGGGCCAGCGGCAGCAACCAGGGCCATGTCGCGTTTGGGATGACGGAGGTTCTCGAAGGTCACCGGGACGGGTTTCGCCCAGCCGAAGAGGAAGGTGGTCCCGGCAAAGCTACCGATGACCAGCAGGGTAATGGGGATGACCACCGTCCCGATGGGATCTATATGTTTGATCGGATTCAAGGTAAGCCGACCGAGCATGAGTGCCGTCGGGTCGCCTAGACGCTTGGCCATCCACCCATGGGCCACTTCGTGGACGGTAATACCGAAGAGTACGGGCAGGATCCAGATGGCAAATTGTTGAACAATATTTAGGTTATTCATAGGGCTTAAGTATACCCTTACGATTGGATAGCTGGGTAATGTTACTTAACGTACCACCACGGTGAATCACATGCTGATCAAACGACCAACCGACATCAAGCCCTCTGAAATCACTCCCGCCGAATTATTCCATGACCGGCGACGATTTCTACAACTGGCCGCCGGTGCCGGCGCATTGGCGGCACTCCCGCCGGTTCTCGCGACCGGGGCCAAATTCTCTGATCTCCAAAAGGGTGGCTATGTCCTGAAGGATAAACTCACCCCCTACGAATCCGTCACTGGTTATAACAATTTTTATGAGTTCGGTACCGATAAAGAGGACCCGGCGAAATCTGCCGGGACCCTGAAAATCCGTCCCTGGACGGTGGCCGTGGAGGGCGAGGTCCACAAACCCAAGGTATTCGATATCGACGAGATCCTCAAACTGGCGCCCCTGGAAGAACGGGTCTACCGACTCCGTTGCGTGGAGGCATGGTCGATGGTGGTACCGTGGGTGGGGTTTCCGCTGGCGGAATTGCTTAAACGGGTGGAGCCTACCGGTAATGCCAAATTTGTGGAATTCACCACACTCCTGGACCCGGCCCAGATGCCGGGACAACACTCCCATGTATTGGATTGGCCTTATCGCGAAGGATTACGCCTCGACGAGGCGCTGCATCCGCTGACCTTATTGGCGGTAGGATTGTATGGCGAGGTGCTGCCCAATCAGAACGGTGCCCCGATACGCCTCGTCGTGCCCTGGAAATACGGATTCAAGAGTGCCAAGTCGATTGTGCGCATCCGCTTGACCGAACGGCAACCGCATACCACTTGGAACGATTCGGGACCCACGGAGTATGGCTTTTATTCCAACGTCAACCCGGAGGTAGACCATCCACGCTGGACCCAAGCCAAAGAGCGCCGCCTCGGTGAATTTCTGAAACGGCCAACACTGCTTTTCAACGGCTATGCCGATCAGGTCGCTCAGCTTTACACTGGTATGGATTTGAAGAAGAACTTCTGAGATGAACAATATCAACTGGCGGAATCCTTCCGTAAATTTTATTCGTGCCGCAAAAATCCTGGTATTTGTGCTAAGTCTGCTACCCATGGCGGGACTCATCGCAGATATCGTGACGGACGCTTTAGGTGCCAATCCCATCGAGAAAATCAC